>NZ_CP071589.1:655466-983199 GCF_017357005.1 Staphylococcus simiae | reverse complement strand
TTAAAATCATCGATAATAGCCATGTAATTTTGTTCACTACCATAACCAGCATCAGCGACAATATACTCAGGTAAATAACCGTAGGTTTCTTTAATTAAAGTTAAAAATGGTATTAAAGTTCTAGTATCTGTTGGATTTTGGTAGACATTATATGATAAAACAAATTGCGAATTTGTCGCTATTTGTAAATTGTATCCTGGTTTAAGTTGTCCATTTTTCATATGATCTTCTTTCATTCTCATAAAAGTAGCGTCATGGTCTGTTTTAGAATAACTATTACGGTCTTGAAGAATTGCTTTTTGTTCTTCGTACTTCGACTTTCGGTCAGAATAATCATCAAATTTCTTTTTAACTTTTTTTATTTTAGTTCTTTTTTGACGAGTTTGCTTTCTTAGTTCTGGTTGTGTTTCATTATCAATTTGTTGATTTAAATCTTCGATTTCTTTATCCAAGTGACTACCGATTAAATCAATATCTTCTTTTGATAAATCAGTATCTTTATCTTCTATAATCTCTGGTATAATTTTATCCTTTACTAATTCTTGATAGATTGTTTTTGAATTTTCGTTTATATCTGTTTCATAATTTAAAATACTTTTCTTCCATACGAACGTATATCTATTGGCATCAGCTTCGACTTTGGTTCCATCGATAAAAATAGCTTGGTCATCAATAAGATTTTGCTTTAGACACTGACTATGAAATTGGATAAATAAAGATTCAATTAAGGCATCTGTTTTAGGATTGACTCTGAATCGATTAATTGTTTTATATGAAGGTGTTTGATTTTGAGACAACCACATCATACGAAGACTATCATTGAGTAATCTTTCTATTTTTCTTCCAGAATATACAGATTGTGTGTAGGCATATAGAATAATTTTTAACATCATTTTTGGATGATATGAAGTCGCACCACGATAATGTTTGAATTCGTCGAATTCTCTATCTGGTATGCTTTCAACTATGTCATTAACGTATCTTGAAATATCATTTTGAGGAATTTTTACTGAAGTTTCCATTGGTAGTGTAAGTTGAGTCATGTTATAATCTTTATACATAAGACACCTCGTTAATTTGGTTTATTGGTATTTATTAAATTATACGAAAGTGTCTTATTTTTTTGAAGTATTTACATGTAAAATTACATAAAAAACGAAGTATTGTAGTGAAGACTCCTGAGGGAGCAGTGCTAGTCGAAGACTACAGGCTGAGACAGCACCCTAGGAACGCGAAACTACAATACGGAGTATTGAACATAAAGAAGCACAAAGACGATTTAACAATAAAATCATCTTTGTGCTATTATTTTTGGGATTTATGTCCCAGCCTCTTATTTTTGGTTGTTATATAGTTGGACTTAGTATTAAATCTTTATTTTGTAGCTATGTTTTTTTCAAAACGACTTAAATCGTTATCATGACCAATCATTATAAGAATATCCCCTATTTCTAAATTCAAGTTAGGATTAGGTGAAATTATAAAATCTTTTCCTCTTTTTATAGCAATAATATTTATGCCATATTGCGCTCTAATATCCAATTCAATAATTGATTGCCCTGCCATTTTTTCAGTAGCTTTTAATTCAACAATTGAATGTTCATCTGCTAATTCTAAATAATCAAGTACACTCGCACTTGCAACATTATGTGCAATTCTACGACCCATATCACGCTCTGGATGTACAACAGTATCTGCACCTATTTTATTTAATATTTTAGCATGATAGTCATTTTGTGCTTTTGCAGTAACTTTTTTTACACCTAGTTCTTTTAATATCAATGTTGTTAAAGTACTAGATTGGATATTTTCACCTATAGCAACAATGACATGATCAAAATTTCTAATACCTAAACTTTTCATCACTGCTTCATCTGTGGTATCTGCAACCACCGCATGTGTTGCAATATCGCTATACTCATTCACTCTATTTTCATCATAATCTATCGCCATTACATCCATATCTAATGCATTTAATTCTCTTACAATACTTCCACCAAAACGACCTAAACCTATTACTACATATTCTTTACCCATAGATATCCTCCATCATTAATAAAATTGATTGTTAATAGTTAGGATAATCAATACAATAACAACCCCAACTATCGATTGACAATAAGAGTTCAATTACAGTTGGGGTAAATTACTGCTATTTCTTTCCTTCTACGTAATCTTTATCAAAAACAAATAGTCTTAATAATAATATTAACGATGGTACTAATAAAAGTAAACCTAAAATAAAGGCAATCACTAATGCCCATCCCATTTCAGGATTCACATGAGCATCAGTAATTTTAACAAATGGATAAAGTAAATAAGGTAATTTACTCATACCATATCCGAAAAATGCCATTAACATTTGTAAAATGATCAGAATAAATGCTAAGCCATGATTTCTTTTTAAGATTGTTAACAATAGTGCTATACAGAAAAAGATAAAACTTAAAACAAACATCCACCAATAATCAAAAATTGCAGTATAAAAATGTTCTGAATTTTGTATTCTTAATGACAGAAAGACAAATAAAGAAATAATGATCATTGGAAGTCCCCAGAAAATATGCCACATTCTCGTTAATTCATAAGCTGGTTTATCTTCAGCTTTATGAGCATAAAACGTTAAAAATCCTGAAGAAATATACAATACAGAAATAATGGCTAGAAATACGACTGACCATGCAAATGGACTTAAAATGAGTTGTAACCACTCTAAATCAACATGTCCATGATTTTCTGAAATATAACCACCTTCTGTAATTGTTAACGCAGTAGCTAATGACGCTGGAATCAATAAACCAGTAACACCATACATAACCATCCAAGATAGTTTAGTGTCTTGTCCATAATTTTCAAATGCATAAAAACTATTACGTAATGAAATCATGATAAGTGCAATGGAACCTGGCACAAGTAAGACTGTTCCTAAATACTTAACTGATTCAGGGAAAAACCCTACAAATCCTACAAAGAAAAATACAAAGAACACATTCGTTACTTCCCAAACGGGATTTAAGTAACGTGAAATCAAATGATTCGTTTTTTTGTCATTACCTGTTATTTTAGAATGTAATGCAAAGAAGCCTGCTCCAAAATCAATAGAGGCAATAATGACATAACAAAATAAAAATAACCATAGTACTGTTATACCTATATATGCATATATCATTTTACCCCTCCTTTAGAAGTCATTAACTGATTAACGTCTTTATAAGCTGGCTTATTCTTAAACATTCTAATAAGTACATACGCACTTGTGAACATTAATATAAAGTATAGAATACCAAACAATATTGTCACTAGAGTAATTCCACCAGCTTGTGTAGCTGCTTGCGACACGCGCATATAACCTCTAACAATCCAAGGTTGTCTTCCCATTTCTGTTAAGAACCAACCAAATTCAATAGCTAACATAGAAGCTGGACCTGTAAGCAAAATACCATAAAGCATCCATTTATGTGTTGTGTACTTACGTAATTTTTTAAAAATTAATGTTAGAACATACAGTCCTGATATAACAAAGCATAAAATACCCATACTTACCATTAAATCGAAGAAATAATGAACAATCATTGGTGGTAAGTCGTTTTTAGGGAACTCATTTAATCCTTTAACTGTCGTTTTAAAACTATTATCAGCTAAGAAACTTAATACACCTGGTATTTCAATTGCTCCACTTACTTCTTGTGTTTTTTCATTTAGTACTCCAAATAACACTAAATTTGCATGAGAAGACGTATCAAAATGCCATTCGTATGCTGCTAATTTCTCTGGTTGTACTTGATGTAAGAACTTAGCAGATAAATCACCAGCTAACATCGATAACAATGTTGATAAAAAGCCAACAATCATAGTCATTTTCAGTGCTTTACTATGATAACTTCTATCTTCTGGTACTTTATTGCGTAGTAGTTTGAAAGCTGCTACAGAAGCTAGTACAAATGCCATTGTCATTCCTGCAGTTGTAATTACATGGAATGATCTTACAATAAACGATGGATTGAACATTGCTTCAAACGGTTGGACATTAACCATTTTGCCTTTTTCCATTTCAAAACCAGCAGGTGTATTCATAAATGAGTTAACTGAAGTAATGAAAAATGCTGAAAATGAACCACCGATAATAACTGGTATACTTATAATAAAGTGAGTCCATTTACCTTTAAATCTGTCCCAAGTATATAAATAAATACTTAGAAAAATAGCTTCAAAGAAAAAAGCAAAGGTTTCCATAAATAATGGTAAAGCTATTACATGACCACCCATTTCCATAAATGTTGGCCATACTAATGATAACTGTAACCCGATAATTGTACCTGTTACAACACCTACTGCTACTGTGATGGTATATGCTTTAGACCATCTTTTAGCTAATGCAATATATGATAAATCATTTTTGCGAATACCTAAAAATTCTGCTATTGCAAACATTAAAGGCATACCGACACCTATCGTCGCAAAAATAATGTGTACTGCTAATGTCATGCCTGTTAAAAACCTACTTATTTCAACGGTATCCATTTATTAAATCACCTATTTCTATTTATTTTGGCAACACAATGAAGTTAATTATAATAGTTATAACTTAGAGATTAAAACATTAAGTGCTATGAAATTAAATATAATTTTAACTGATTTCACATTTTAGCCATATTTAATTTTTGTTAAAAGTTAAATTGTATTACAATAAATAGAGATAAATTAAAGGAGAGATGAATTTTGGATGACGTTATTATTTATACGCAAAATGACTGCCCACCATGTACTTTTGTGAAAAACTATTTAACAGAGCACAAAATTGTATTTGAAGAAAGAAATATTAGCAATAATCAATATCGCCTTGAAATGATGGATTATGATGCTTTCTCAACACCTTTCATCTTATTAAAAGGTAAACCAATGTATCAAGTAGATTTAGATGAACTAAATAGTATATTAAATATAGACAATTAATATACACGAATAATTAGTACCACAATTAGAAATTTTTTTAACTGATGTCGGGCATAGTTGGGCAAAAGCCAGTGTGCGAAACTTAAAAACAATTATGTATCAGTCCAATTTGGGAAAGAATCGAAAGAACCGAAACAATTAGAATTCAGGATATACAAAAAAGACGCTCTAAAAAACTAGAGCGTCTTTAAAATAATTATTTAGCATAATTATTAACTAATTCAATAACTTCTTCTTGAGTAGCGCAGTTAATTGCACGATCTGCAAGTTCAGTCATTTCATTTTTACTTAAACTATTAATTTGTCTTCTTGCTTTTAAGATTGATGTTGCACTCATAGAGAACTCATCTAATCCTAAACCAAGTAATAATGGAATAGCTGTTGAATCTCCAGCCATTTCACCACACATACCAGTCCATTTACCTTCTTTATGCGAAGCTTCAATTACTTGCTTAACTAAGCGTAAAATTGATGGATTGTATGGTTGATACAAATAAGAAACACGTTCAGACATACGGTCTGCAGCCATAGTATATTGAATTAAATCATTAGTACCAATACTGAAGAAATCTACCTCTTTAGCAAATATATCTGCTAATGCAGCTGTTGATGGAATTTCAACCATAATACCTAATTCAATATCATCAGATACATCATAACCTTCATTTTTAAGGTTTTCCTTTTCTTCTAATAATATTGCTTTAGCTTGACGGAATTCATTAATTGTCGCTACCATTGGGAACATAATATTTAATTTACCATAAACTGAAGCACGTAATAACGCACGTAATTGTGGTCTGAAGATATCTTGTTGCGCAAGACATAAACGAATCGCTCTATAACCTAAGAATGGATTCATTTCCTCTGGTAAATTTAAATAAGATAATTCTTTATCTCCACCAATATCTAAAGTACGCACTACAACACGTTTACCGTTCATTGCTTCTAGTACTTCTTTATAGGCTTCGAATTGTTCCTCTTCAGTTGGCATTTGGTCTCTACCCATATATAAGAACTCAGTTCTATATAAACCAATACCTTGTGCACCATTTTCAATAACACCTGGTAAGTCATTAGGCGTACCAATATTAGCTGCAAGTTCTGCATGTACACCGTCAACAGTCACTGTATCAGCATCACGCAATTTTTGAAGTTCTTTTTTATCTGCAAAGAAACGTTCACGTTTATCTTGGTATGCAATTAATTCGTCTTCTGTTGGATTGATGATAACATCACCTTCTAATCCATCAACGATAATCATATCACCTTGTTGTACTTCATGAGTAATTGATTTAGTACCAACAATTGCAGGAATTTCTAAAGAACGACTCATAATTGCTGAGTGACTTGTTCTACCACCAATATTTGTAGCAAACCCTTGTACGAATTCTTTATTTAATTGCGCAGTATCAGAAGGTGTTAAGTCATTACCTACAATAACAACACTTTCATCAATCATACTTGGATTTGGAAGTTCCACGCCTAAGATATGCGCTAAAACACGTTTAGAAACGTCACGAATATCCGCAGCACGTTCTTTCATATATTCGTTATCCATTGATTCGAATATTGTTACAAATTGTGTAGTAACATCTGTTAATGCAGATGCTGCATTAACATTTTCATTTTTAATTTTATCTTGGATTGGTTGAATTAATTCAGGGTCATCTAAAACTAATAAATGTGCATCAAATATAGCAGCTTTATCAGCACCTAGTTGAACCTCTGCATTATTTCTAATCTTAGTTAACTCAACTTTAGAAGCCTCGATCGCCTTATTAAATTTAGCAACTTCACTTTCTACATCAGTGACTTTTTCGTTCTTATCAAAAGTTAAGTCTGGCTCAACTAATAAATAAGCTTTAGCAATTGCAACACCATCTGATGCAGCAATACCTTTAATTAATTTAGACATGATTATTTAGTCAATCCTTCTTTTGATAAGACGTCACTGATAGCTTGAATTGCATCAGCTTCATCACTTCCGTCAGCGTAAATTGTAATTTCAGCGTCTTTACCTACACCAAGACTCATAACACCCATGATTGATTTTAAGTTAACTTTTTTACCGTTATATTCTAATTGAATATCTGAATCAAATTTTGAAGCTGTTTGAACTAACATTGTTGCTGGTCTTGCATGAATACCAGTTTCGTCAATAATTACATATGAATTTTGTTCCATAATTACATTTCTCCTTCGTATAGTTAGAATCTTCAATATTATTACAATACTAACTTATTTTATACTTTAACTTTACCAAAACCAAGTCTCAAATTCAATTCGTTTAAAACCGGTTTCAATAAAATTTATAAATCGCAAAACTATTATAGCACCTACATGACATTTTTAATAACATTTTCGCACTTTTGAATGTGATCTTTTCCAATTTTGTTCATAAAATAATAACTAATTGAAGCTGATACAGCCTGTCCGACAATTGGAAACCACTTCGTTTGTTTAGCTGCAGTACGTTTAGCAACGTCTCTAATAACAACTTTCAATATCGCACTTGATATTCTTTTACCTATAAATTGGCTACCTTGAATCGCTGCTGCCGACATAATTCTTTCTTTAACATCATCACTTAACTTATTGACTTGTTTATGATCTAAACCATAAATTTTGTTTACATCTTCTATAATATCTTTCATCAATTTTAAATCTACACCAAAATCTAAACCTGGTATGGGTACAATACTCATCCCAGATGATAGTAGTGATTTTTTCTTAACTAGAGCTTCTGCTCTGTTACGACGTTGTTGTAATTCTTCTGACGTAACTGGCATACTATTTTTTTCATTAATTTCTTCTATATTTAAAACTGAATTGCCTAATTTATTAGTAAAATTTGTTGCTATTGAATTTTTAAAGCCCATGTTCTAATCACCTTTCTTTTATCAGTAAGATGTTATACCCCAATTATAGACTTTTAAAGCTTAACATCGACAAAAACAGCTTTTAAATATTTTGAAGGTTTGTAATGTGGGTTTGTTTTGAAGTCTTTTGGTAGCCCCATAACTTCAGATATTTGATATTCAACACCAGCATCTTCTAATGTTTTTTTGATAGTATTTTTAAATTGCTTTAACGGCAAAACACTTGAATTGGTACAAAGTAGTAATGTTCCTTTAAAAGATAAAATACTTAATGCACCATTGATTAACTTGTCATAATCTTTTTGTACTGAAAATGTACGTTTCTTACTGCGAGCAAAACTTGGTGGATCAATGACTATTGTGTCATATGAATGATGATGTCGCGCAGCATATTTAAAGAAGTCAAAAGTGTCCATAACAAAGATATACTGTGTTTTCGGATCAATACCATTTAAACCAAAATTTTCCTCTGTTAAGCCACGAGATCTATTTGCTAAATCAACACTTGTTGTTGAACGTGCGTTTTGTGCTGCAATAACTGAAAATGCTCCAGTATAACTAAATAAATTTAAAACATTTTTACCTTCAGTGTATTGATCTCTTAACTTTTTCCTAACTTCTTTTTGATCTAAAAAGATACCAGTCATTAACCCATCTTCTAAATCAACATTATAAAATGTGAAGTTCTCTTCAATGACAATTGGAAAATCTGGCGCATGTCCTTCAACAAATCCTCCACTGTAGTCACTATCTTTAAATCTAATTTTTTCATAAATAGAATCAAAGGTGAAAATGGCTCTAATAGCTTCAAGTATCATGTATTTAAATTTATAAATGCCTTTTGAATACCATTGGATTAATAAATGACCATTATAGTTGTCAATAGTCAAACCGCCTACACCATCACCTTCAGCATTAAATAATCTAAATGCATTTGTACCATCTATATTGTAATAATATTGTCTTTCATCTAAAGCATCTTTAAATAATTTTTCGAAAAATTTAATATCAACTTGCTGTTGTTTGTCATAAGATAATACCCATCCTAAACCTTTATGCTGTCTACCAACATATGCTGTAGCAATATATTGTTCTCTTTCTGTGATTAAATGGAATAAATCTCCTTCCTTTAAATGATCATGCTTATAAATATCGTCTTCTTCAATTAATGGGTAACCATTTAAATATTTTGTTTCTTTACCTTTATTTAATGTTGCTAATTTCATTCGATAACAACCTTTCTTGTTCTCTTAATATTGTTTATCACATAGTATGCACTAAATTCAACTTACTATTTGTATTATCATTCGTTTTATAATCGACTAACTTTTAATGATTCATAGTCGATTTTAACAAACTACTAAACTAATTGATATGACATAACTATGATTTACTTTTTATTCCATAATTATTCGTCACTTTTAAACTGAAAAATAAAAAGGTACTATTCCCAATTTAATACATTGAGTAATAGTACCAATTAAATTAATATTTAGTGTTTTTAGGTTTCTCTCTTAATTGTAAAGAGTATGAAATGATTATTGCTAATAACATAATAAATAATGTTGGTGTAATAAAGACAGATAACAATAATCCATGAATCATAATATTAATGAATTCAGTTAACAATTTAAAGAATAAAATACTACCCATGAATAATTGAAGATAATATAGTTTACCTTTTAAATTGTATGTTAACGTTGTAGCAATATATGCAATAATAATAAAAATTAACAGTAATAACGTTACCCATTCAATCACATATTGTGTTTGCGATAATTCCCAGTCACCAGACAAGAACAATGAATTTCTATTATTAAATTCTAAAAATGTGAATAAGAATAAAACTACTCCACAAATTAATTGAACATATAATGGTTTAACCCATTTAGGTTTTCTCATCCAGTTTGGAATATCATCCTCTTGAATATCTACAACATTTTTAACTTTTTGTTTAAACTTATCACGTTTAGCTCTGATTTTATCTAAATCGACACTTCTTCTCGTCTTACGAGCATATTCTGTTGTCTTATCTTGGAGTTGTTTCAAATGAATTTTCGTTTGATTTGTCACATTACCTTTACTTGTTCTAGATAACTCAGGTTCTTCTTCACCTAATTCTTGTTTCGTCAACGGTAACGCACGACGTAAGAATAAAAAGTTCCATATTGCCATTTGACCAAGTAGCCACATAATAATAAAGAAAGTATTAACACTAAGAATATCTATAGATTCAATTTCATTAGCATCTATTCTGCCGTACAAAGCAATTTGAGTAATTAAATAACTTATTCCATAACTTACTATAATCCACATATAATGGCTCTTTATATTATTGCTATTAAGTTCATCTTTATAAACAATGTAACCTATATGGATAGTAAAAGGGACTAAGAAAATTAAAGCAAATACACCGTATACTTGCGTCATTAAAATTAAAGTAATAATAAAGTACATTATTCCAATAATTAAAAAGAATATTGATATGTCGTAATCATACTTGATTGTTCTATATAAAGTATGTCCAATTAACATAACTACAATACCGAATATAATTATCACAATTGCACTAACTATAGGAAAATTCCCTATAAAACGACTCATTACTTTTATAATTTCACTAAAAAATGCATTTAGAAATTCCCATACATTATGTACATGTGTGTTTACTTTCTTACCACCATTTAACTGTTTAATCAAAGGTAAGTTTATTAAAATAATGAGACCAGTGAAGAGTGAAACGATACCGATTAAATAGCTAAATATAATTTCGGCGTGTTTCCTAAGAAAAGACATTATGTTCACCTCAAAAATTATTATATATTAATCTATTGTTGTTGTCTTTAAATAAATGTATAAAAGGAAGCGGGACGGAAATAAATTTAATATAAAATTTATGTCGTAATCCCCCTCGGCAAGACTGATTAGTTTGTAAAACGTTGATTTATCAACATTTTACAAACTAGTGAATTACTGCCAAATGCTTAAATTCAAGTCTGAAATGTTTTTGTCCCAGGCTCTAAAAAAGTTTATAAATAGCATAACTGGGTAATATTTAAATGTAAACAATTTATATACTATTGGAGGTATTTATTATGTCAAAAGAAGAACAAGCAAAAAAAGCAGCTGAAAAAGCTAAAGAAGTAGAACAAGATTTAAAAGAACAAAAAGAGAAAAAATCAGATGACATAGATCAAACAAAACAAGATATTCAAGATACTTTAAATTAATTAACATTTTAAATCAATAATATACTATTTAGCGTATTGACATTATTTAACAAACAACTTAGAGTAGAATTAAATAAATAATTGAACGCACTAGGGGTGTTTTTAACTGAGATGAGGTTATTCCTCAAACCCTTCGAACCTGATCTAGCTTGAACTAGCGTAGGAAAGTGTTAATATAATATATTATACGCATATATTGTCACGCACAACTTTCCTATGGAGGGTTGTGCGTTTTTTTAGGAGGAAATGATTATGTCAAAAGGTTTAAAACTATCTGAAATTTTAGTCACGGTTATGATTTCAGTAGTATTTGCAATTATTTATAACTTATGGTGGTTTGTCTATAATGGCATTCAAGTTGCTGGCTTACATATAGAACAATTGACCAATGGTGTATGGTTTATGGCAGCTATTGTATGTTATTTAATTATTCCTAAACCCGGTATTGCTTTATTAGCAGAGTTTGCAGCTGGTGCTGGGGAAACAATTGTTATGGGAAGATTTGATATCCCTACTATTATATATGCACTCATACAAGGTCTTGCTTGTGAACTTATCTTTTTCATTTTCAAATATAAATCACGTTCAGTTATGGTTGCGATGTTAGCAGGTTTTTGTACTGCCCTAGCAGCATTCCCAATTGATTATTATTATGGTTATTTAAATGAAGTCGCAGGTTGGAATTTAATTTTATTTATCGTATTTAGATTAATAAGTGGTATTTTCGTAGCTGGACTATTATCTTATTTAATAGTAAAAGCTTTAGATCAAACTGGTGTTACCAAATTATTTAGACCGGCATCTAAACAAGATTATGACAACTTATAAGAGGAGTCCTTAAAGTGTTAAAAGTTAGTAATTTACGATTAAAATATCCTAATGGTCAGAAGAAAATTTTTGACCATTTAAATCTTACAATTAAAGACAAAGAAAAAGTATTACTTTTAGGCCCTTCTGGCTCAGGTAAAAGTACTTTGTTAAATGTTTTATGCGGTATTGTTCCAAATTTAGTTGAATTACCATTAAAATATGATGAATTAGAAATTACTTCATCTAATGGCATTATTTTTCAAGATCCTGATAGCCAATTTTGTATGCCCAAAGTATATGAAGAGCTAGCCTTTGTTTTGGAAAATAAGCAAGTACCACGATATGAAATGACTGAACAAATAGAACGAGCATTATCTATGGTTAATTTGAATGTCACACCTCACACATATATTAAAGATTTAAGTGGTGGTATGAAACAAAAATTAGCTATCGCAGAAACGATCTTACAACAAGCTGAAACTTTATTCTTGGATGAACCTACTGCTATGTTAGATGACCAAGCAACTCAAGAATTATGGCAAAAATTAATTGACTTATGGCAAGATCAAACCGTTATTATAGTTGAGCATAAAGTGGAATATATCTGGGATGTCGTTGATCGTGTGTTGTTAATGGATTATGATGGTAGCATTATTGCTGATGATCAACCACACATTATTTTACAGCATTATGAACATTTGCTTTCCCAATTTGGTGTATGGCATCCAAATGCATGGCATGATGCCCCTATTAACACTTTAAAGACACCAATCCAGAAGACTAAACTGTTTAATTTCACCCATGGACAAGTGATAAGAGGTAAAAAAACATTGTTTCAAATCGAGCACCTACCTATCTATACGCATGAATGGATTGCGATTACTGGACAAAATGGTAGTGGTAAAACGTCTTTATTAGAATCAATCATGCATTTAATTAAATACAAAGGTAAAATGACATTCAATAATCAAACGCTTCAAGCTATTAAAGATGCAGCACAACATATGTATCTAGTCTATCAAAACCCAGAATTACAGTTTATAACTAATTCAGTTTATGAAGAAATAAATATCCAACACAATCATTTAAACGCTGAAGAAAGTGATGCCAAAACAACTCAATTATTGCAGTTATTAAAGTTAGAAAGTGTCGCCGACCAACACCCTTTTGAATTATCAATGGGTCAAAAAAGACGTCTCAGTGTCGCAACTGCTTTAAGCTCTAATGCAGACATTATCTTTCTTGACGAACCAACTTTTGGCTTAGATAGTCATAATACATTTCAACTAATTAAACTATTTCAACAACGTGTGAATAAAGGTCAAACCATAGTAATGGTGACACATGATCCCAATATCATTGCACGTTATCCTACTCGAAAATTAAATATCGACAAAGGTAATTTAATAGATAGTGATGGTGAGCATAATGTTTGAACAATGGAAAAAACAATATCATTTTATTGATGACGTTAATATTATAACTAAACTATTCTTAGGTATTGTATTATTTTTCTTCATTATTTTTGTACATAATTTTGATTTTATGTTATATATCGCAATCTTGATGTTAGTCTATTTACTATTATTTAATGGAACCCAATATAAGATTACTATGCTATTCATTACACTAAGTATGTCATTTGCCATTCTATCGTCTTTATTTATGATTTTATATGGTAAGGGAAGTCATATATTATTACATATTGGTTTTATTAACATTACAACTGAAAGTTTAATTCGAGGATTACATGTCGCACTGAGAACAATCACGATTTCTTTTTATGGTATTTTAATTGCTTTAACATCACAAGTTGTGATGATCTTTTATAGTTTAATGCAACATCTAAAAGTCAAACCTAAAATAGCTTATGCCTTTATGGCTGCTATCAGAATGGTGCCAATTATGGTTAGTTCACTAATTCAACTTCGTCGTTCATTAAGAATTCGCTATCAAATGATTGATCGCTCTAATTACAGAGGATTCAAAAGAATAAAACATATTATCATCCCTTTATTAAGCCAGAATATTAGAAAAGCACATCAATTATCAGTTGCAATGGAGTCAAAAGGATTTGAAGATGGTCCACGAACTTACTATTATTATGCTCCGTTTTCATATAAAGATATTCTTTTTATTGCACTAACTATAAGTATTATTTTACTAGCATATGTTGCTGCGCAATATATGCCTATTACAAGTATCGGAGATGTTAGATTAGGACGAATAGGCTAATTTTATTTATTAGTTCTTCGTTCATATCGTTCGTTAATCTTCTGTCAAATTAAATTACTAACTAGCTAAAAATCAACATCAAGTTAATGATCTAACTAACAAAAATAATAGCCAGTCAATATTAAATTCCCAAAAAAATTTAATATTAACTGGCTATTTACTTATTATTTTAAAGCTTTATTAGCAATGTCATGTCGATAAAATAAATTATCACTATTAATTTTTTCTACGTTTTTGTAGGCTTGTTGTTGTGCTTCTTCAACAGTATTACCATTACCCATGGCTAAGATTACTCTACCACCACTAGTAACAAATGTATCGTTTTCTATTGTTAAACCACTAACAAAGAAATTGTTATTTAATTCAAGCCCTGTTACTTCATGACCCTTTTCATATGCATCTGGATACCCTTTGGATGCTAACATAACGCCAACAAACGTTTGTGGTTTCCATTCAAATTGAATTGACGCTTTTTGTTCTAAATCAATGATATGTTGCATTAAGTCACTATCCATACGACTTAATAATACTTGTGCTTCTGGATCTCCAAAACGGGCATTAAATTCAATAACTTTAGGACCATCAGTTGTTAATATAGCACCAATGTATAGTAAACCGAAGAAGTGATATCCTTCTTCATACATAGCTTTAGCAATTGGTTGAGCTATTTCTTTATTTGTACGTTTCAGTACATCTTCACTGATATGTGATACTGGACAATAGGCACCCATCCCACCAGTATTAGGGCCCTCATCATTGTCATAAGCACGTTTATGATCTTGAGCTATACAATCAAATGGTACTGCATAGTCATCATTAACAAATGTCATTAATGAAAATTCTTCACCTTCTAAAAAACTTTCAAAGACAATCATACCTTCTTCATCAGGATCATACATCTGTTCAATTGCACTTAAAGCAGCTTCGCGAGTATCAGCGATAATAACACCTTTACCTGCAGCTAGTCCATCTTTCTTTATAACGACAGGTAATTCACAAGCCTTAACATAATTTTTAGCATCAGCTTTATTATGAACTTCTTTATAATCTGCAGTTGGAATATCAT
Organism: Staphylococcus simiae; assembly: GCF_017357005.1. Taxonomy (NCBI): domain Bacteria; kingdom Bacillati; phylum Bacillota; class Bacilli; order Caryophanales; family Staphylococcaceae; genus Staphylococcus; species Staphylococcus simiae. Next base: position 968,026 of record NZ_CP071589.1, on the reverse strand, counting down.
ATTTTTCCATTAACTTTTTAGCAAATAATTTTGACCCTTCAATTTGAGCAGCTTGTTGATTAGGACCAAAGACTTTGATACCTTTATTTTGTAGTTTGTCAGTTAAACCATCAATGAGTGGTTGTTCCGGTCCTATAATTACCCATTCAATTTGATGTTCTAAAACAAATTGTATAATACGATCATGGTCTGATTCAGCAATTTCTGTATGAATTTCAGCGACAGGTTCCATTGCAGCATTACCAGGTATGACATAAACTTGCTCAACTATTTTAGACTCATTTAATTTATATGCTAGTGCATGTTCACGACCACCAGCTCCAATTACAAGTACTTTCATCATATTAAATCCCCTTTTTAATTAATGCTTGAAATGACGCATACCAGTCATTACCATCGTAATTCCATATTTATTAGCCATATCAATGGATTCCTGGTCTTTAATTGACCCCCCAGGCTGAATAATCGCTTTAATGCCATGTTGTGCAGCTAATTCAACAGTATCACCCATTGGGAAAAAGCCATCGGAAACTAATGCAACATCATCATTAATTTCAATTGCTCGGTCTAAAGCAATTTTTGCGGCTCCTACACGATTCATTTGTCCAGCTCCAATACCAACAGTTTGTTTATTATTACTCAAAATAATAGCATTGCTTTTTACTGATGGTACAACTTTCCAACCTAATAACATTGCTTCCCATTGTGCTTTCGTCGGTTGCTTATCAGTAACAACAGTCATATCCTCTTTAGTTACTAAGCCATTATCTTTATCTTGAACCAAATAACCACCAGATACAGAAACAAATTCTTCTTCATTACTATCTAAAGTCATGTCAATTTCTAATAATCGTATATTTTTCTTTTGAGTTAAAATGTTCAAAGCCTCTGTTGAAAATTGTGGTGCAATCACTACTTCTAAGAAAATACTATGCAATTGTTGTGCTAGCTCAGTATCAACCGGTCTATTTAGAGCCACAATTCCTCCAAAAATAGATTGATTATCAGCTTCATAAGCATGTTGAAAAGCTTGTTTTATATTGTCACCAATTCCTACACCACAAGGATTCATATGTTTAACTGCTACTGCTGCTGGAGTTTCAAATTTTTTAACTAATGACAGTGCAGCATCTGCATCCTTAATATTGTTATAGCTTAGTTGTTTACCATGTAATTGTTTAGCGCCGGCAAGGGTATGTTTCGCATCAGTTGTTCTTACAAAATATGCTGATTGTTGAGGGTTTTCACCATATCTTAACGTTTCTTTATCCCCTTTAAAGAAACGTACAATGGCTGCATCATATTCTGCTGTGTGTTCAAATACTTTAACCATTAATGATTGTCTAAATTCTTCATTTAAATTATCATTTTGTAGACGTTTAATTACTTCATTATAATCAGCTGGATGTACAATAGTTGTCACATGTTTATAATTTTTCGCAGCAGCTCGTAACATTGTAGGACCGCCAATATCTATATTTTCAATGGCATCTTCTGTTGTAACATCTGGATTTGCTACTGTTTGTTGAAATGGATATAAATTAACTACAACCATATCGATTAAGTCTATCTGTTGTTCATTTAATTGTTCTAAATGTTGAGGTTTATTACGATCAGCTAATATTCCTCCATGTACAGCAGGATGAAGTGTCTTAACACGACCATCCATTATTTCAGGAAAATGTGTAAGCTCTGATACAGAATGTACTTCTATGTTAGCTTCATCTAAAACACGTTTAGTACCACCAGTTGAATAAAGTTCATAATCTAAAGAAATTAAAGATTTAGCAAATTCAACAATTCCTGCTTTATTTGATACACTTAAAATGGCTTTTTTCATTACTTTAAAACTCCTCTATTTTACAATTTTAGCTATAACTTTTGGATATAAGTTATATTCTAGTTGCTTAACTTTGTCCTCTAAAGTTTCTATCGTATCGTCCGTACTAATATCACATTGTTGTTGTGCAATAATTTCTCCCGTATCCATACCACTATCAACATAATGAACTGTTGAACCGGTTATGTTATCTCCACTATTAAATGCTTGACCTATTGCGTCAATCCCCTTATATTTCGGCAATAGCGAAGGATGAATATTCAAAATTTTACCTTCAAAAGCATTTAATAATGTATCACCGATTAGTCTCATATAACCAGCTAGAATAATCCATTCAACTTGCTCTTGGTGCAATAAATCAACAAGTTTCTGTTCATAATGGATTTTTGACTCGAAATCTTTCGGTTCATTAATATGTACTGGTATGTGATGTTTTTCTGCTCTATGAACAGCATAAGCATTAGCCTTATCTACATATAATGCAGTAATGGTTATATCTTTTAATTTTCCTTGTTCAACATGTTCAACAATATTTTCAAAATTACTTCCCGAACCTGAAGCAAATATGGCAATCTTTACCATTGTTAGACCCCCATTAAGCGTATAGATTCGTCATCTTGGGCAGTAACTTGTCCAATATGATAGGCATCAATATCTTGTTCCTTTAAAATATTTAGTGTTTGATTAACATCTTGTTGATCAACAATAACTGTGTAACCAATGCCCATATTAAACACGTTATACATTTCATTCGTTTCTATATTGCCTTGTTGTTGTAACCATTCAAATATTTTAGGTGTTGGAAAGCTTGTTACATCAATTTCAGCTGTGACATTTTCTGGTAATGCTCTTGGTATATTTTCATAAAATCCACCACCAGTGATATGAGTCATTGCTTTAATGTCTATATGTTTTTTTAAAGCTAAAATTGGTTTAACATATAATCTTGTAGGTTCAAGTACTACATCTAATAATGATTTACCTTCAAAATCAGAATTCAAATCTATATTAGAGTCTTTGATTATCTTTCTAACTAAACTGAAACCATTCGAATGGATACCACTAGACGCTAAACCGATAATTGCTTGTCCAACTTTTACTTTAGAGCCATCAATATACTGGTCTTTCTCCACAGCACCAACTGCAAATCCAGCAACGTCATATTCCCCTTCATGATACATGTCTCCCATCTCTGCAGTTTCTCCACCGATTAAGGCAGTATTAGTTTGTTCACAACCATCACTTACACCTTTAACAATTTGCTCTATAATTTCAGGAACAACTTTATGAGTAGCAATATAATCTAAGAAATAAAGTGGTTCTGCACCCGTAGTTAAAATATCATTCACACACATCGCAACTGCATCAATTCCAATTGTGTCATGTTTATCATTATCAATTGCTAATTTCAGTTTAGTACCTACACCATCTGTACCAGATACTAAAACGGGCGCAGTCATATTTAATTGCGATAAATCAAAAGTTGCACCAAAGCCACCTAATCCACCAATAACTTCTTTTCTCATAGTACGTTTAACATGGCTTGACATTCTTTCAACCGCTTCGTATCCTGCATGTATATTTACACCTGATTGTTCATATGCTTTAGACATTTAAATTTCCCTCGCTATCGAAATAATGTTTATTATTAGCAATATATTGCTGTTGTCGTTCACTTAAATGCTTTTTATAATTATTTTCATAATCGTACAATCCTGCAGGATAATCACCAGTGAAACTTTCAACACATAAACCATTATATGGCGCATCATAATCAAGTCCTATAGATTCAATAAGCCCATCAACACTTAAATAAGCTAAAGAATCTGCGCCAATATAATCTTTAATCTCTTCTGGTGATTTACTAGCAGAGATTAATTCTGCAGTTGTTGATACATCAATACCATAAAAACTTGGAAACATAAATTCTGGAGAAGCTATTCTGACATGTACTTGATTCGCACCAGAATCTTTTAACATTTTGACAATTCTCTTAATTGTTGTACCTCTAACAATTGAATCATCAACTAAAATAATATTTTGACCATCTACTATATCTCTCACTGCAGATAATTTAACTCTTACACCTTGTTCCCTTAATTCTTGTGTGGGTTGGATAAATGTTCGAGCAACATATTGATTTTTCACTAATCCCATTTCATAAGGTAAACCAAGTTGTTCGGCATAACCACTAGCTGCTGACAATGATGAATTTGGAACTCCTATAACCATATCAGCATCCACAGGACTCTCTTCAGCTAGTTTTTTACCAGATGCCTTACGTACAGCATGAACATTTTTCCCAGCAATAGTTGAATCCGGACGCGCAAAGTAAATGTATTCCATAGCTGAAATTGCAGTTGTTGTATGATGTGTGTAGGATTGAACTCTAATCCCTTCATCATTAATTACTACATATTCTCCTGCATGAATATCTTGAACATACTCAGCACCAAGAACGTCAATTGCGCAAGTTTCACTGGCAATAATATACGTATTATCTTTCATTTTGCCAACTACAAGTGGTCTAATCGCATTAGGATCTACAGCACCATATAGTGCATCTTTAGTTAAAATTGCAAATGTAAATCCACCTTTAACAATACGTAAACTTTCTTTTAAAGCTTCTTCAAAAGTAGGTGCTTTACTTCTTCTAATTAAATGCATAATGACTTCTGTATCCGAGGATGAATGAAATATTGCTCCTTGCTTTTCTAAATTTTGACGTAATGATTGGGCATTAATTAAGTTTCCATTATGGCAAATACCAACACTCATATCATAAAAGTGATATAAAAACGGTTGAATATTCTCTATACCTTTGTTACCTGAAGTGGCATATCGTACATGTCCAATTGCATGCTGATAGCCTTTTAATTGTTCCATTTGCTGGTCTTTAATTGCCTCAGTTAATAAACCTAATCCACGTTCACCTTTTAAAGTATTATGATCTGAAACAACTATACCAGCACCTTCTTGCCCACGATGTTGCAAACTATGCAATCCCATGTACGTAAGTTGTGCTGCTTCGGAATGATTCCATATACCAAATACGCCACATTCTTCGTTTAATCCTGAGTAGTTAAGCATTTAGTAATTGCTCCTTCCCAAAGCATTTTAATATCAGACACTGATTCACTAATCGTTGTATGAGGTGTTGTTACTTTAAAATGATCGCTATCTGTAAGCTTACCTATTTCAAGTGCATGCTCAATATTTAACGTTTGATCACCTTTTACTATGACAATGTAACGACCTTGAGTTTCACTAAATAATTGTGCATCTGAAAGGTCAACGTTGACATTTAGGCCAATACCATAATGAGCACTAATTTTAGCAAGAGCTATTAATAATCCACCTTTACCAACTGTTTGCACATGAGATGCTTGACCTTGTCTTATTGCATGTTTGACCGCTTCTCCGCGTGCAACTTCGTCACTTAAATCAAGTGCTTCAAATTCATGGTTCACTTGTTGATAAAGTAATTTTTCTAATTGACTACCGCCAAAATCATTTCGAGTATCACCAACGATAAATACTTTATCGCCTACTTGTGGTTCAAAGTCTTCCAAGAATGAAATGTCTTCAATTAATCCCACCATTCCAACAACTGGTGTTGGGAATATTGATGTACCTTTTGTTTCGTTATATAGAGAAACATTTCCAGATACTACTGGTGTTTTTAATATTTCGCATGCTTCTGACATACCTTTAGTTGAATCGATTAATTGTTGATATATTTCTTTTTTTTCAGGTGAACCGTAATTCAAACAATCAGTCATTGCAAGTGGTGTTGCACCTACCGCAATTAAATTTCTGTATGCTTCAGCGACAACCATCTTGCCACCTTCATATGGATTATTAAAAACATATCTAGCTTCTCCATCAATTGTTGAAGCAATAGCTTTATTAGTTCCTTCCACTCTAACAACAGATGATTGTAATCCTGGCTTAATGATTGTGTTAGCACCAACTTGTTGATCATACTGATCATACAAATGATGTTTAGATGCAATTGTTGGGTGTTGTAATAATTTAAAGAACACTTCTTTGACATTAACATCGCTATAATCATTTTTAGACGTATTATATTCTTTTTGTTGTCCTTCCAAAACATATACAGGTGCTTCATCAGCTAATGGTTCAACTGGTATATCAGCATAAACTTCGTCATCATATGTTAAAACAAAACGGTTAGTATCAGTTACTTCTCCAATTACTGCACTATCTAATTCATGCTTATCAAAAAGGTCTAGAAACTTTTGTTCTGTTCCTTTTTCTACTACTAATAACATTCTTTCTTGTGTTTCTGAGAGCATCATTTCATAAGGAGATATACCTGGCTCTCTTGTTGGCACTTGATCTAAACGTAAAATTAAACCACTACCACCTTTTGCTGCCATTTCAGATGAAGATGAAGTTAATCCTGCTGCACCCATATCTTGAATTCCAACCAATTCATCATATGTAATTGCTTCAAGTGTTGCTTCCATTAATTTCTTGCCAACAAAGGGATCCCCAATTTGAACTGATGGTCGTTTACTTTCACTCTCTTCAGTTAATTCTTCTGAGGCAAAAGTTGCACCATGTATACCATCTCGTCCTGTCTTTAAACCTACATAAATAACGGAATTACCTATACCTTTAGCAGTACCTTTTTGAATCATATCGTGATCAATTACTCCGACACACATCGCATTTACTAATGGGTTACCATCATAACGTTCATCAAATTCAATTTCTCCAGCAGTTGTAGGAATACCAATACAGTTGCCATAACCTCCGATACCACTAACAACACCTTTTAATAATCGTTGGTTTTGTTTAACATCTAATTCACCAAATCTCAAACTATTTAATAAGTTAATAGGTCTTGCACCAATTGATACAATATCTCTAATAATTCCGCCAACTCCAGTAGCTGCACCTTGATAAGGTTCAATGGCAGAAGGATGATTGTGTGATTCAACTTTGAATACGACTGCTTGATTATCTCCAATATCAACTACTCCAGCACCTTCACCAGGCCCCATTAATACATGTTCTCCAGTTGTTGGAAATTGTTTTAAAAATGGTTTTGAATGTTTATATGAACAATGTTCACTCCACATAACTGAGAAGATCCCAACTTCTGTAAAGTTTGGTTCTCTACCAAGAATGTCACATACTTTATTATATTCAGCATCACTTAATCCCATATCTTGATATAGCTTTTCAACTTTAATCTCTTCTACACTTGGCTCAATAAATTTAGACATGTTGTTCCCTCCAACTTTTAACCATCGCTTCAAATAATTTAACACCATCATCGGTACCTAATAATTTTTCCAACGCACGTTCTGGATGTGGCATCATTCCACAGACGTTGCCTTCTTTATTCACAATTCCAGCAATATCATCATATGAACCATTTGGATTATTCACATATTTAAGAATAATTTGATTATTCTCTTTAAGACTATGATACATATCTTCAGTACAATAATAATGTCCTTCTCCGTGTGCTATTGGATAAACGACTTTTTCGTTTTGTTGATATAAGTTAGTAAAGGCAGTCTCATTATTAACTACTTCAAGTTCTTGGTTACGACTTATAAATAAATGAGAATCATTATGTAATAACGCTCCTGGTAATAAGCCAATCTCTGTTAAAATTTGGAATCCATTACATACACCTAGTACTGGTTTACCTTCTGCTGCCAAACGTTTCACTTCATTTATAATAGGCGCTACGCTAGCCATAGCTCCCGATCTTAAATAATCTCCAAATGAAAAGCCACCTGGAATAAGTACACCATCAAATCCTTGTAATGATGTTTCACGATAATCTACATATTCCGCTTCAACACCTGTTTTTAGTGCAGCATTTAACATATCTCTGTCACAATTAGATCCCGGAAAAACAAGAACTGCAAATTTCATATTATGCATTCTCCTTTTCTTCAACCACTTTGTAGCTATATTCTTCTATCACTGTATTCGCAAATAATTTTTCACTTAATGTTGTAATAATGTTATGAACTTTGTCGTCACTAGCTTCATCAACTGTCATATACAATACTTTACCGACACGAATATCATTTACTTGAGAATAACCTAAATCATGAACTGCTCTATTTAATGCTTGCCCTTGTGTATCTAATACTTGTGGTTGTAGTGTGATATGTAATTCAATTGTTTTCATTATTTTAAATCCTCCAATTTAGTTAAAAAAGTTTGGTATGTTTCTATTAAAGAACCTGTATCATTTCTATATACATCTTTATCAAAATTTGTATCTGAATATTTATCCCAAATACGGCATGTGTCTGGGGAAATTTCATCTGCTAATAAAATACTACCATCAGCAGTTCTACCGAATTCTATTTTAAAATCTACTAGTCTTAATTCCATTTCTGCCATTAAATTAATGAGTACATCATTAATCTTTAAAGCCATTTCTTTTAAAGTTTGAATCTCTTGATCGTTAGCAATATTTAATAATTTAATATGGTCATCAGTGATTAGTGGGTCGTTTAAATCATCATTTTTATAGAAAAATTCAACTAAAGGTTGTTTAAATTCATCACCTTTAGTAAAGCCAAGTCGTTGAGTTATTGAACCACATGCAATATTTCTAACTACAACTTCTAACGGAATAATTTCAACTTTTTCAACTAATTGTTCTGTGTTAGATAATTGTTTAATAAAATGACTTTTAATTCCTTTGTCTTTTAAATAATCAAATATAATGGAAGTAATTTGATTATTTAATTGTCCTTTACCTGCCATAGCATCTTTTTTAGCACCATTGCCAGCTGTTACTTCATCTTTATATTCCACTAGTAATTCATTATTAACGTCTGTAGCATAAATCCTTTTAGCTTTACCTTCATATAATAACGTCATTAATTAGTCTCTCCCTTTGAACTTGTCATACATCAGTTGTTCAGTTTCATTAACATTATCAGTCAAAATTGTCATATGCCCCATTTTACGATTAGCTTTTCGTTCTGACTTACCATAAATATGAACATGCCATTCTGGGTGGTCTCCAAATTCGTGTTCTAATAAGTCTAAATCTTTACCAAGCAAGTTCATCATTACCGCTGGCTTAAGTATGTCTACTTTACGTGGTAGCGATTGTCCAGTTACTGCTAAAATGTGTGTATCAAATTGCGAATAATCACAAGCTTCAATTGAATAATGTCCAGAGTTATGCGGTCTAGGTGCTATTTCGTTAACATACAAATTATCTTCACTATCAATGAAAAATTCGACTGTGAATGTGCCAACAAAATGAATTGCTTTAATAATTTTATCCACTTCATCTCTTGCTGCTAATTCTTTATCTGTCCTAGCTGGTACAATGGTTTTAAATAATATTTGATTTCGATGTTCATTTTCTTGTAATGGGAAATAAGTAATTTGTTGATGACTACCAATTGATACAGTAAGCGAAACTTCTTTAGATATAGATAGATATTTTTCGGCAACACATTCTTGCTTAGCAATTAATTCATATACATCAGCTAATTGATCTTCACCATTTACTAAAATTTGTCCTTTACCATCATAACCACCGAACCGAGTTTTAATAATAAATGGAAAACCTAATTTTGTTTTGACTTCTTCTATATCTTTTGAATCTTTTACTTCTATAAAAGGAACGATTTGGGTACCTGCTTGTAATAATGTTTGTTTTTCAGTGAGTCTATCTTGCAATAATTGAATCGCTTGATACCCTTGAGGAATATGATATTTTTTTGTTAATCGTTGTAACTGTTCAGCTGAAATATTTTCAAACTCATAAGTGATAACATCTGATTGTTCACCTAGTTGATTAAGTGCTTGTTCGTTATCATAATTGGCATGAATGAATTGATGAGCAACATATCGACATGGACAATCTTCACTTGGATCTAATACGATAACCTTATAGCCCATCTTTTGTGCAGATTGAGCCATCATCTTTCCAAGTTGTCCACCACCAATGATTCCAATAGTTGATCCAAAGCTAAGTTTATTGAAGATCATTTTGCATTTCCTCCACTTTTTGGACTAAATTTTTTTCATAATTTTCCAATTTTTCTGCTAATAATTGATCGTTAATACTTAGCATTCTTGCTGCCAGTATTCCAGCATTTTTAGCGCCTGCTTTCCCTATAGCTGTTGTTGCAACCGGTATACCACCTGGCATCTGAACAATTGATAACAAAGAGTCTAATCCTTTTAAGCTTTTAGATTCTATTGGTACGCCAATTACTGGCAAAGTCGTCATTGATGCTACCATACCAGGTAAATGTGCTGCTCCACCAGCACCTGCTATAACTACGTCGATACCCTTTTGCCTTGCTTCACTAGCGAATTGCACCATCAAATGTGGCGTACGATGAGCTGATACAACCTTTTTTTCGTACGGAATTGCGAAATAATCTAACATGGTACAGGCTTCTTGCATGATATCCCAATCGGATGAACTACCCATAATGACTGCTACTTTCACATTGTACACCCTTTCAAAAGTTTGAATTGTGATTAACTTTAGTTGTATATTATAGATATAGCATAACAAGCAATTTATGCTTTTTCAATCAAAAATCGAACTTTAATTTAAATTTTTGATTGAATTTACGTCTTTTGCTATAAAAAGTTGTGCCAAACACTAGTAACGTTAGGTTATGAAACAATAGGAGGAGAAATTTTTATGGTTGCTAAAATTTTAGACGGAAAACAAATTGCCAAAGAATACAGACAAGGTTTACAAGAACAAGTTGAAGCACTTAAAGCACAAGGATATACTCCAAAATTATCTGTTATTCTTGTTGGCAATGATGGGGCTAGTCAAAGTTATGTGAGATCCAAAAAGAAAGCTGCTGAAAAAATAGGTATGATTTCTGAAATTGTACATTTAGATGAAAATACAAGTGAAGAAGAAGTGTTAAATGAATTAAATCGATTAAATAATGATGATTCTGTAAGTGGAATATTAGTACAAGTTCCACTACCAAAACAGGTTAGTGAACAGAAAGTGCTAGAAACAATTAATCCAGATAAAGATGTAGATGGCTTCCATCCTACTAATATTGGGAAATTATATATTGATGAACAAACTTTTGTACCATGTACACCTTTAGGTATTATGGAAATATTAAAACATGCTGATATAGATTTATCAGGTAAAAATGCAGTTGTTATTGGTAGAAGTCATATTGTTGGTCAACCAGTATCTAAATTATTATTACAGCAAAATGCAACAGTAACAATTTTACATTCTCGTTCCGTAGATATGAAATCTCATTTAAAAAATGCTGATATTATTGTTAGTGCCGTTGGTAAACCAGGACTTGTTACAAAAGAAGATGTTAAAGATGGAGCTGTTATTATAGATGTCGGTAATACTCCGGATGAAAACGGAAAATTAAAAGGCGATGTAGAATATGAAGATGTAAAAGAAATCGCAGGAGCAATTACGCCTGTTCCTGGAGGTGTTGGACCTTTAACAATTACTATGGTACTTAATAATACTTTACTTGCAGAAAAAATGCGTCGCGGCATTAAGTAATACGTTAAAACAAAATTAAGTTAATAATGATGAAGTTCAATAACGTTTAGCAATGTATGATAAATGTTATTGAGCTTTTTTAGGTCTAATTAAGCTATTTTTTATCTTTGCGTTGAGAGATAAATTAATAACTCTTAAATACTGGAACAAAAGCATTCCACACTTAAATTTAAGCTTTTGGCAGTATCCGTCTGGTTTGTAAAATGTTGATATTTCAAATTTTTTACATACCTAGTAAGTATTGCCGTGGTCGGATTTCAACATAATTTTAATATAAAAATTATGTTTGTCCCTCATCCATTTAATGATTAAAATCGGTTATTAAAGTTTGTTTATATTAGACTAGATAGCAATATTTTTAACTTATTAATAAATGACCATCTCACATAATAAAATAAAATTTAGATATAAAATTTTGAAGACGTGGCCCACCTACTTTGATCTTTAAAACGAACTATTTCTTCAATATTATATATTTATATGCTCACCTTCTTTTTATCAATCTTTTCTATATAAAATGATAATAGTAATGTCATTATTAATATTGAAAAGCTTATTATTAATAAACTAATTGTTTATAACTTGCAATATTTACTTATTATTACCAAATATAAAAACTAACAATATTTAACAAATGATAGTGCATTTTAACATATTGGCATTTTAATAAAAGTCACATAATTTACAAATTATTATTTTTTTGCAGATAATAATTAAAATAAATATTTAAATTTTACTTTTAATACGGTAATATTAGGACTATAGTATGATGCATGAATAAAACAAGTTAAGGTATAGTATTGATAACAGAGAGATGACTTTTCATTTGGAGGTTACATAATATGAACAAATTAATACAGTCATTATCGGCTCTTGGCGTATCAGCCACATTAGTAACACCTCATTTAAATGCGGAAGCAACTTCAAACACTACACCTCAAATTAAAGGTGCTAATGATATCGTTATAGAAAAAGGGCAAGAATATAATGTCTTAAATGGTATTTCTGCTTATGATAAAGAAGATGGCGATTTAACTCATAAAATAAAAGTTGATGGCAATATTGACACTACAAAATCTGGTAAATATCGTTTAGTTTATCATGTTAAAGATTCAGATGGTGCTGAAGATATTTCTACAAGATATATAGAGGTCAAATAAAAGTTGAGACTATTCTCAACTTTTTTTATTTTCACACAAATAGCCCTTAATTGATAAGTCTTCTCACTAACCTAATTAAATATGAAGCAATTTATTTAAAATTCATTAAAGTCACAAAATGTACACATAATTTTAACAAATCTGTGAACCCCCGTCATACCTTGATTCTTCTGGCTTTCACCCACATTTTTCTTAATTTTTTTCCTATAAGTACTTGTAAATATTGTGTAATAACTTAAAATTAGTGGTAAGCCCTACATTTGTAGTATTAGGAGGTCAAAAAAGTGTCAAAATTAAAGTCTTTGTTTCTATTATTTGGCACACTAATTTTACTTAGTGGTTGTTCAAATATAGAAATCTTTAACGCAAAAGGGCCAGTAGCAAGTAGTCAGAAGTTCTTGATTCTTTATTCAATTGTCTTCATGCTTGTTATTGTTGTCGTTGTTCTTGGCATGTTCGCCATTTTTCTATTTAAATATAGTTACAATAAAAATGACGAATCTGGTAAGATGCATCACAATGCCATAATTGAAACAATTTGGTTTGTGATACCAATTTTAATCGTTACAGCTTTAGCTATTCCAACAGTTAAAACTTTATACGATTATGAAGCACCACCAAAAAGTGAAAAGGATCCAATGGTGATTTACGCTGTTAGTGGCGGATTCAAGTGGTTCTTTGCTTATCCTGAGGAACATATAGAGACTGTTAATACTTTAACAATCCCTAAAGATCGTCCAGTTGTATTCAAACTTCAAGCTATGGATACAATGACAAGTTTCTGGATTCCACAATTAGGTGGTCAAAAATATGCCATGACTGGCATGACAATGGACTGGACTTTAGAAGCTAGTCAAACAGGTACATTTAGAGGACGTAACTCTAACTTCAATGGTGAAGGATTCTCACGTCAAACATTTGATGTACATGCTGTAAGTCAGAAAGATTATGACAAATGGGTGAAAGAAGTTAAAGGTAAGAAAACAATTGATCAAGATACTTTTGATAAACAGTTATTACCAAATACACCTAACAAAGCATTAGAATTCAATGGTACTCATATGGCGTTTGTTGATCCAGCAGCTGATCCTGAATATATCTTCTATGCATATAAACGTTATAACTACGTTCCAAAAGATCCAAACTTTAACAGTGAGGAAGAAATGTATAAAGATGTTTCAGACAAACCATTGAAACCAGCTCGTAAGCCTCAAATTACTAATGCGAACTATAAACGTCATGGTATGAAAATGGTTCTATTAGGTAATGATGAGAAATACGACAATGAGTTCAAAAAGAAAGAACATAAAAACTCTAAAGAAATGAAAAAGCTTTCTAAAGATGTGCAAGATCAAGACAATGATGATCATGGAGGTGGACATTAATGAATTTTCCATGGGATCAATTACTAGTTAAAGGTAACTGGATGATTACAATGGCACAAATTGGTGCCCCATTCTTAGTTATCGGTTTAATCGCAGTAATTTCTTATTTTAAATTATGGAAATATCTTTACAAAGAATGGTTCACATCTGTAGACCATAAGAAAATCGGTGTCATGTATTTAATCTGTGCCGTATTAATGTTCGTCCGTGGTGGTATTGATGCGCTACTTATTCGTACGCAATTAGCAATACCAGATAATAAATTCTTAGAATCAAACCACTATAACGAAATCTTTAGTACACATGGTGTAATCATGATTATCTTCATGGCGATGCCATTTATCTTTGGTTTATGGAATATTGTTGTTCCTTTACAAATTGGTGCACGTGATGTTGCATTCCCTGTATTGAACAGCGTTAGTTTCTGGCTATTCTTCTCAGGTATGATTTTATTCAATCTGTCATTTATTATTGGTGGTTCACCAGCAGCTGGTTGGACAAACTACGCACCACTTGCAGGTGAATTTAGTCCTGGCCCAGGTGTTAACTATTACTTAGTAGCAATACAAATTTCAGGGCTTGGTACCTTAGCTACAGGTATCAACTTCTTTGTTACAATATTAAGATGTAAAACACCAACAATGAAGTTTATGCAAATGCCAATGTTTACAGTGACAACATTTGTTACTACTTTAATCGTGATTCTTGCTTTCCCTCCTTTAACAGTGGCGTTAGCATTAATGACAACTGATAGAATATTTGACACTGCATTCTTCACTGTTGCAAACGGTGGTATGCCAATGTTATGGGCTAACTTCTTCTGGGTTTGGGGGCACCCCGAAGTATATATCGTTATCTTACCAGCATTTGGTATCTACTCAGAAATTATTCCGACATTCGCACGTAAGCGTCTATTCGGACATCAAAGTATGGTATGGGCAACTGCCGGTATCGCATTTTTAAGTTTCTTAGTTTGGGTTCACCATTTCTTCACAATGGGTAATGGTGCTCTAATTAATTCATTCTTCTCAATTTCAACAATGTTAATCGGTATTCCAACCGGTGTTAAATTATTCAACTGGTTATTAACATTGTATAAAGGTCGTATTACGTTTGAGTCACCTATGTTATTCTCATTAGCATTTATACCTAACTTCCTATTAGGTGGTGTAACAGGTGTAATGTTAGCGATGGCATCTGCTGACTATCAATATCACAATACGTACTTCTTAGTAGCCCATTTCCACTATACATTGGTTACTGGTGTTGTATTTGCCTGCTTAGCAGCGTTAATCTTCTGGTATCCTAAGATGATGGGTTACAAGTTAAACGAAACGTTAAACAAATGGTGTTTCTGGTTCTTCATGATCGGATTTAACGTTTGTTTCTTACCACAATTCATTCTTGGATTAGATGGTATGCCACGTCGTTTATACACTTACATGCCTTCTGATGGTTGGTTTGCATTAAACTTAATTTCAACTATCGGTGCATTACTAATGGCAGTAGGATTCTTATTCCTAGTTGTTAGTATCGTATATAGTCATTTCAAATCTCCTCGTGAAGCAACTGGAGATAACTGGGATGGTCTTGGTCGTACTTTAGAATGGACTACAGCTTCTGCTATTCCACCTAAATACAACTTTGCAATCACTCCAGACTGGAATGATTATGATACTTTCGTTGATATGAAAGAACACGGCCGTCATTATCTAGATAATCATAACTATAAAGATATTCATATGCCTAACAACACTGCTGTTGGTTTATGGATTGGTATCTTTATGACAATCGCTGGTTTCTTCTTAATTTTTGAAACAATTATTCCAGCAATTCTTGGTTTAATTGGTATATTTGGTACTATGATGTACCGCAGTTTCCAAGTTGATCACGGATATCATATCCCTGCTTCTGAAGTTGCTGAAAATGAAGCGAAATTAAGAGAAGCACGTATTAAAGAAAGGGAGGCTGTAAGTCATGAGTCATGATACAAACACTATTGATTCACGCACACATGAAGGCGAATTAAATAAGCTTGGCTTTTGGATTTTCATTACAGCCGAATTTGCGTTATTTGGTACCCTATTCGCAACACTTCTAACGTTGCAACATGGTGGCGATTACGCAGGTAAAATGACTACAGAGTTATTTGAATTGCCTCTTGTATTAATAATGACATTTGCATTATTATTTAGTTCTTACACTTGTGGTATTGCAATTTACTACATGCGTCAAGAAAAACAAAAATTAATGATGTTCTGGATGATTATTACCCTACTATTAGGTTTAGTCTTTGTAGGATTTGAAATTTATGAGTTTGCTCATTATGCATCAGAAGGAGTTAACCCAACAATCGGTTCTTTCTGGTCTAGTTTCTTTATCTTACTCGGAACACATGGTTGTCACGTATCGTTAGGTATTGTGTGGGCAGCTTGCCTATTAATACAAATTCAACGTCGTGGCTTAGATAAATATAATGCTCCAAAATTATTTATAGTAAGTTTATACTGGCACTTCTTAGATGTTGTTTGGGTCTTCATCTTTACTGCCGTATATATGATAGGGATGGTGTATAGCGGATGAGTACAATAATGAAACATACTGTCGGATTTATCGCATCTATCGTATTAACGCTTTTAGCAGTTTACGTAACACTATACACATCAATGTCATTCCATGCTAAAGTGACAATAATCTTTGGATTTGCTTTCATTCAAGCTTTCCTTCAATTATTAATGTTCATGCATTTAACTGAAGGTAAAGATGGACGTATTCAAACAGCCAAAGTTATCTTTGCACTTGTTATCACTCTTGCTTTCGTAGTCGGAACTTATTGGGTTATGCAAGGCGGTCACTCAGCTCACTTATAAACTACATTCAAATAATGTAAAGTTTAACCAGCTAACTTATAGTTAGCTGGTTTTTTTTATGTCTTTTAAACTGTTTTGCCTATATGGAAACTAGCATGTTACTCTATTGATATAATAAACTATGTTAGGAGAATTATTATGTCAATACCTATTATAATTGATACTGATCCAGGAATTGATGACGCTGCAGCCATAAGTTTAGCTTTAAGTTTAAATGATTTCGAAGTAAAAATGATTTCTACAGTAAATGGTAATGTTAATATCGATAAGACAACTACAAATGCATTAAAATTAGTCGAGTTTTTCAATACAAATACACCTGTCTATCGAGGAGCGAGTCAGCCTTTAGTTAATAACATTGTTGATGCTAGTGAAGTTCATGGTGAATCAGGATTAGCAGGTTATGATTTCCCAAACGTAGATAATAATGTTATTTCAAACCAACATGCGATTACAGCTATAAAATCTACTTTAGAAAATTCAATAGAACCTGTTACAATTGTGGCTATTGGTCCACTTACAAATATCGCTCTCCTATTAACAACTTATCCTGAAGTTAAACCGCTTATCAAAGAGATAATTTTAATGGGTGGTAGTGCTAGTCGAGGTAATATAACGCCACTAGCTGAATTTAATATTTACTGCGATCCTGAAGCTGCAAATATCGTTTTTAACTCCGAATTAAAACTTACAATGATTGGATTGGATTTAGCCCGCGAAGCATCATTTGACCATTCATTTATAGAAAATTTCAAACATCTTAATAAAACTAGCGATATGTTATACCATTTATTTAAGCACTATAGAAGTGAAGATTTCGAAACTCAAGTTAATATTTACGATGTCTTTACCATTTTATATTTACTTAAACCATCATATTTTAAATCTTACGAGGCTCTAGTTAAAGTTGAGTTAACTGGCACTTTCACTAGAGGGGCTACTGTTGTAGACTTTGAAAGTAAACAAGCTAATTGCATTGTTGTGCAATCCCCTATTGCATCTTTATATAAAGAGTTGTTCATTCAATCTTTGGAACAATGTATTTAATCAAAATTTTAAGCTAATAGCAATTAAAAAACGCCCTACAAATCAAGACAATGATAACCGTCTAGTTTGTAGGGCATGTTATTTAACGTAATAAAGTATTTATTTAAGGTTCATTCTCAACTTGGACTGATACATAATTATTCACTTTTTAGTTATCAGTACTAATAAAGAAAGAACCTTATTTAACTATTACACCTTGTTGATTATATAATTCTGTCTGATGTAATATGTTACTAAATATATGTTTGATTTTAATTTCATTTTGACTTTTAATGTTTGTTGATAGCACAACAATGTATTTATCATTAAAATATGCTGTAAACGTTTGTCCGAAGAATACGCCGTTTACTCTATTGTTAAACGGACCAACATAGAAACCATAGCGATATTGTTCTGGATATTGTTTAGTACCATATTCATGTGTTAATGCATTAGTTATATTAGGATTGACAACTTTATCATGCTGTAAACCTAAAATGAGTTTACCCATATCAGCTGTTGTCATATATAAATTACCTGCTCCATAGTATTGATCTAAAATATTAGGTTTCAAGAAAGATAAATTTGTATTGTTATACTTGTATCCTTTCGCCATATATTTCTTAAATGGTTTTTCATCATAAAACGCTGAATGATTTAAATTTAACGGATCAGCTAATCGATTATAATAATTTTCGGCATATGTTTTCTTAGTAACTACTTCAATCACTTTTGCTAATACTAAATAATTACCATCATTATATTGGTGCTTGTGATATTTCTTTTCATTAATGCCTTTTTGTTGAATTGCACTTACAGCTTGATCTAAATTTTTATAATCTTTTGATGCTTTATATTTATATAAGCCACTTCTATGTAACATTAAATCTTTTAGCGTAATTTTCTTAGAAGTTTTAAACCAAGGAATATATTTAGTCACGGAATCATTAATGTTTATTTTATGTTCCTCTTCCAATTGTTTTAACATTAGTCCAGTTGAAAATTTTTGAGCTGACCCAATTAAATACATCGTACTTGGTGTATTTTTAATGTTATTTTCAAAATCTTGGTAACCGTAACCTTTATTCATTTTTAATTTTCCATTTTCATATACAGCAACAGTTCCATTAAATAAAGAGTTTTTTAAATATTGGTCAATTTCTTTATACTTAACGTCCTTTTTATTAAAAATAGTTTTCAACTTTTTAGGTTCTTTAATATCTTTGTCTCTTTCTTTTAAATATTTTCCATTGTCAGCAATTTTTGTTTCTTTATGAAGTGTGGGAACTGCTTTTGGATTAGTCTCCCACTTATGAAAAATTATAGCGAAACTAGCAATAATAAATATTAAAATACAAAGATGCAAAACTAATTTTAGTTTATTTACTTTCATGTCTTTAGTTGCCTCACATTATTAAATTTTTAAAATCTTTTCACTTTATCAATTGTTCTTTCATACAATCATGCTTTGTTTAATAGTACATTAAAATGTACTTATTTGATTAATTTACCAAAATTAATTATACATTAATGATTATAATAAATCACTTGAATTTAATAATACGCTTAAAATATAACCCCTACATCATACTTTAGTACTATATAAATACGTTTTAAATACTCCGAATTAAAAATCACCTATACTTAGTGTGAATCCAATGGCAATAAATTGTTTTTATTATAGTCTGTCATAACGGGTCGTACTATAAATAATTTTTGCAATACTTATTAATGTCGTACTCCCTATTTGTAGTATTAGCTAATCATTTGTAATTTAGGCTATAAAGTACTACAATTTAGGGCTATAATGTATTTGTAAATATAAATTAATTAACTGTCTAAGAACTATATAAATCCGAAGATGATTAATATAATAATTACACTAAAAAATAAATATAGGAGTATCAATAATGAATAAATTTTTAAAATACTTTCTGATTCTTCTAGCATTAGTTCTCCTTGTTATTCCTGTTGTCTTTGCAACTATATTGTTCAAGACTTCCGAAGAGGCTTTTAACTCATCACAAGATAGTAAAAATGCTAATAGACAATCAAATTTAAGAGATGGTAAAGTAAACCCTGCAAAGCAACCCATCTCAATTTTATTTCTAGGTATTGATGATAATGAAGGTAGACGTAAAAATGGTCAAACAGATGAACATTCTCGTTCAGATGCTATGATTTTAAGTACATTCAACCAAGATAAACATCAAATTAGAATGTTAAGTATACCTAGAGATACTATTAGTTATATTCCAAAAGTAGGATATTACGATAAAATCACACATGCACATGCCTATGGTGGCCCAATTGCTGCAATGGATTCTGTTGAAGCTACGATGAATGTACCTGTTGATTACTATGTACGTGTTAATATGAAAGCATTTGTTGAAGCTGTGGATGAACTCGGTGGTATTTATTACGATGTACCATATAACTTAAATGAACCAAACACAGATGATACAGGTAAAATCAAAATAAAAAAAGGTTATCAAAAATTAAATGGTGATCAGGCTTTAGCCGTAGCTAGAACGAGACATCATGATTCAGACTTAAAACGTGGACAGCGTCAAATGGAATTAATCAAAATCTTATTCAAAAAAGCTCAAAATGTTGATTCAGTTGATAAATTAGATGATGTAATACAAATTGTAGGAAAAAATGCTAAACATAATTTAACTAATTCAGAAATTAAATCATTAGCTAAAATGTATTTGACAAGTGATGTAGATATCAAGACAGCTCAATTAAAAGGTAAAGATGACTTTTTAAATAATATTTATTACTATCATCCAAGTGTAGATAGTATTCAAAAATATTCTAACTTATTACGTAGGGATTTAGATTTACCTGAAATTACCAATAAAAAAGACTTCCTTGATCAACGTGTTATAGATAAATATGGATCTTTAATACCATTAACGGAACTTGACGATAGCTTATTAAGAAAAGCTCAACGAGATACAACAGATAAAGATAAAGACAATCAAGAAAATAATAATGAACAACAACTACCACAAAATAATAATCAAGTACCAACAAATAACCAACAACAAGTTGTTCCAAATCAGAACCAGCAAATGAATAATAATCAAATGGGATCTTCTGATTATAATCAACCTATCTATTAAATCAAATGGAGGTATTCATAAAATGAGTCGCAAAACATACGAAAAGATTGCAAACATTAACGGCATGTTTAATATACTTGAACAACAAATTGTGCACAGTAAAGATATGGCACATTTTCGAAATGAATTTTTCTATGTTAATCATGAACATCGTGAAAATTACGAAGCACTATTAATTTACTATAAAAATATAATTGATAATCCAATAGTTGATGGTGCTTGTTACATTGTTGCACTTCCAGAAATCTTTGATAAAGTAGATGTTTTTGAATCAGAGCTACCTTTTTCATGGGTATATGATGAACAAGGTATTACAGAAACAATGAAAACAATTAGCGTCCCATTGCAATACTTAATTGCTGCAGCACTAGAAGTAACGGATGTTAATTTATTTAAGCCATCTGGATTTACTATGGGAATGAATAATTGGAACATTGCTCAAATGCGAATATTTTGGCAATATACTGCTATTATTAGAAAAGAAGCTCTATAAATTAAATCAATATAATAATATTAAGTTAAACTGTAATATGTACTATAAAATGACGTGTATATTACAGTTTTTTTATGCTCCTCTATTTTTAGGACTGATAAATAAAAAATGAATAATTTAAAATGAAAATTAATTTGAAGTCGAGGCTCCTGAGGTTGGGACCCAGCAAAGAAAAATTATGTCAACAGAATTTTTACAATAATGTGCAATCTGGACAAGGGACCCAACATAGAGAATTTCACCAAGAAATTCTACGGACAATGCAGGGACCCGTCATAGAAAAATTTTATAAAGGATTACAGTTGACACTATTAGTGCAACTGCATTGGGACCCAACACAGAGAATTTCACCAAGAAATTCTACAGGCAATGAAGGTTGGGCAAGAACTAGTAAAGATTGTAAATCTAACTAAAGGATTACAATTGGTTGCTAGCGCAACAATTGCATAAGAGCTAGTAAAGATTGTAAATCTAACTAGCTCTAAATATGCAAGCTGGGGTGCGAGGCTTGAAAATTTAATTATGTATCAGTCCGATTTATTAGAGAACCTTTTTATATAGATATTTAATAGATAACTCAAATTTTCTTAATTTTATGCTATTATTGTTAAATTAAATTAATAAGGAGGTATTTAATGTTTAATCAAGTAATTAATGATGAAATGTTACAAGATTGTTTTAAAATTAGAGAAGAAGTATTTGTACATGAACAAGGGGTTCCATTAGAGCATGAAATAGATAACTACGAAGATAATTCTATCCATTTAATTGGTTATGATAATGATAAACCATTTGCTACTTTGAGACTACGCCCTATAGATGAACAAACCGCAAAGATTGAACGCGTTGCTGTGTTAAAGCCTTATCGCGGACAAGGTCAAGGTCAAGCGCTAATGATCGCTATGGAAAACATTGCTCAACAATTAAACTACAAGACATTAATTTTAAATGCTCAAATTCAGGCACAAGAATTCTATAAAAGTTTAAATTATGACATACAAGGGAAAGTCTTTTTAGAAGAAGGAATCAAACACATTAAAATGGTGAAAAAGGTATGACTAAATATTACAACAAAGTGTGATTCCTTTTAAAATATTTGTAATAATACTTAAGTTAAGTTGACGGCAATTTTATTCATTTTTACACGTCCCTATTGGTTTAGTTTAACTTTATTGTGCCAAATTATGACTTATTTTAAATTAAGAGTATATTACAAATTGATTAAATACCATACAGAAATTCCAGCAAATACTATAATGTTAATAAATTAATAGATGTTAGGAGTAATATATATAATGGTGAAAAAGTTCAATTATAAAGTACCTTCAATGGTAGCTTTAACTTTAGTTGGTACAGCATTTACTGCACATCATGCACAAGCTGCTGAAACAACTCAGGATCAAACATCTAATAAAAACGTCTTAGATAGTAACAAAACATTAAATAAAACTAACCAAGCTAAATCTGAGGTTTCAAATCCAACGCAAAATATCTCAGGCACACAAGTTTATCAAGATCCATCAATTGTTCAACCAAAAACTGCTGACACAACAAAAACACACGATGCAACATTAGAAAACAATACTAACGTAGCTAATAGTACTGATAAATCAGCAGATCAACGTACTGATAACATAACTACAGACGATACTAAATCTGCAATCTCTGATGATCATGTAGCAGATCAAACAGTTAATGAAGACAATGCATCATCAGTAGTTCAACAACAAACGAACAATGAACAACATTCTGATGCTCAAGTTATTAACGAACAACAAGCTAGCCACACAAATAAAGAAGTTACTACAGTAGATGAAAATCAACAACAAAAGCAAGCTAAAGCTCAGACTGGAACAGCTCAACAAACAACTACTCAAGCAAACGATAAACAAGACGTTAAAAAACAAGATGAGCATAAAGTCATTCAAACTTTAGATAACAATACAAACAGTTCTGGCTATCGCTTTGATGATGATGAAGACGACGATGCAACAGAAAATACAAGTCATTCTGAAATCAATCCACAAACATTAAAATCTTTAGCGCAACCTGCAACAACTCAAACAAATAATAAAGTAGCAACAGCAAACGAATCAACTAATGACGTTACACCACGTGCAACAACATTTAGTTCTTTCGCTAAACCAAGAATGTTACTTGCCAAAACTTCAACAACTACTAAAAGTTTACCGAAGTATAAACCACAAGTGAATTCATCAATTAATGATTATATTCGTAGAAATAAACTTCAAGCACCAAAAATTGAAGAAGATTATACATCTTACTTCCCTAAATACGGTTACAGACATGGTGTAGGTAAACCTGAAGGTATCGTTGTGCATGATACTGCAAATAATAATTCTACTATTACTGGTGAAATTAATTATATGAAAAATAATTATAATAATGCTTTCGTACACGCATTTGTAGATGGTAATAGAATTATTGAAACACATCCTACAGATTACTTATCTTGGGGTGCAGGTCCAAACGCTAACAATCGTTTCATCAACGTTGAAATTGTACATACACATGATTATGCATCATTTGCGCGTTCAATGAACAACTATGCAGATTATGCTGCTACACAATTACAATACTATGGATTAGTTCCTGATAGTGCTGAAAAAGATGGTCGCGGTACTGTATGGACTCACTATGCAATTAGTCATTTCTTAGGTGGAACTGATCATGCAGACCCACACGGTTACTTAGCTAGCCATAACTATAGTTATAATGAATTATATGATTTAATTAATGAAAAATACTTAATTAAAATGGGTAAAGTTGCTGCTTGGGGAGCTCCATCATCTGGAACAACTGGTGGATCAACATCTAAACCATCAACACCTAAGCCGTCAACACCGTCTAAACCTGCAGCAAATAATTTAACTGTTGCTGCTAATAACGGCGTAGCTCAAATTAAACCATCAAATAATGGTCTCTATACTACCGTTTATGATAAATCTGGTAAAGCGACAAAAGAAACTCAAAAAACATTAGCAGTATCTAAAACTGCTACCTTAAACAATCAAAAATTCTATTTAGTTCAAGATTATAATAGTGGTAAAAAATTAGGTTGGGTTAAGCAAGGTGATGTAGTATATAACACTGCCAAGTCCCCTACTACTGTAAACCATTCTTACAGTATTAAACCTACAACAAATATTTACACAGTACCTTGGGGTACATCTAAACAAGTAGCTGGTAAAGTTTCTGGTTCAAAAAATCAAACATTCAAAGCTACTAAACAACAACAAATTGACAAAGCAATTTACTTATATGGCTCAGTCAATGGTATTACTGGTTGGGTAAGCAAATATTACTTATCAGAATTAGCAAGTAATACACCAAAACCATCAACACCATCTAAACCTGCTACTAAACCTGCAGCAAACAATTTAACAGTTACTGCTAATAACGGCGTAGCTCAAATCAAATCAGCAAATAATGGTTTGTTCACTACTGTTTATGATAAAACTGGTAAAGCAACAAAAGAAATTCAAAAAACATTTGCGGTTTCAAAAACAGCGACTTTAAATAACCAAAAATTCTATTTAGTTCAAGACTATAATAGTGGTAAAGCTTTAGGATGGGTTAAAGAAGGTGATGTAACTTATAACACTGCTAAGTCACCTATTAAAGTAAACGAAACATACACTGTTAAATCAGGTTCTAGCTTATATACAGTACCTTGGGGTACTTATAAACAAGTGGCTGGTAAAGTCTCAGGAAATGGTAACCAAACATTTAAAGCTACTAAACAACAACAAATTGATAAAGCGATTTATCTATATGGTACAGTTAATGGACAAAGTGGTTGGATTAGTAAATATTACTTAACTGCACCAGTAGCAACTAAGACATCAGTTAAACCAGCTACAGCTGTTAAATCATCAGCTAAATCTGTACCTACAACAAATACAACTCAAACTGTTAGTAAAATTGCTCAAGTAAATGCTAAAAATAGTGGCGTGCGTGCTTCAGTTTATGATAAAACAGCTAAGAGTGGTTCAAAATATGCCGACCGTACATTTGTTGTTACAAAACAACGTACACACGGAAATGACACTTATGTATTATTAAATAATTCAAGTCAAAACACACCTATTGGTTGGTTTAATGTTAAAGACTTAAATTTACAAAATTTAGGAAAAGATGTTAAAACAACAGAACAATATAAAGTGAAAGCAACAAATAGTGGTTTAACTATGATTCCTTGGGGAACTAAGAATCAAATAATCTTAACAGGTAATCAAATTGCTAATAAAGCATTTAACGCTATTAAGCAAGTGGCAGTTGGCAAAGATGTCTATCTATATGGTACTGTTAACAATCGTACTGGTTGGGTTAATGCTAAAGACTTAACAGGTAATTCTAAACCTGCAACTGTAACTAATGCTAAAGACGTTAACTACACATATGTTATTAAAAATGACAACGGTTATTATTATGTTTCACCTAATGCAGCTAATAAATATTCTTTAAAATCTTATCATGAACAACCATTTGCTGTTATTAAAGAGCAAGTTATTAATGGTCAAAAATGGTTATACGGTAAATTATCAAACGGTAAATTAGTTTGGATTAAAGAAAGTGACGTCGCAAAAGAATTAATTAAATATACAAAAACAGGTCAAACATTAAATCAAGCTGCTAGTATCCAAGCTCATTTATATGACCGTCCACAAGTACAACGTGTAGCTGGTTCATGGACAAATGCTAACTATAGTGAAATTAAATATGCTATGGATACAAATCGCTTAGCTAAAGACTCAGCACTTAGATATCAATTCTTACGTCTTGATCAACCACAGAATATTTCAGTTGATAAAATCAATAAATTCTTAAAAGGTAAAGGCGTATTAGAAAACCAAGGTGCTGCGTTTAGCGAAGCAGCTAAGAAATATGGTATTAACGAAGTCTATTTAATTTCTCACGCCTTACTTGAAACAGGTAATGGTAAATCACAATTAGCTAAAGGTGCAAATATTGTTAATGGTCGTGTTGTAACTAATACAACAACTAAATACCATAACGTATTTGGAATCGCAGCATTTGATAACAATCCATTATATGGTGCTATAAATTACGCTAAAAATGCAGGTTGGAATTCTGTATCTAAAGCAATTGTTGGTGGTGCTAAATTTATCGGTCAATCTTATATTAAAGCTGGTCAAAACACACTTTATAAAATGAGATGGAATCCAAACCACCCTGGTACACATCAATATGCTACTGATATTGATTGGGCTAATATTAATGCACAAATTATCAAAGGTTTATATGATAAGATTGGCGAAGTTGGTAAATACTTCGAAATTCCTAAATATAATTAATTGGAGTTTCATTACTTCCAAAATTACTACGTAGCTATAAGTTTAACATTAACTTAGCTATTAAAAATTGAACCCTACATGCTGAATAACATCAGTATGTGGGGTATTTTAATGTTCTCTGTCAAATTAGACCGCTATTTAATGATATTAATTTAATCAATCAGTCCCAAAAAGATAATCTTATTATAATCATTTAAACACAGTTAGTTACAACATTACTTATAAAAAATCGCTAATATATGTATGCACTATAAAAGTCGGTCAATCATATATTAGCGATTATTCATTATATATATTTATACATTTATTTATCATGATATCGTTCTGCTATTACAACATAATACGTCTTTGGTTTAATTTATCTAGTAATTGATTTAATTGCTGTAATTCATCGGAAGATAAACAGTGGCATCTTGCTTCAATTAACTCACATCTAGCATTATTAATTTGCGTTATTAGTGCTCTTGCCTTGTCGGTTAATATCAACTCTTTACATCTTAAATCCTCACTCGATTGTTGACTTGTAATATATCCTTTTTGTACTAATTTTTTTATCCAGCGTGATACTATTGACTGTTCTCTACTAATCTTCATCGTTAAATCATATTGTGATAGTCGATCAAAATTATAAAGTATACGTAATAATTCAAGTTGATCACTCGTAATATCACTTCGTTGGCCAAATCGTCTGTTTACTAAGTTCAAATCATTGTTTGTCAGTGTAATTAGCTTTTCTAGTTGTTTGTACATGTTGTTCTACTCCACTACATTTTATTTATAATATTATATTATTTTTTTATTAAATAGACAACACTATTCGACAGTTTAGACAAAATTGTTGCATAACTAGTTCTAAATATAATAAATTAGTAACAGTCTTAAGAAATAAAGGAGACAAACAATGACTACATTAAAAGATAGAGATTACTTCTTTGATAACGCGCGCGCAATACTTATCTTTTTAGTTGTATTTGGACATATGTTACAACCTTATACTAGTGGAGACAAATATTTATCTGCTCTCTATTTAGTCATTTATAGTTTTCATATGCCAACATTTTTATTTATATCAGGTTATTTTGCTAAAAATATAGATCAGCCATTCTATCTAGAAAAAATTGCTAAAAGATTATTAATACCTTATATGATTTTCTTTATGTTTTTCTCTATCTATTATTTTTTGACTGGTAAAAGCGATGACTTACAATTAGATCCATTTAATCCAGTATTTGCACTGTGGTTTTTAATGACACTCTTTTTCTTTCACGTTATTTTAATAATAGTACGCAGGTTTAATCCTACTAAAGTATTAATTGTGTCAATTATTTTTTCAGTGATAGCTGGTTTTTCAGTAAATATTGATAGTTATTTGAGTATTTCAAGAACAATTGTCTTTTTCCCAATCTTTTATATCGGATACCTATTCACCAAAGATCGAACAATGATATTTAGACAAAAGAAATGGATACCAGCATCAATTATGATTTTCTTAGCCTACTATATCATTTACATTATTCATCCGATTAATGCTGATTGGTTGTTGGGTGCTTCTCCATATACTTCCTTAGAACATGAAGGATCAAATATATTGAGTCCATTCAAACGTTTATTATTGTATATGGTGATATTAATTGCGATGGGTGCTTTTTTAAATTTAGTACCAAAAGACAAACAACTGTATACATATATTGGTCAAAGAACGATGTATATATACTTGTTACATGGTTTAGTCATTGGCATAGTTAGAGGACTAGGTTGGTATCCTTTCAAAGGAACGCATTCAATAATGATTTATATTTTTTTAGTTGTCATTTCAACCTTTATTGTACTTATATTGTCATCTAATATTGTTTGTAAATGGACGAATCCTATAATAAATTTAAAAAAACCTTCACAATTTAAAAGTTAATTTGAATTTATCGCTACGCATTGCACATAAACGAAATTATTGCGCTATGAAATACGTTTATTAGAACCAGTTTAAATTAAAAACTAAAATTCATCAGCATTTTTAATTCTAGTCAATTTTGCTAGGGGGATAACGTGAGCCTGAGACAAAAAATTTCTATAATAAATTTTTACGATTGTCAGTAATTGTCTGTATTATAAAATGTTGATACATCCGCGTTTTATAATATCTGTCAGTCTTGCCGGAGTGGGATTATGAAATAAAATTTATTTCCATCCCATTCCCCTATTCACTCTTTTTTTATATTTTAAATCAACTTACTAGAGTAATATTCATATCTCACTCTAGTAATATCTTATTTTAAATTATCTACTTTTATTTGGTTCCTCTACATCGACATATATAAATTTATGTTAATAAACTTAACAATTAGCTATCTTTATAATTAAATCCCCTATCAGTATTCATTTTTTCTCATATAATTCTAATGCTACTTCCCTAAAGTATGTTATGATAATAATAATTTCTAAATTTTTAGATAATAATTATTCGCTATAATATATGAGGTGTAACAATGGAACTTTCATTAAATACAAATTCTAAATTTTTAAGGGCTCCTAGTATTAGACAATTTTCAAATCGTATGAAAGATATTGATGATTGTATTAACTTAACGATTGGTCAACCTGATTTTCCAATGCCTGATGTAGTTAAAAATGCCTATATTAAAGCAATAGAGAATAATGACACGACTTATTCTCATAATAAAGGATTACTTGAGACTCGACAGGCAGTTAGCAACTATTTTGATAATAAATATCATTTTTGCTATGATCCAGAAGAAATCATTATAACTAATGGTGCTAGTGAAGCCATCGATACTGCATTACGTTGTATTATTGAACCTGGAGATGACATACTTATTCCTGGCCCGATTTATGCTGGTTATATACCGTTAATTGAAGTTCTAGGCGGTAATCCGATTTATATAGATACATCAACGAGTCATTTTAAAATTACGCCTGAAGCTCTTGAAAATCATATTACGAACAACACAAAAGCAATCTTGCTTAATTATCCTACTAACCCAACAGGTGCAATATTAAAACAGCATGAAGTATCAGCCATTGTTGATGTCTTAAAACAACATGATATCTTTATTATTAGTGATGAGATTTATGCTGAAAATACTTTCACTGATACTCATACGTCATTTGCACAATATGATGCAATCCGTGATCAATTGTTATTAATTGGTGGTTTAAGTAAATCACATTCAGCTACAGGTATCCGAATTGGATTCTTGCTTGGGCCACAATATTTAATTGATAAGTTAACTTTTATGCATGCCTATAATTGCATTTGTGCTAATGTGCCTGCCCAAAAAGCCTGTATTGCAGCACTCAACGAAGGCTTAGATGCTCCGACCTATATGAATCAAGCTTATATAGAACGTCGAGATTATTTAGTTGAACAGTTAACACAACTTGGTTTTGAAATTCCAGCACAGCCTGAAGGTGCTTTTTATATTTTCCCAAGTATTAAGCATTTAACTGATAATGATTTTGAATTTTGTGTATCTCTACTTGAACAAGCACATGTTGCAATCGTTCCTGGTTCAGCTTTCACTAGCGCAGGAAAAAGCTATGTTAGAATTTCTTATGCCTATGATATGTCAGTATTACAAGAAGGTATTAAACGTCTTAGAAATTTCCTACAAACATATAGTGCTGAATAACAAATAAACCACTCATAACATTTAACATGCTTATGAGTGGTTTATTCATTGTCAAATATTTAATTGTTATCCCGAAAGCTTCTAACTTATGGGAATTTTGGAAATTGATCAAAATCTGGATCACGTTTTTCTTTAAATGCATCGCGACCTTCTTTAGCTTCATCAGTTGTATAATAAAGCAATGTTGCATCTCCAGCCATTTGTTGTAAACCAGCAAGACCATCTGTATCTGCATTCATTGCAGCTTTTAAGAAACGTAGTGCAGTTGGAGAATGTTTCATAATTTCACGACACCATTGAATAGTTTCGTCTTCCACTTGTTCTAATGGTACAACAGTATTAACTAGTCCCATATCCAATGCTTCTTGAGCATTATATTGACGACACAAGTACCAAATTTCACGAGCTTTTTTATGTCCAACGATACGAGCTAAATAACCTGAACCGTAACCAGCATCAAATGATCCTACTTTTGGACCAGTTTGTCCAAAGATAGCATTATCAGCCGCAATTGTTAAGTCACAAACAACGTTAAGAACGTTACCGCCACCAACTGCATACCCTTTAACCATTGCTATAACAGGTTTAGGAATAATACGGATTAAACGTTGTAAGTCTAATACATTTAAGCGAGGGATTTGGTCTTCGCCTACATATCCACCATGTCCACGTTTTTTCTGATCTCCACCAGAACAGAATGCTAAATCTCCTTCACCAGTTAATACAATGACTGATACATTTTGATCATCACGAGCACGTGAAAATGCATCTATCATTTCAGCTACCGTCTTAGGTGTAAAAGCATTTCTTACTTCTGGGCGATTAATAGTAACTTTCGCAATCCCTTCGAAGAATTCATATTTTATTTCATCATATTCTCTTAATGTTTCCCATTGTCTAGTAGTCATTTTGCTCCTCCTTTAAAAATCCTAATATTATTGTATCAAATTCCGCTCTATCTTCCACGTGAATTGTATGTCCGACACCAGAAATAATGTTACATTTACTCTTTGGCATCAAATTTGTCATTTTTTGTGCAATCGACACAAATTTTTCATCGTATTCACCAGCTAAAATTAACGTTGGTATTTTAATTGACGGAAGTAATGGCCATAAATTAGGCATATGTCCAGTACCATAATCTCTCAATGCTTTAGCTAAATTAGCAGCATTTTGAGATAAACGTTGTTGTCTAATCTGTTGCTGTAGTTCTTTTGATAATTGCTGTTGTGACATAAATAATGGTAATTGTTCCCAATCATTAACAAATACTTCAATACCAGCAATGTCTAACACATTAGCACGTGCATGATCAACTTGAACGCGCTCTTGTCGCATCACTTCATCTTCAATCCCAGCTGTCGTACTTTCTAATATTAGTCCAGATAATAGCGTCTCTCTATTTGCAGCATAATAAAGCGCAACTCGACCACCCATTGAATAACCACATAAATAAATTTGATAATCATGATAATTCGACAATACTTCGTCTAATGCTTTAGTAATAAAGTCGAAGTGCCATACTTCATTATAAGATGACGTATCTTGACCATGTCCAGGTAAATCAATTGTTAGAACATGACTTTGCATTAATAAATGTTGTATATGATTATCAAAAGTACGACTATCACTAATAAAGCCATGCAATAAAACGATGAGCTGTGATGTATGATGCGGTGACTTATAAAAATTATGATTTAGCATGAACAATCTCACTCAATTTCTTATATAATTTTTGGTGTTGCTGATAATTGTTTTGACGATTTGTTTGCAGCTCATAAATTGTCGAACTTATAGTAGATAATGATAGCTGAGCAAAATCACTAATATTATCCAATCTGACGAAATTAAAGTCGTACATTAAAGCTGCATGTTCGAAATTCAATCCTGTTGGTGTACCAAATAAACGTTCAAAATAATCAGATGCACTGTCTTTTTGAGGTAAATATGAAAAAATACCGCCACCATCATTATTTAACAGTATGATGTTCATATGAATATCATTCAATTTAGACATCAATAAGCCGTTCATATCATGATAAAATGATAAATCACCAATTAATAGTGTAATATCTTTATGTACTGCCATACCTAATGCTGTTGACGTAACGCCATCAATACCATTAGCACCACGGTTTGCATAAATATCTATATTTTGATTTACAAACAAATTATCAATATCTCTAATTGGCATACTATTACTAACAAATAGTGCATGATGATCAGGTATTTTATCTAATACTTGTGCAACAAATCCACTTTCATCGTTTGCTGACGCTATATAATGTTGAATTTCAACTCTAGCATGATGTTCTAAGTCATGCCAATACGTTAACCATGATTTTCTATTAACACTATCTTCATTCATTAATGATCTGAAAAAGTCATTGGCGGACATATCATATGCCACGTTGGGTTCATTTGGAAACACATCCATTTTATCATTATTTTGAACAATAATTTGAAAAGCATCAGAAGCTTTTAACCATTGATTCGTCAGTTTTGAAATGACCGGTTTCCCTACTCTAATAACAAAATCAACATGTGGTTTTAAACCTGCACGAAACAGTAAATCATATGTTGTAATGACATTAGGATGTTGATATTTCCGAATTTTACTTAATGGATCTGCTAAAATTGGCAAATCAAATATAGTTGAATATGTCAATAACTGATCAATTTCTTGATGCTGCATATCACCAACAATAATCATACCTTTTGGACGTGCTAATACTTCTTTAATATCAGTAATATCAATCGTCTTTTGATAACGTGGTATTAATTTATGATGCGATGTTAACAGATGAGTTGCTGTTAAATCTGGTGTCAATGGATCTCTAAACGGTAAATTAAAATGTATCGGTCCCTTATGTGGGCCATATAAATATTGACTAGCAATTTGTAATTGATACTGAATTGTAGCCAAACATTCTTTACTATTATCAGCAATTGGCATATCAAACTCATAATTAACATAATTATTAAACATATTAACTTGATTAATCGCTTGCGGTGCGCCAACGCTTCTTAATTCATGTGGTCGATCACTCGTTAAGACAATTAATGGTAAACGACTTATCTGACTTTCAGCAATTGCTGGCGTATAATTAGCTGCTGCTGTTCCTGAAGTACATAATATCGCTACAGGCTTATCACTACCTTTAATTAAACCCAAAGCAAAAAATGCTGCACTACGTTCATCTGGATGTATCCATGTCGTTATCTTTGGATGTGCTTCAAAAGCAATTGCCAGAGGCGTTGACCTAGATCCAGGACTAATTACAACTTCTCTTACACCATATGCATATAGTTCTGAAGCAAATGTATAAACTTGCGTAGTTAATGCTTCGTTATGATTTGTCACTCATATCAACTCCTAAAGCTTTCATCATTGGTGAAAACTTCAAATTCGTTTCTTCTACTTCACTATCAGCATTAGAATCTTTAACAATACCGCAGCCAGCAAATAACGTAGCCTGATTTTGCTTAATTAACATAGAACGTATTGCCACAATAAATTCACAATCATTATACACGTCTATAAAGCCAACTGGTGCACCATAAAGACCTCTCGTACCAAACTCTTTTTGTTCAATAAAATCCAAAGCTTGTTCTTTAGGATATCCACCTAATGCAGGGGTTGGATGTAAATTGTCAATTAGTCCACTATAAGACGCTTGTTTTAAAGGTGCTTTTATTTCCGTAAACAAATGATATAAATGATCATTTTTCAAAATTTTAGGTGATTTATCATAGGTGATATCTGTGACATACGGCTCGATATCATGTAAAATGCTATCTACAACAAATTGATGTTCATTTAAATTTTTATTATCTTTTAAGAATGCTGCAATATGTTGTTGGTCTTCTTCCTCATCATGTGTCCTTTTAATTGTCCCAGCAACTGCTTTTGTAGATAATACTTGATCATTAATCTTTAGCAACTGTTCTGGTGTTTGCGAGAAGAATATAGAATCATCAGACTCTAATAAAAAGATATAACTGTTTTTTTCCTTTGATAAAGCTTGATTAAGTATATATGGAATACTGATATCTCGATCATATTTAATCAAACGTCTTCTTGCCAAAACAATTTTTTCATCTTTATTCATTGCGTCAATAGCTTCACTTACTAACTGACGCCAATCATCTTTATAGATATCTTCTAATCGCGTAATATTACCAATCGTTTTATCAAGTGACATCTTTTCAAGTCCATTGAAATGATTCACTAATTCACTAAAGTGCTCAATATCAAAGTCATTGCGTCTTACTGTATAAGTTAAATAGCAATCATTGTGATCTATCGAAATAAGTACTTGTGGTAATACAAAATGATTCAAACCAAATTCACGCCATTCATCATCAGACTTATGACTCGAAAATTGGAATCCTCCTACTATTCTTAAATGATGTTTCGTTTCATTTGAATGTATTAAAGCAACGTCTTCTTTTACTTTTTCCCATTCTCTAAAGATAGACTGCTTATTTTTAAAATTATTTTTAAAAATTTTAATTGCTGAATAACCAAAATATGACGTTTGATTATCATTCAAACGCATATAAAAACGATCTCCTCTGTGCTTATCAGTGAGTTGAAATAATGTAATCGGATCTAATTGTTGTGTTAATTTAACTTCAACAGAAACCCATTCTTTAGAGCATTCATATATTTCATTTATAATATAGTCCTTATCTATGCCCATAGTCATTCATTTCACTTCTTTCCTAGTCTTTTTTCACTCATTATTATATTGTATCATTTTTAAATAAATGTGTTACTAGAATTGCTTAAAACAATTGAGCAATTTTATACGTTCATTGACCTTTATGCTACTTTCTATTACACTAATTTTGTTATTAAAATAAATTTTAAAGAGGTTATGAAATCAATGGCAAATCAATATCAACAATATTCTACTGTTAACAAATATTGGCAATTGATGCGTCCTCATACATTAACTGCTGCTGTGGTACCAGTTTTAGTTGGTACTGCCGCTTCAAAACTTTACTTTCTTGGTAGTGAAGACCACATTAAAATTATAATCTTTCTAGCTATGTTATTAGCATGTTTGTTAATTCAAGCAGCTACAAATATGTTTAATGAATATTATGATTATAAAAAAGGTCTTGATGATCATGAATCAGTTGGAATTGGTGGCGCAATTGTACGTAATGGAATGAGTCCGCAATTAGTTATGCGTTTAGCTATCGCTTTTTATATTATTGCTGCTATTTTAGGGATTTTCTTAGCATTTTATAGTTCATTTTGGATTTTACCTGTTGGATTAGTATGTATGGCCGTAGGTTATTTGTATACAGGCGGACCTTACCCAATTTCATGGACACCATTTGGCGAATTATTTTCTGGTGTCTTTATGGGCATGATCATCATACTCATTTCATTCTTTATTCAAACTGGTAATATTCAAAGCTATGCGGTTTGGCTAAGTATACCAATTGTTATTACTATTGGATTAATCAATATGGCAAATAATATCCGTGATCGCGTTAAAGATAAAGCCAGTGGTAGAAGAACATTACCAATTCTGTTAGGCAAAAAAGCTTCAATCACTTTCATGGCTATTATGTATATCATTGCTTATTTATTTGTAATTGTAACTATATTTATTAAACCTGGTGGTTCACTATTTTACTTACTCGTCTTATTCTCTTTCCCAATGCCAATTAAAGTGATTAGACGATTCAAAAAGAATGATACACCTCAAACAATGATGCCAGCGATGGCAGCAGCAGGTAAAACTAATACCTTCTTCGGCTTATTATATGCTTTAGGAATTTATATCAGTGCTGTTTTAGCAGGTATTTAAATAGTATTAACCTTATAACACTCGTTAAGACGATTCCAATCGTTTTAACGAGTGTTTTGTATTTACTTATCAATTAAAGTTTGATAAACCATATGATAATAGTCATGATCATATAATGTAATGTCATCTTCATATATAAATCCTACTTTTTGATATAACTTAAATGCTTGATCATTATATTTGTCGCAATTTAAGCTCCAAAGTAATGTTGGCTGTTGTTGAAGCAGATACGTTAATAATTTCGTAGCGATACCTTGTCTTCTAAATCGGTCAAAGACTGCAACAGTTTCAATATAATACTCGTTATCTTTTGCTTCTTTAACAGGTAACGGAGAGCCATATTTCTTTATATGTAATGGTAAATCAAGTGCGTTCCATTGTTGTTCATACGTTAGTTCTTTATTCGCATTATAAGCTATAATACAACCTGCTATTTCTCCAGCTACTTCATAGACCCAAATATGTTGGTAATACGTTCTATACGTCACCTCAGTACAACTTTTGATAATAGCATCAATGACTTGTGCTTTAGGCGCTTCTTTTACTAGATCTAATTCCATATCTTGCCAGACGATATAAATTAATTGTGCAATTGTTGGGCAATCAGATATAGTTGCTTGTCGAATCATAACTATCAGTCCTTCTTCCTTTATCACTTTATTATAGTAAATATTTGATTTTGTTAAAATAATTAGCTTGAAAATGATATGATGATATTAAGTTGAAATGACACGACGAATTGTTACGTATTAATAAAAGGAGTTGAATATTATGAAGGTTAATAAAACGATTTATGTATTAGTAGCAATATTTCTTGGAGGCGTAGGTGTTCATAAGTTTTATGCTGATCAATTCGGTCAAGGATTATTACACTTACTCTTTTTCTGGACAGGCATACCAAGTGTTGTTGCCATTATCAATGCTATTATAGTTATATTCACTAAAAAAGCTGATAAAGATGGTTATATTGTCTTTCCTAAAAAAGAAAAAACAACATAATATACACATACAATTAATTAATAAGGGTATATAAACTCTATCACTAATGACAGGGGTTGAAAAAATGAAAAATATTATTAAACGAATTGCAAGAATTCTTATTGTAGGGTATGTAGTTAAATTTATTCGTAATAAAATGTCTAGTAATAAAAATCAATAACATAAATATTCAACAGATTTTAGATGAATTATAATTTTATCTAAAATCTGTTTTTTATTAACAACAAAAAATCAACCCAACACTTATAGTAAAGGTTGAATTGACTTTAATCATAATATATTTAGGTTCTCTATTTTTTAGGACTGATAAATAAAAATTTTATAGTTTAAAATATAAATTATTTTGAAGCCGAGACTCCTGAGGGAGCAGTGCTAGTCGAAGACTACAGGCTGAGACAGCAACCTAGGAACGCGAGGCTTGAAAAAATAATTATGCATCAGTCCAATTTGACAGAGAACCAATTTTCATAACAAACTTTAATAGATTTTAACAAAATAAAAAAGAACGCTGAGTTAACAACGTTCTTCGCAATAGTATGAATCACATCCACACTAACTTTTACTAAATAACGGAAACGGAGGGATTCGAACCCTCGCGCCGCTCTCGCGACCTACACCCTTAGCAGGGGCGCCTCTTCAGCCAACTTGAGTACGTTTCCAATGGCTCCACAGGTAGGACTCGAACCTACGACCGATCGGTTAACAGCCGATAGCTCTACCACTGAGCTACTGTGGAATAATTATTAAAGTGTTATCAATATCAAGCACAAATATTATTATAACAAGATTAACTCAATTTGCAAGAGAAAGTACAAAAAAATATGCAGAACATTTACACTATAGTTATAAAACATTCCGCATATTTTAATTATAAACAATTTATTTATCTTCAAATAAAGAATATCGCGTTAATGCTTCAAAAATATTGAGTGTTGCTTTATTATAGTCAATTGGTTGATCCGGGTTTCTTGATATCATGCGGGATTGTTTATCAACAAGATAGTAGTATAAAATAGCATTAGTATATTGGTGCCATAAACTGTGGTATGAAACATGTAGGATGATACTTTCGTTATTAATAAAAGTAATACGACATTTGCGGTTTTTTAATTCTTTAATTTCTTCAATGTAATGCATATTAATCCAAATATTTTCTCGTTGTCTATCAGAATGTGTAGGGAAAAAGTAAGTTGGGAAAAGTGGCGTCAATAAAATTGGTGGTTTACTTGAAATGGAAGTAATACGATTTGTTTCAGCTTTTTTACCTAAATATGTATTGCCATAAAATTTACAAGAGCGCTCGATTATTTTTTGAACTTTAAATGGACTATGTATCCTAGTTTGATCGAAGCGAATAATTTCACTGCCATTAGGTTGATCATATTCATCTGTAGCTGGACGAATAACCATATCTCCTTTATGAATAACATAAACACTTTGTGAATGCATAGGCATTACCTCACTTTATTAAATTATTCATTATCAATTATCTAAACAACTGATAATATAAAATATTTTATAATAATATTATCTAATGTCAAGTTATTCCTTTAGTATAATTTTACATTAATATTATTAAAATAGTCAGAATATTCATTGATTTCAAAATTAAAAAAATGTATACTAACTATAAATTAGAGAAAGGTAGTGATTTAAATGAAATACAATACACATGTTAAGCACACAACGCTCGAACAATTTGTGACTACTGTTAATGATTTAGGTATTGAATTAATCATCGATGAAGCCTTGAGAGAAGTTAGAAAACAACAACTTGAAGATCTGATTGATCAAGCTCTCGTTAACAAGAATGAAGAAGCATTTCAAATGTATGTTACAGAATATAACAACCTGGAGGCTTTTACAAGTGAGTAATAAAATATGTTATTCCATTATTAATATTTAAAGGACTACTCTTACTTCATATAACATGTAAGAATAGTCCTTATTTATTGTTATGACATTAATCTAATTAATTCGTGACGATCAATATCTCCAAAATAATGATATAAATCATATTCTGCTAGGGCTTCATCAATATGTTCGAAATCATGCAAACATCCAACTAATGCATTCTCTAAATCAGTAACATCTCCTACCCCAAAGAAATCGCCAAATATTTTAGCGTGTTCAATTTTACCCCTTTTAACATCAAATTTAATTTGCACAAATCCTTTGTCAAATTTTTCTTCACGTTCAAAGTTATATTTTGGATTTCTACCATAATTCCAATCCCAAGTTCTATATTTTTCATTACTTAAAGCTTCTATATTAGCCCAATCTTCATCAGTCAAAATATACTCTTCGACTTCATTTTCACCAAAGATTGTTTTTAAAATAATCGTTTTAAACTCTTCAATATCTAATGGTTCTGCTAAAAATTCTTCAATATTTGCTACTCGTTTACGTACTGACTTTATCCCTTTTGATTTTATTTTAGCTGGATTTACTTTTAAGGCATTCTGTACCTCATCAAGTTCACTATTTAACATTAATGTACCATGACTAAACATTCTATTCTTTACTTTAACCATAGCATTACCAGAGATTTTAGCTTGTCCAACTTGAATATCATTACGTCCTGTTAATTCTGCATTTACACCTAGAGTCTGTAATGCTTGTACGATAGGCTGAGTAAATTTTTTGAAATTATGGAAACTATTACCATCATCATCTGTAATAAAGCTAAAGTTCAAATTACCTGTATCATGATAAACAGCTCCTCCACCAGATATTCTTCTAACTACATCAATATTATGCTTATCTATGTATTCTTTATTCACTTCTTCAATCGTATTCTGGTTCTTTCCTACAATAATAGATGGACGATTAATATAGAATAAAAAATAACTTTCTTCACTTGGTAAATTTTTTAACACATATTCTTCCATGGCTAAGTTTAAAGTGGGATCAGTAATATTGTTGTTACTTATAAATTTCATAATATTCTCTCCTTATTGATCTTTATTTAACACTCACCTTATTTATGCCTTATTCTGAAAAAAATTGCCAATCATTTACTCAGTTTTGATGTTATTTAGCAGTGAAAAGTTACTTAATTATTTTTATATGTTAATAGTTTATTTGTTTAGTGAATTTTAGTACAATATAATTTAGTTATGATTTTAGGAGGACTTAAAATGACTATTGCAGAAGTAGGTAATATTGTTGAATTTATGGATGGTTTAAAAGGACGCGTTGAAAAAATTAACGACAACTCTGTTATTGTAGATTTAACAATTATGGAAAACTTTAACGATCTTGACTTACCTGAAAAAACTGTTATCAATCATAAGCGATATAAAATCGTTGAATAAGAAGGTTAATAATAATGAATAAGATTTCAAAGTCTTTAATTTGGTTTATTATAAGTTTCATAATATTCCACATTATTTTATTTATTATGTGGGGAGAACATCAAGAATACTGGTATCTATATACCGGAATTATGTTAATTGCTGGAATTAGCTACGTCTTTTATCAAAGAGATATAGAATCCAAGCGGTTATTAACTTCCATTGGTGTAGGTATCTTGACCGCAATATTACTGATTGCGATACAACTATTGTGTTCATTACTGATTTCTGATTTAAGCTATGCTTCTTTAATTAAAGAATTATCGCGTACAGGCGTTAACTGGAAATGGCAAATGCTAGTAACATTATTAATTGTTATACCTTGTCATGAACTTTATATGCGTACGGTATTACAAAAATGTTTAGAACAATATCATTTACCATCATGGGTAAGTATTATTGTCACAGCACTTTGTTCTAGTTCATTATTTATATATTTAGATAATTGGTGGATAGTCTTCTTTATTTTTATCGCTCAAATTATCTTATCTATTAGTTATGAATATACAAGACGTATCGCAACAACTTCTATAGCACAAATTGCGGCTATTATTCTTTTATTAATATTTAACGGTTAAAAACTTTTCTTAGTCTGAGGGCTAAGAAAAGTTTTTTATTTTATCATTAGAAATAATCTATTAATCGTCATAACGAAGAATATTTGTCGCAAACCTATGGTCTAATTTTTGATATTAAAATTATCATTAACTACGACTTGGTACGCTTGATCATTTATTAATTTTGCAATCAAACTACTCATAGTGTCACTTGTAGAATGATGAAAGATTGCACCTGTAAGATAATTTTTATAATTTCTGTAACAATAATCAGTCATCGTTATTCTATAACTTTTAGCTAAATCTATATTATACAACTTCACTCTATCAAATGGTTGTCTATCCATGTCAATTGTATAATTAAAGCCTTGCCAAATCGTGCACAATGTTTCATCAATAATAGTTAACGACAGTGTTTGTTGATTAAATTCTAAATGTGCATAACTATA
Source organism: Staphylococcus simiae (assembly GCF_017357005.1). NCBI lineage: Bacteria > Bacillati > Bacillota > Bacilli > Caryophanales > Staphylococcaceae > Staphylococcus > Staphylococcus simiae. The sequence goes on along the minus strand of NZ_CP071589.1, from coordinate 926,399 downwards.
TTCTAAAATATCTTTAATATTTTGACCCGTGATAGTTAAATCAATCGGTTTATCTGGATACGGATACGCTTCGTATAAATCTTTATTACGTATTTGACCAACTAATCCACGTTCCCCATTTTTTGGAACATGTACACAGGTAATTTTATTATCATAGGCTAATTTGATGGCATCATGTAATAATTGTGAAAATCGATGCGGTTTACTTACTAAATCTTGAAGTCCATTAACAGCTAACTTCAAATTATCACTACTAATAACCTCTTGAGACCAATATTCAACTGCTTTACGATCATAGAAGGTTAACTCTAATAATTGTTCGCTTTCATCATAACGATCTAAATCGATGACTTGCGACTCTACGCACTCTACTTCATATGTCGTCGTGCGCTTATTAAAACAAAGTGACAAATGTACTAATTCTTTAGCATCTTGTCCTGCTTGAACATAAACTGTATCATCATTTTCTCCAATGATAGTTTGATGTTGATGGGCTGTGATCATTAAATCAATAACACCAATTTCTTCCATTAATTTTTCCGCTTCATTAGAATTAGACTTTTTAGTCGTCGTATTGTCGCTAATCTTATCTAAACCACCATGATAGATTACAATTAAATAGTCAGGTTCTTCTGCTTCATGAATGTACCTAATCCAACGTTTCGATGCTAATAAAGCCTTTTCAATCGTAACATCTTGTTCCATTTCAGCATATTCATTTTCCATTAAGCCATCAGCAGTTACGCCCACAATTGCTATTCTCAAATCATTAAATTGTTTAATAGTATAAGGTGTTGAAAAATATGGTTCTTTAGTTACGTTATATTCAATATTAGCCGATAACCATGGAAACCTAGCTAAAGCAATTGAGCGAGTTAAAAAAGATAAACCAAATTTAAAATCACTTGGACTAACACCACTTGCATCATATCGCATACGATTCATCAATTTAATCATGGGATGACGTTTATAAGGTGCAACTATAGCATAGTAATAAGCAGCTAATGAGCCAGCTAAGCTACCTCCACTATCAAGTAAAATCACATTACTATTATAATCTCTTATTTTATCAACATATGTTCCTGCTCTATATATATTAGAACCATAATCACCATTTAAAAAATGACTATGCATATCTGACGTGGCTATTATTTCAACGTTAATATTTTCATTCTTCTCCATATTTTACACCTCTCAATGTCACTAGTTTAACATGATAAAAATGATATTTGTTAGATAACTACTATCAAATAATAAAAAGGTTAGGACTATAGATTAATATATACTACAAAGTTCCGTTTCTATGGCTACTTTGAAAGGAATATATTAAATCTGTCCTAACCTTGTCATCATTTACTTAATATTTTCAAACTATTGTATTAACCAATTTGTATCCGTTCTTTTGGATAATGATATTTATCTGGTTCACGTCTACCAGCAATCATAATAATAAACGAAATCAATCCAACACGTCCGATAAACATAAGTACCATTAATACTATTTTAGACACATCACTAATATCACTAGTAACACCTAGAGATAATCCACATGTTCCAAAAGCTGACATCACCTCAAAAAATACTTGTAGGAATGTTAATTTACCATTTTCAGTAGCAGAAATTATGATCATACTAACAAATGTCAAAATAGATGCCATTGTAAATACTGCAAATGAACGCTGAATATCCATGATATGTACTTCTCTGTTAAATACTTTAATAGAAGTTTTATCAGCATTATTACTAAAATTAATTAAAAATAATATAACAATAGCAAATGTTGTTGTTCTAATTCCACCACCCACAGAACTTGGTGATGAACCGATAAACATTAATAACCCCATAATAATATTTGTTGGATCACTTAATTGAGTGACATCTAAAGTTTGTAAACCTGCACTTCTCGTCGTAGCTGATTGAAATAAAGAATAAAATAGTGATTGGTGCCAACTTAGCCCTTTAAAAGCATGATTATGCTCAAATAATAGTATCGTTAACACACCTACAATGAATAGAAACAAATATGTAGATGTTGTAATTTTAGTAAATAACGAAAATCTAAAATTAGTTACTCTATTTTGAATATATGCTTTTAATTCAAGTAATACTGGAAAGCCTATTGAACCTAAGACGATTAAAAATATCACAATCGCTTGAACAAAATAATCATGAGCATACGGAATGAGTGATTTACCAGTAATATCTAAACCACCATTCGTTGTAGCAGATATCGATACAAATATGCCCTGCATTAATGCATATTTTAAGTCTGGTGTATCCCGATAAAAATAAAACGCTAATAATAATGCACCAACAAGTTCGATAACAAATATTGATTTAACAATATCAATAATTAGTTTGACAGTTCCGCTCATCGTATTTTTATTATTATCAAGCATGATTAATTGTCGTTCTCTAATACCAATGTGTTTGCCAAGTACTACCCAGAGCATGGTACCAATAGCCATGACTCCAATACCGCCAATATTTAATATAACTAATATAATAAGTTGACCAAATACGGAGTACGTGTCAACAATACTAACGGGCGATAAACCTGTCACGCTAATACCAGATACAGCGACAAACAATGTGTCTATCGGATTAACTTCAACACCAGGCTTATGAACATAAGGTAAATTCAATAGTAAAAATGCCACTACAATCGCTACCAAATAGTACATTACAATACCTTGTTGAGGACTCGATTTTTTTAAAAACTGGCTAAATATGGACACTACATTCACCTCAACATTATTTCAATTTTAGAGTGATTTCCTTTTCATTACCATCTCTATATATTTTTACAGTGAGTGGTTTCAAATTATACTTATGACTAAATAAAACTTGTTTAAAACGTAAATCATCTTCTATCAATTTTTCGTCTAATTCGACAATAACATCATCTTTTTTCAGTCCTGCTTTTTGAGCTAATGACTTAGAATCAACATCCTTAATTACAACACCATTATTAATACTTTGTGGTAATTTAATAGATTGTCGTTCATAAGACGATAAATCTGCGACATTAGTCATTGTAATACCTACGTCAGGGTATTTTATTTTACCTTTAGTTTCTAAATCATGTATGATTTTTTGAACCTCGTTCACAGGTAATGCAAATGACATACCTTCAACATTCGGCATATCTATTTTTAACGAAATAATACCAATTAATTTACCTTCTCTATTTACTACAGCTCCGCCTGAATTACCTGGGTTAACAGAAGCATCAATTTGGAATGCTTTCATTAGCATATCGTATTTGTTATCTTTATCAAAATCAATAGGTACGTTTCTATTTAATCCAGAAATAATGCCTTCAGTAACTGTACTTTTAAAATCAACACCAAGTGGATTTCCTACAACTATAATAGGTTCTCCTAAAACAATGTGATTAGAATCACCAAAAGTGATTTCTTTGGCAGTTGGATCTTTTGACGTTGCTTTAATAACTGCTAAGTCTGACCATTTATCTTTACCCAATACTTTGCCAATCACACTTTTACTATTAGCAAAAGTTATTTTTTGTTGATCTTTTTTACCAACAACATGCGCATTCGTCACTATATATACTGTGTCACCAGTTTTTTTATAAATAACACCTGAACCAATTTCATCTTCAGAAGCATTTTTATCTTTAGGAATAGAAGTGTCTTTGTCAGTATTATTTTCAACTGATACAACAGATTTAACAGTATTATTAGCATTCTTCATTGTTGTCGTATAAGAATCTTTACTTTGTTCACTATTATCCATACCTTTATCGTTGTCATTAACATGATTAAAAATGGCATTTAAAATTAAGATTAAGATGATAATACCAACTAAAATAACAATTTTAGGCCAATACATTTGCCAAAAACGTTTAATAATTTCACTATATTGCGACATATCTTTACTATCAGAGCCAAATTTTTTCGTTGATGTTTCTGTAGATTGTCTATCTTTTCTTTGTTGTGCTGTCGTTGTAGCTGTAGATTTCTTGGTATTCGTGTTATGTTGTTGCTTTGTTTGAGAATCCGAATCTAATTTCGCTATTGTTTCTTTACTTTGCTCGATAACCTTTTCATCTTTATCTTCATTTAATGGTTTATGATGTTGTTCTTCTTGCTTACGTGTTTTTTTTTCATCACTATTAAATTGTTGTGATTTAACAGTAGCATCTTTGGTCTGTACGACATCTGATATTTGAGCGTTTTTATGATTGTCATTATGTAATATATCTTCTTGGTTATCTCTTAATTCTTCGTCGTCAGTTTTGTCAAAATTGTCATGACGATCTTGTTGTGAATCCTGTTTACTAATTAATACTTTGTCTTGATCAAGTTGTTGTCGTTTTAATTGTTGTTCTTCAGGTAATGTCAGTGATTTATGACTATTAGTTTGATCTTGTTTATCTGATAACTTGTCATCATCACTATTACTTGTTGAATTATCCAATTGATCTGTGACATTTGAATTAGTTTGCTTTGTTAAAGAATCAGATGCAGATGGTTGATTGTCGTCAATTTGTTGATCAGTAGTTAGTTCGCCATCTGATTCATGAGCATCTTCTATGTTTGTCTTGTCACTATTGTCATAATGACGTAATGCATTAGGATGACTATCTTCATTTATATCATTTGTTTCATTAGGTGATTGTGTTTGTACATCTCTAAGTGATTGTGTTTCTTCATCTTCAGATGATGTAAGTTGTTCATCTTGATTACTAAGTTGTTTGTTGTCTTTTAACTCTTCTTCATCGAAAAATTTACGTTTCTTACGTCGATATTGGCTTTTTGGTATTACATGCTTTTGACCCTTATCCACTTATGTCCACTCCATTCAATTAAATCACTACTTATTATGCCATATTAACGTACTTATTGCTTAGAAATCTATGACTTTTCTATAAAATTTCACTATACAATACTTCGCACTAACATTTTCAACATCAATGCTTTAAATGACATAAAAAATAAGGAACCCTTGACCATAAGTCAAAAAAGTTCCTTACACAAAAATACAAGTTCTGTCTAAATATTATTTATTAGTCTTTTTGTTATTAACAACTGAAGCAAACCATCCAATGGCAACTAATAATAGTAATACTGACCAGAAAATAGATTGCCATAATACTGTATGTGGAAATGATTCAGGTAAAATTCTAATATCGGGATGTGCTAATACCATAATGACTAATTTAATACCTACCCATCCAACAATGGCAAAGGCTGCACCTTCTAAACCTGGATATTTATTTAATAATTCAACAAACCAAGTTGCAGCAAATCTCATTATGATAACACCTATCATACCACCTAAGAACATCACACTAAATTGACCAAGATCCATACCACCAAAATGAATACCTAATTTCGGTAGCGTAACAGCAATTGCTAATGCTGCCAACATAGAATCTATTGCAAAAGCGATATCAGCAAATTCAACTTTAATTACCGTACCCCAGAATGACTGGTTGCTCGCTTTAATTTCTACGCCCGACTCATCATAATGATGGTCATCCCCAATTTGATGCTCTTCACCACTTTTGGAATGATTAAAGAATTGATACAGATTTTTGATAGACATATAAATAAGATATATTGCTCCAGCGGCCTGTATAAACCAAAAATTTGCAATAATACTTATTAAAAATAGTGCGATAAATCTAAAGACAAATGCACCTAGTAAACCATAAAACAACGCTTTTTTTCGTTGTTCCGGAGGTAAATGTTTTACCATAACAGCCATAACAATCGCATTATCTGCTGCTAATAAACCTTCTAAAAATACTAAAACAACGAGCACCCATAAATAAGGCAGAATCAAACTTGGATCCATCTCTGTACAACTCCTTTTAATATATAACTTACCTATATTTTGTATAATGATATTGTTACATTGAATTGTTAAAGATACGGTCTTTATCAACATAGCTCAAAATACAAAACATAGATCTTTTTCAAATAAAAAGACCCATGCTAAAAATTTAGCAAAGGTCTCACTAAGCAATATGAGTTGCTCACTTTACCGGAAGTTCGACTCCGTAATGACGATAAAGTGTCGAATTATATCTACTGTATAATTCTTAAGTTACTCCCCTCTGACAACATGTCATAGGTAATTTATTTGTTACAATATAGTATACATAGTTCTCTTTATGAATACAATTTATTTTTCTTATAATATTACAATTTTTACTACTTATTGAATCTTATAATAGACTATATAATTTTACTTCAGGGAATTTCTCTTCAAACCATCTTGTTGCAAAATCATTTTCAAATAAGAATACTAATTGATCATATCTATCTTTCACTAATATTGATCTTGAAGTATTCATTTTATCACTTACCTCGTCTTCGTTTTCAATCCATCGGGCAATTTTACGACCGACTGGTTCCATTACAACATCTACGTTATATTCATTATTCATACGATGCTCAAAGACTTCAAATTGTAGTTGACCAACGGCACCTAAAATAATTTGATTCGTATGCAAGGTTTTATAGTACTGGATAGCACCTTCTTGAACTAATTGCTCTATACCTTTATGGAAATGTTTTTGTTTCATAACATTTTTAGGTGATACTTTCATAAAAATTTCAGGTGTAAATTGTGGTAAGTCTTGGAAACTATAATGTTGTTTACCTCCAACTATTGTATCTCCAATTTGATAATTACCTGTATCATATAATCCAATAATATCTCCAGCAACAGCATGATTAACTGTTTCTTTATCATCAGCCATAAATGAAGTTGAACGTGTAATTTTTTGTTTTTTATTAGTACGTTGCAATGTTACATCCATTCCACGTTCGAATGCACCACTGACAACTCTCATAAATGCGATTCTATCACGGTGTTTAGGATCCATATTGGCTTGAATTTTAAAGATGAATCCTGAGAAATCATCTTCATATGGACTCACTTCTATATCTTCCTTAGTTTGTCTAGCATGTGGCATAGGGGCAAAATCTACATAAGCATTCAAGAAATTTTGCACGCCGAAATTCGCTAACGCAGAACCAAAGAATACTGGAGTTAAATCACCATTTTGCAACGCTTCATCATCGAATGTTTCTCCAGCTTCTTCGACTAACATCATTTCTTCAATCGCTTGTTCAAATGCACTGTCATTAGCAATCGCATGTGTCTCTTGTAATTCGAAATCGTCGTTTAAGTGAAGTAGATTTTCTTCATCTCTAAATGGTTCGATTGTTTTAGTTTTTCTATCAATTATACCAAAGAAATTTTGACCCATACCAATCGGCCAATTCATAGGATATGTTTCGATATTTAATGTTTCTTCAATTTCATCCAATAATTCAAATGGTTCTTTACCAACTCGGTCTAATTTATTGATAAAAGTAAATATTGGGATACCACGCATTTTACAGACTTTAAATAATTTCAAAGTTTGAGGTTCAATCCCTTTAGCACAGTCAATAACCATTACTGCACTATCAACTGCCATTAATGTTCTATAAGTATCTTCTGAAAAGTCTTCATGTCCTGGTGTATCTAAAATGTTAATTTTATAATCATCATAATCAAATTGCATCACTGAAGATGTTACTGAAATCCCACGTTCTTGTTCTACTTTCATCCAGTCGCTTGTAGCAAATTTACCAGTTTTCTTACCTTTAACTGTACCTGCTTCACGTATGGCACCACTAAAATATAGTAATTTTTCTGTTAATGTTGTTTTCCCAGCATCTGGATGGGAAATAATTGCAAATGTCTTTCTAGACTCTACTTCTTGCTTTAAATTCATGAATCATGCTCCTTTTTATATGTGTCAATCCAATGCGTTAATTGTTGCGCGATAAGTTGTGCTTCATTTTCTTCTTTAAATACAAATAACTGCATTAATAATTCTTCATAGCAATCGTCTTTATTGGTTGTACGTGGTAGTTCTACAGACCAAAACCACTCTGGAATAGCTATTAATAACATTTGATTAGCTAGTATTTCAATATAAACATTTATCTTTAGATTATTATCAACCAACTGTTTAATGATCAATTGGCCCACCACCAAATTTTTTATATGCCGCTTCTAAACCTATTAAGTCATCTCGATGTGGTACTTTAACATGACCTGGCATGATTTGATATGGTTCACGACCCTTTGAAGCTAAGACTACTGTATCACCTGGTTCTGCAACGTCTATAGCATGTTTAATACCTGCTGCACGATCATCAAACTCAATGTAATTGTCATGTGTTGCACCTTTAGCTAACTCTGCTGTTAACATTTTCGGGTCGTCATTAGCAGGATTATCTGGTGTAAAGATGACATAATCAGCTCTACATGCGACACTACCCATTTCTGGTGTCTTCGTTAAATCACGTTCTCCAGCCATACCAACTAAAAAGATTAATTTTTGTTTAACGAATGGTTTAACAGCATCAATCAATTTATTCATACCATCGGCAGTATGAGCATAATCAATAATCAAATCTATCGGTAATGATGGATCTAATACTTCTAATCTACCCTCTACAGGTTCAAGATGTTCAACTGCTTTAATAATATCTTCAAATGATACGCCTTTACTCCATACTGCAATCATTGCTGCCATAATATTAGAAATATTAAATTTACCTACATATGGAGATTTTACTGCGTAACTACCAAATGGTGTTTCAAAATCAAAAGTTACGCCTTGCAACGACTCATGTATATTTGTAGCCATGAATTGCGCATCATTATCAATACCGTAAGTAAATACCTCATAAGGTGTGACAGTCGTTAAATAATGTGAAAAGTCATCATCATTATTGACAATAGCATATTTTTCTTTCGCTAAATCTTCACCTAGTTGACTAAATAATAATGATTTAGCATGTCCATATGCTTCCATTGTGCCATGAAAATCTAAATGATCCTGCGTTAAATTTGAGAAAATAGCAACATCAAATTCAACACCTCTTAAACGTCCTAGTACTAAACCATGACTTGATACTTCTAACGTCATAGATTCAGCACCAGCATCAACTGCTTCTTTAATTTTCTTAGTTAATGACACCGTTTCTGGTGTTGTATTGGCACCTTTTGTTTTAGTTTCATTAATTTGGAAACCATTTGTACCCAAATAAGCACTATTTTTATTTAATTTTCTATTAATCAAATGAATCATTGTTGCAATCGATGTTTTACCATTTGTCCCAGTAACACCATAAGTTATAAGTTGATGACTTGGATAATTAAATAATGTATGTGCTAATATACTCGCAACTCTTAAGGTATCTGGCACGATAACTTGTGTAACATCTCCAGTCAATAGTTGTTCTTTATTGACTACAATAACATTACATCCTTGATTTACTACATTTTGACAAAATTTATGACTATCAACTGTATACCCTACTGAAGCTACAAAAATACTACCTGCTTTAGCAGTACGTGAGTCAGTAGTGATATCTTCAATTTCTCTATTTAAAGTACCTATAACACGTTTTACTTTAATTTTTTCAAACAACGTATTCGCATTCAAACTGAACCGCTCCTTTTTTTACAATAGTTCTATTATACACGTTTTAACTGTGTTTATAAATTTATAATTATTTTTAATAAGCTATGATTAACTATGATAATGATTGTCTATTTCCAATTTAATTCGTATTTCTTCATATAATATATTTTTTAATCTGAGTTATAACTTAATTATTATAACTAACAGTAACTAAAAATTATGCTATAATTAACTACTGTATATTTTTTGAATAATAAATTTCTTTAACATAACTATTATGTTGATTTCTATTAACATTAGTTAAAATTGTTATTATTTTATTTTATCTACAATTGTTGATTCCAATACAATTCGTCATACTACCTTGCTGAGTCTGACTAGAATGATAAGTTTTTGGTTTAATAATACTTAATAATTCAACAGTCAATGTTGGGAGTGGAACAGACTAGGTTTTTAAAGCGTTGATTTATCAACATTTTAAAAATCAGACAGTTACTGCCAAACACTTAAAATATAGTGAAAATTGCTTTTTGTCCCAGGTTCACTACTTTTTGACTCAACCTCAACTTCATCATTAAATTAGCTTTATTTCTTTTATAATAATGAAAAATAAGTTACACTTAAACTAAATTTTTAGATTAACGGAGGGTGGCTATTAATGGTTACTCAAAATAAAAAGATATTGATTATTACTGGGTCTTTCGGTAACGGTCATATGCAAGTTACTCAAAGTATCGTTAACCAATTAAATGATATGAATTTAGATCATTTAAGCGTTATTGAACACGACCTTTTTATGGAGGCGCATCCTATTTTAACTTCCATTTGTAAAAAGTGGTATATCAATAGCTTTAAATACTTTAGAAATATGTATAAAGGGTTTTATTACAGCCGCCCAGATAAGTTAGATAAATGCTTCTATAAATATTATGGATTAAATAAATTAATCAATTTGTTAATTAAAGAAAAACCTGACTTAATTTTAATGACATTTCCTACTCCAGTAATGTCAGTGTTAACTGAACAATTTAATATTAATATTCCAATCGCAACAGTCTTAACAGATTATCGTTTACATAAAAACTGGGTAACACCACATTCTGAACGTTATTATGTAGCTACTGAAGAGACTAAACAAGATTTTATTGAAGTTGGTATACCCGCTGACAATGTTAAAGTAACTGGAATTCCAATTGCCAATAAATTTGAAGAACATATTAATCGTAATCAATGGCTTGAAAACCATAATTTAGACCCTAATAAACATATTATTTTAATGTCTGCAGGTGCGTTCGGCGTTTCTAGTGGCTTTAATACAATGATAACTGATATATTATCACAAAGTCCAAATACGCAAGTAGTGATGATATGCGGTAATAGTAAAGATTTAAAACGTTCACTACAACAGCAGTTTAAATCTAATTCAAATGTCTTAATTTTAGGATACACTAAACATATGAATGAATGGATGGCTTCAAGTCAATTAATGATTACTAAGCCCGGTGGTATTACAATATCTGAAGGCTTATCTCGACATATTCCTATGATCTTTTTAAATCCTGCTCCAGGACAAGAATTAGAAAATGCTTTATTTTTTGAACAACAAGGGTTTGGTAAAATTGCGAATACACCTGAAGATGCAGTTAATATAGTAGCTGAATTAACAACCAACGAAGATCAATTATTAGCCATGACTGATCAAATGAAGAACAACAATATAAACCACTCAACTGAAAAAATATGTAGAGACTTATTAAATATGTTAGGTCATTCTTCACAACCACAAGATATTTATGGAAAGGTTCCTTTATATGCAAGATTCTTTGTCAAGTAATTACGCTAACAAAAGAAACTTTGTTTTAATGTTGGTCATTCTCTTTTTAATGGAATTTGCTAGAGGTATGTATATACTAAGTTATATTAATTATTTGCCAACAGTAACATCGATTGCTGTTGCCATTACCTCTTTAGCTTTTTCAATACATTTCATTGCGGATGCCACTACTAATTTCGTTATAGGTTTCTTACTTAAAAAATTTGGTGCTCGTACTGTTTTAACTTCTGGGTTTATCTTAGCTTTTTTAAGTTTATTTTTAGTTATTTGGTTTCCAGCATCACCAGTTGTTATTATTCTAAGTGCAATTATGCTAGGTATTGCAGTTAGTCCTATTTGGGTTATCATGTTATCAAGTGTTGAGGAAGATAAACGTGGTAAACAAATGGGCTATGTTTATTTTGCATGGTTACTTGGGCTTTTAGTTGGTTGGGTTGTGATGAACTTTTTAGTTAAACTGCATCCAACTAAATTTACATTTATGATGTCTTTAGTCGTGTTAATAGCTTGGGTATTATATTATTTTGTTAATGTAACATTGACTAACTATAATACACGACCTGTAAAAGAACAATTAGGTCAAATTGTTGACGTTACAAAAAGACATTTATTGTTATTTCCAGGTATTTTATTACAAGGTGCCGCAATCTCTGCCTTAGTACCTATCTTACCTACTTATGCAACAAAAGTTGTCAAAGTAAGCACTATTGAATACACAGTTGCCATCATTATAGGTGGTTTAGGTTGTGCGTTCTCGATGTTATTTTTATCAAAATTAATTGACCATAGAAGTCGAAATTTTATGTATGGTGTTATTTTAACTGGCTTTCTCTTATATATGATTTTAATATTTATCTTATCTATGATATTTAACATTTATATAGTTTGGATTATAGCCTTAGCAATCGGTTTAATGTACGGGATATTACTTCCTGCTTGGAATACCTTTATGGCATGCTTTATTAAAAGCGATGAACAAGAAGAGACTTGGGGAGTTTTTAATAGTATTCAAGGTTTCGGTTCAATGATTGGACCATTATTCGGAGGATTAATTACTCAATTTACGAATAATTTAAATAATACATTTTACTTTTCATCATTAGTCTTCCTAGTATTAGCTATATTTTACGGTACGTATTTTATTAGCCATAGACAAAGAAAACATTAAATATTTTACAAGGTATTGTTTAGATATAGAATATAACAACATATACGATTTTAAAGTAAGTTAATTGTATCAAGTAATAGCTTTCATAAAACAAAAAGTGAGTATTTATCTATTTGTCTAATAAATAGGTATATACTCACTTTTTATATACTAAAAATCTATGGGTAGGCGAATTCACCTTTTACCCATTATTTTTATAATCATGCTAATTTAAATGTTTCTAATTCTTTCCATTTGTCTTCTTCTTCATCAAATCTTAATAATGTTAAATCTTCTATAACTTCTTCATGGTCTACCCCTGCAAGAGCAACTTGTCCAAAAATATCTTCAAATTCTTGACTTGAAAGTCCTTGTGCAATTGTAAAATGTGGCACAAAAACATGCTCTGCTTCACCATAGAAATCACTATCATTAAAACGATCAAACAATGTTTCTAGTTCATCTGTCTTAGCAACTTTAAAATAAATAACATTATTCGTTGGCTTAAAACTAGATGCTTTTGTTGCATGTACATTAACAGCTGGAACACCTTTGATTCTAGCTCTAACTTGACTAACCACTGAATCTAAATCTTGATCGTCAATTTCAAACGGAGCTTTAATTGTGATATGTGGTTTAATACGTGCATATTGCTTATCATAACGTTTACGATATGAATCTACCGTTTCTTGAAATGACTTTGATGGAATTAATGCTAACCCTAAAATCATCTAAATTCCTCCTTTGTTTAACCTAATGTTATTATATCAAAATTTTATGAAAACCGTTACTTTAAAATTAACAATTACATATTTTTTACAAAATAGACAATTTTTTAATTAAATAACTTTTTAATATCATACTTATAACGATCTTTTATTACTGTGTTTTAATCATGGCTTAATTATTAATCTTGGATTTTCTCATGTAAAAAATAAGTTAAAATTTGTGGTAATAACGGTTTCCATGATTTCCACTGATGACCACCGTCAAATTCTTCATAATGATAAGTCATATTATATTGTGATAATAAGTGATATAATTCACGATTAGGTGTTAAAAAATTAGCGCGTTTACCATTAGTTGGTAGTTCAAAATCCTCTTCATCAAGTCCAACAGCATGCCAAATTGTTAATTGATCAATATTGTTACATGTTTCAATCTTTTCTTTTACAGTTTCATCATATTGTGGGCTTAACATTGCAACTTGACTAAAAATCGTAGGATATGTAAGTGCTGTTAATAATGCGATACTCCCTGCTAAGCTATCTCCCATTAATAATCTAGCATTACCAACTTTATATGTTGAAAATTGTGATTCTATAAATGGCAAAATTTCTTGCCCAACAGCTTTAATTGTTAAGTGAGATCTTGAACCTTGTGGATGAAACTCTTCACGTCTTTTATCAACGTCTTCATAATGAAATCCTACAATAATAGCATTCTCTATGTGTTCTTGCTCAGATAAAGATTCTAATGACCGTTGAATACGACCAAATCTTAAGAAGTCTAAACCATCAAAACATAAAATAACTCTATATTTAAATAAATGACTATATTGTTCAGGTAAATAGATACTCAATGTTACTTCTCTATTTAAAATTTCACTAAAATAAACATGTTTATTTATCTTACCATTTTTATATTCTGACATAACAAAGTGCCCCCTAGTAGTTGTATTATTATTGTACCAAGAGACACTCTATTTTTAAAATTGTATTAACTTATTACAAATATAACCTACGATTTGGAATGTTGTTTTACTTTTTCCCTGTTCAATCTTTGAGGATATGTCTTTAACCAAAATACTGCATTTGGTAGTTTGTTAGCATCTGGTTTATAAATTGCATGATAACCATTTCCTAATTTCTTACGCTGTATTTCATAATCTTTAAGTGCATTTACTGCAGGCTTATGTAGTATCCAAATAGCAATAATATTTAACCAAGCCATTAACCCAACCCCAAGGTCACCAAGTGCCCATGCTACATCGGCAGTTTTAATAGCACCATAAAAGGTTGCAAATAATAAAATAATTCGCGCAATATTAATATATATATTAGATATGTGATTATTATAATGACGCGTTAAATAAGCAACATTTGTTTCAGTTATGTAATAATAAGATAAGATTGTAGTGAAGGCAAAAAAGAATAAAGCAAAAGCAACAAAATAAGAACCCACTCCTGAAAATGATGGATCAAAATGGTAGTGATCTCCTTGGAAAGCCTTATCTATACCAGCTTGAACATACATAGCTGTTCCTGAATAATCTTTACCCGTATCAGAGTCTACAAAAATACCACCATCTTTGATTAAATGTGGTGTACCATTTGCATTCATCGTTCCATCAGTAACATTGTAAGTACCAGAAATTAATATAATTAATGCAGTAGCTGTACAAACAAATAAAGTGTCAATATATACAGAAAATGCTTGAACTAAACCTTGTTTACTTGGATGTGACACTTCAGCAGCAGAAGCTGCATGAGGTCCAGTACCTTGTCCAGCTTCATTAGAATATAACCCTCTTTTAACTCCAATTTCAATCATTGCACCAACAATACCACCAAAAGCTGATTGTATACCAAATGCTGACTTGAATATAACAGCAAATAAAGCTGGTATTGCTTGTAAATTAAGACAAATAATCACTACTGCCATCAATATGTATATAATTGCCATAAACGGTACAACAGCCGTTGCAACGTTAGCAATACTGCGTAGCCCACCAAAAATAATCAAACCTAAGACTATCACTACGGCAATTCCCATTAACCATTGAGGAATTTGAATGGCATTATGCATTGAACTTGCAATAGCATTAGATTGAACACCTGGTAATAACAATCCTACTGAAATAATAGTAACAATGGCAAATAAAGCACCATAAATTTTACCAAACTTTCCACCTATACCATATTCAATATAATAAGCAGGCCCACCTCGATATTCATTATTTTCAACACGTTTAAAAATTTGGCCTAATGTTGATTCAATAAAAGCACTACTTGCTCCTAAAAATGCACTTATCCACATCCAAAAGACTGCTCCAGGACCACCAATAAATATAGCCGTTGATACACCTACAATATTACCTGTCCCCACTCTCCCAGCTAATGACATTGCAATAGCTTGAAAACTGGATACACCATTTGGAGAACGCTCTCCCTGAAACATGAGTCTTATCATTTCTTTAAAGTACCTGACTTGAAAAAATCTCATACGCAAAGTAAAAAACAAACCTGTCAATAATAAGCCATATACCAAAGGTTTACTCCAAACAATATCATTTAAGAAACCTACTAATCTTTCTATCATATGACTCCCCCTTTTTAATTTAATTTAAAATATTATACGATGTATATTTACACACTTCAACACATTTTTCAGAATATTCTATTAAATTATTGTAATAAATTATCAATGTAGCAATCTATTTTTCGTCTAACTAATATAATTCTTTTTTACATGTATATTTTGAGATATACTTATAGATAACTGTATTTTAAATTTTAGGAGGAGCGTCATTTATGTTGAACAAAGTTTGGTTCCGGACTGGCATAGCATTAATTATGTTGTTCATAATCATCAAACTATTTATGGAAGTGCATGAAGTATTTGAACCAATCGCCACAATTATCGGCTCTGTATTTCTTCCATTTTTAATTAGTGGTTTTCTATTTTATATTTGCTTACCTTTTCAACAGCTACTAGAAAAAGTAGGTTTCCCTCGTTGGGCAAGTATTACGACAATTATGCTAGCGTTATTTGCAATTATTGGTATTATTATCGCTTTTATCGCACCAATTATTGTATCAAATATTAATAATTTAATTAGTCAAACACCAGCATTACAAAAAGAAGCAGAACAGATTATCAATTTTGCTTTAGCTCAAATGGATAAATTACCTAGCGATGTAACAAGTAGAATCACTAATATGGTTAATTCTATTGGAGATGGAGTTACAAATATATTATCTAATTCATTACAATATATAACTTCATTAGTTTCTACTATCTTCTTATTAATCATGGTGCCGTTCTTTTTAATTTATATGTTAAAAGATCATGAAAAATTTATTCCAGCAATTGCCAAATTTTTCAAAGGTGAACGTAAAGTATTTTTTGTTGATATGTTAACTGATGTTAACTTCACTTTAAAATCATACATTCAAGGCCAAGTTACTGTCAGTGTTATTTTAGGCATTTTCTTATACTTAGGTTATTCAATTATTCACTTACCTTATATTCCACTACTTGTACTATTTGCAGGTGTGGCAAACTTAATTCCATTTTTAGGTTCTTGGTTATCCTTTGCACCCGCTGCAATTTTAGGTATTATTGATAGCCCTACTACTTTTATTTGGGTATGTGTCATTACTTTAATTGCACATCAACTTGAAGGTAATGTCATTACACCTAATGTTATGGGTAAATCTTTAAATATCCATCCCCTTACAATTATCGTTGTTATATTAGCAGCTGGTGATTTAGGTGGCTTTACATTAATTCTAATTGCTGTACCATTATATGCTGTTCTTAAAACAGTTGTCAGTAATATCTTTAAATACCGACAACGTATTATTGATAAAGCTAATAGTGATGTTAAAGACTAATAATCAAAAAAGAGTTGAAGCACTGATGCTTCAACTCTTTTAACGTTCATTACAAAATAAAACGAGATTAAACACAATTGTGCAATCTCGTTTTATTTTTTTATTATTTTATAGCGTGGAAACCACTGTCTACATGTATATTTTCACCAGTAACACCACTTGATAAATCACTTAATAAGTATGCTGCTGTCTTACCAACTTCTTCTTGATCAACATTACGTTTTAATGGTGCTCGTTCTTCGATTTCTTTTAAAATTGTGTTAAATCCTCCAACACCTTTAGCACTAAGCGTACGAATAGGACCAGCTGAAATAGCATTTACTCTAATATTATCAGGTCCTAAATCTAATGCTAAATATTTCACATTAGCTTCTAAACTAGCTTTAGCAACGCCCATGACGTTATAATTTTGAACTGCAAATTCTCCGCCTAAGTAAGTAGTTGCAACAATGGTACCACCTTCAGGCATCAATTTTTTAGCTTCATGTGCCACGATAGTTAAAGAATATGAACTAATATCTTGTGCTAACAAGAAACCTTCACGAGATGTTTCAGAAAAACGTCCGCGTAAATCTTCCATATTAGCAAAAGCGATTGAATGGTATACACCATCAATATTTCCAACTTCTTGACCGATTTTAGCAAAGCCATTAATCACTTCTTCGTCACTTTGAACGTCAATTTGGTATAAACGTTGTTCACTTTGATTAAGTTGTTCTAATAATTTCTCTAATTCTTTACGGCTACGTTCTTTGCGATATGTAAATACTAATTTGGCACCTAAAGTATCTAATACTTTAGCAACACCAAAACCAATACTACGTTTGTTTGCAATACCCATAATAACAAATGTTTTGTTTTCAAGATTTAACATATTTATAACTCCTTATAATCTTTAAGTATTTATGAATTTGTAGTTAATCCATTTTAGTTCTTACTTTTGTCGTCATTATATTTTAACATTAAAAATCGATTTTAATAAAGTTATTTTACCTATATATTATAGTAAACTAATAACATTCAATTAACATAAAGCATTTAGACTTTCACAAACAATAAAAAGAGCCCTATGACTAGGACTCCTTTACAGTACTTGTACTATTTAGGTTCTCCATTTTTTAGGACTGATAAATAAAAAATGAATAATTTAAAACGAAAATTAATTTGAAGCCGAGACTCCTGAGGTAGGGACCCAACATAGAGAAACTGTGAAACAGTTTCTACAAGCAATGCAAGTTGGGCAACAGTGCTAGTCGAAGACCGGGGCCCCAACACAAATAAACTGATTAATCAGTTTATACAAACAGTGCAAGTTGGGGTAGGCTGAGACAGCACCCTAGGAAGGGACCCAACACAGAAAAACTGGTTATCTGAAATAGGTTTACAGTTTATTAATTCATAATAAACTGCATAAGATTTTCTAGCTATCAAGATAGCAGAAACTCTAACATGCAATGCAGGGACCCGTCATAGAAAAATTTTAAAAATAAAATTTTTACTATAATGTGCAAGCTGGGGTGTGAGGCTTAAAAAAATAATTATGTATCAGTCCAATTTGGAAGAGAGCCATTTAACTAAGGACATATTTACAATCTATGATGCTTCAATATCATTGATTTAATAGTTATAAAATATTTTTAATTAAATGTGTCATCACTGATTAATAATAGAATTCTAATTCTTGTTTTAATTCATCTACATATTCTTTTGCACCTGTAACAATTAATCTGTCTCTATATCTTAATTGTGTATCACCGTGTGGCACTATAGATTCATTATTGCGTATAATACGAACAAATATAATATCTCCACCAAATGGGAAGTTACGTAATTGCATATTTTCATATTTATAATTAAGCATTTGTATTTCATAAAGTGATGTTTCTACATTACTTAATAAGTTAAGCATATTTGGTGTTTCAATCAAACCTTTTAGTAATATCTTATTACTTTGATAACTACTAAATATTTCAACACCTAATTGTTTCAATTCACTGTCATCACTTGTACTTTCTAAACGACAAATGACACGAGCTACTTGATGTTCTTTGGCTAATTTAGCAACCTTACGATTAATATCATCGTCATTGGTAGCACAAACTACGATATCACGTTTAAATAAACCTAAACGGTCTAAAATATCGTATTCATAATCAGCGATTTCAATCATTGTTATATCATTCGATAGCTGTCTATTATCGCTTAAATCTTTACGATAATATAAAGAAATATCATACAGTTGAGATGTTAAATTTTGAGCGATTGGTATAGTTAGCTGATTTTTACCGATTAAGCTAACTTCAATTTTACGATTAAATTCGTCAGGAATCGGGAACATTTTTTTGAAGATAATGGGTACAAAAACACAAGTAATCACTGCACTCAAAATTAATATTCCTGAAGTTTCTGCTGAAATTGTATTAAGACGCTCTGAAATTTTTGCAGCTGCGATAACTAAAGACAAGGTTGATGTTAATAGAAAAGCTGAAGCAATCGTAGTCTTCATATCAAACCATCGTCTAATAAATAATACTGGTATGAGCTTAGAAATAATAAACGCTATTATTAATATTGGAATGATGATTAATAATGACGGCTCTTTTATTAATGATGGGATATTCAAATCTACACCGACCATAATAAAGAATATAGGTATAAAGAAACCATAGCCAAATGAATCCAACTTCTCTACCATCTCTTCATCTGGGTTTAATAATGATACTACTACACCTGCTAAAAATGCGCCTAAAATATTTTCAGCACCGACACCTTCAGCTAAAGCAACTAACAGGATAATTAATGCAAATACAGCACGAATACCTATTTGAGTTGTACCATCCATTAACTTTTGTAAAAATGACATTTGCTTAAATCGAACACCTAATATATAGGAAATCGCTGTAAAAACAACTAATATGCCAATCAACCAAATCGTACTACCACCTTGGCCATTAATTGCGCCATAAACAGTTAGTAAGACCATCGTGATTAAATCGGCCAATACTGCTACGAGTAAAATAAATTGACCAATCGTTGTACGCATAATGTTCATTTCTTTTAACGTTGGTACAACAACCCCTAATGAAATCGTAGAAATAATAATGACCATTAATAAAACATCATCTACTAAACCTAACCATTTAAATATATACGCTAAGAATATAGAAACAATCATAATCAGGGAAAAGACAGTCAAGGCCAAAGTTAAATGACCTGGCATCTCTTTCTCATCACTATCTTGACCTTGTCTTGCTCTTTTATCCTTCTTAAATGCTTTAAAATCAATTTCCAAACCACTTAAAAACATTAAAAAGATAAAACCTAATGTGGAAAGGATATTTAAAATAGAATCTCTTTCGACTAAATTGAGAAACGAATTACCGATAATAATCCCCATTAATATTTCGGCAACTACAACTGGTAAAAAGTTAATATTTAATCGATTAACAATGATTGGAGTTAAGAATGCTGCTACAACGACGATAACTAAAGATACAAACTCCATAATTCCTCCTTAAGTTAAATAAGCCATAAATGAAGTTGCTAAACCGAAGTAAATCAACATACTAATAATGTCATTAATTGTTGTAATAAATGGTCCGCTTGCTACTGCTGGGTCAATTTTTAATTTGTTCATTAATAATGGAATCATAGAACCAACTAATGTACCAACTGTCATGGCACAAGTTAAACTACCACCAACAATAAGTGCTAATAATGGTTGATGATATATGGCAACGATAATAGTGAATAATATAGTAGCACATACGAGTCCTGATAAAATTCCACTGCCCGCTTCACGTAAGGCAATCTTAAATTTACTTTGTTCATTAATTTCACCAGTAGTAATATTACGAACTGATACAGCTAGTGATTGTGTTCCTGAGTTACCAGACATACCACTGATAATTGGTATAAATGCCGCTAATAATGCTACTTTTTCTAAAGTTGCTTCAAAACTACCTAAAATAGTAGCAGTTATCATACCTAAGAACGTTAAAATAATTAACCAAGGTAAACGTTTGGCTGCTGTTTTAACTACTGAATCATTCGTAGAGTCGATATCTGATACACCGGCTAAACGAGAGTAGTCTTCACTAGCCTCTTCATCCATAACATCTAAAATGTCATCAATTGTAATAATACCTAATAAATGATCTTGATAATCAACAACTGGTACGGCCATAAAATCATAATCTCTAATTGTTTGAGCAACATTTTCTTGGTCTTCAGCAACATTAACACTGATAACTCTTTCACTCATGATATCTTCAATATAAGCATCATTTTCAGCAACAATTAAATCTCTTAATGATAATACGCCTACTAATTTATCTTCATCATTAATAACATAAATAACATAAATCGTTTCAGCATCAGGCGCCTGTTCTTTAACATGTATCAAAGCTTCTTTGACAGGTGTATGTGCTTTTAAAGATAAATATTCGGTAGTCATAATACCGCCGGCAGTATCTTCATCATAATGTAATAATGCTTTAATTTCATTAGCGTCATCTTTATTCATCAATGTCAATAAACTAGCTACTTTAGATTTAGATAACTCATTTAAAATATCTACTGCATTATCGTATGACATTGCTTCTAAAATATGACTAGCATATGTAGCATTCATTTTATCAAATAACTGCTCATATTCTTCATCATCGATATCTAATTGATCGAAAAAGTCTGCTACTTCTTCTGGTGATAAGAAGTGAAATATTTTTTGTCTATTTTCCTCAGTGGTATCTTCAAAATACTCACTTTGTTCATAAGTATGCATAGATAAAAATTCTTCACGAAATTCATCAATATTATTATTGTCTAACTCTTGGTCTAATAACGTTTTGTTATATAGTTCCTCTTGACTACTTTCTCTATTTTCTGTGTCAATAGGCATGCTTACACCTCCATAATTATTATATATTTCTAAACAACTTTAAAATTTGCTTATAGTCAATAGTAATCGAAATTTGTTTTTTTTCAATAGGATGATCAAATAAAATTCCAGAACATTGTAACGTCTGTCCTTGTATTGTTGGATGCGTACCTCCATATAAATCATCTCCAACAATTGGATGACCTATATGTTTAAAATGCACTCTAATTTGATGTGTTCGTCCAGTATGTAGGTGAATTTGACAAATACTGTAATGATGATTGTGTGCTAATGTCTTATAAGATGTCTTTGCGTATTTACCTTCTTGGGCTACTTCTCTCGTAATAATACTATTTGGAGAGCGTTTGATATTTGCTTCTATTACGCCACTACTATCAGTTTGACCGTTAACTAACGCAATATAAGTCTTTTGTAATGTCACTGTAGAAAATAAGTGATGAATATGACCATATTTAGCAAATATGACTAATCCTTCTGTATCTCTATCTAAACGTGTAACAATATGTGGATTAATATCTTCACCTTTGTTGCGACAATAACTCAGTACTTGTTCTATCAAACTATAATGTGGGTGTTCTCTTGAGGGCGTACAGTTTTGTTGTTGATATTTTCTAACAACTAATACGTACGGATCTTCATAACAGATATCTAATTGCTTATTATAAGGTTGTAAATTACTACTTGGCTGTTCTTTAGGCAAATGAATTTGTAAAATATCTTGAGGACAAAGCATTTTTCTAACAGTAACTGGTTGTCCATTAATAATTAAAGCGCCATTTTGTTTGATGGCGCTCACAGTCTTTTTAGAAAATTGATGTCTTTTTAACCATTCTTTTAACAGTTCTGGGTGTGTTATTTCATGTGTGAAAATCATCTATCATCATCACTTGAAATGAATGAATCATGTACTCTTTTCCAGAATGGGAATGGTTTAAAACGTGCAAATCTAACTTTTTCATTAGCTACACGATATTGTATTGAGTTAACATTTTTATGTTTGATACTTACATGATCAATCGTCATTCTAATAGTATCGTGATTGACTGGTGATATTAAACATGTATGATGTTTAGGTAAAACTAAAGGTGATCCAACTGTTCTAAAGACACGATTATTAATAGAGGCAATTTCAGTAATTTGCATTGCCTCTAGCGAAGGATGAATTAAAGCACCACCCAAGGCTTTATTATAAGCAGTTGAACCAGATGGTGTAGAAATACATAGACCATCTCCTCTAAAGCGTTCAAAATGTTTACCTCTTAAATTAACATCAACTACTAATGTAGAGCCATTTTCAGTTTTCATTGTAGCTTCATTTAGAGCCAAGTATCTTGTTTCATAGCCATTATCATTATAGCGTACTATTATTTCTAATAATGGATATTCAATCACTTGAAATTCCGAATTATTAATTTCAATGATTAATTTTTCAACTTCATGCGGCAGCCAATCAGCATAAAATCCTAAATGACCAGTATGTACACCTACAAAAGCTACACTTGATAACATATGACTATATTGATGAAAGGCTTGAAGTAATGTGCCATCTCCACCAACCGAAATGACAATTTCTGGATTTTCACTGTCTTCAATCATGCGGAAGTCTTTCATATAATTAATCATTTTATGCTTTAAGGCATTAGATTTAGAATCACCTTTAGTTAAAATTGTATAGCGCATGATTTTTACACCTCATTAATCATTTTCGTGTTTTTTAGCACGTTTTTGACTGTAATATTTTTGTGCTTCTTGAATTTCATCTTTGATTTCTGACATTTCTTCATCTAATAAGTATGCAGCTTCGGCTGCACGTTCCAAACGATGCTGAATTTCATCAGGATAATCACCATCATATTTATAACGTAGTGTATGTTCAATCGTAGCCCAAAAATTCATCGCTAGGGTACGAATTTGAATTTCTGCTAATATTACTTTTTGACCATTTAAAGTTTCAATCGGATATTCAATGATGACATGATATGAACGATAACCACTTTGTTTCGTATTTCTAATATAGTCACGTTCTTCCACTACTTTGAAATCTTTACGTTGTTTCAAAATATTAACAACCACATCAATATCTTCTACAAATTGACACATAATTCTTAAACCTGCTATGTCATACATTTCTTCACGTAAACGATCAAAAGGTATTTGTCGTTTATTCGCCTTATCGATAATACTTGAAATAGGTTTAACACGACCTGTGACAAACTCAATTGGAGATGCATATTCGCCTATTTCATATTGTTTACGTAAACCTTTAAGTTTAATTTTCAATTCATTTACCGCTTGTTTATACGGTGTTAGGAATTGATCCCATTGATTCATAGTGATTCACCCCACTTCATTCAATGTTGAAGATATCTTCAACAGTAGCAACAAATTCTTTACCGTAATTATTATTACCTTTAATATTATCTAAAATATAATTTAATTCATGATGAAATTCTGTTAATTCCAATTCATCATTAATCATTATTTTCTTCGTCATGTTTTCATGAAGCATGGTCCAGGTTTCTTGAACAAAAATTAGGTATGAATATGCTTTGCCGTCATCTAATGTATATGCAAAAGCATAATTATCACTATCAACAAGCATTTGCCCTACTTCTTTCAGACCTGTGATTGAGTCTTCTGAATAACAATAAAGTCCATCTTCTTTTACTTTAATTTCATTGATATAAATACGCATGCTTGTTCCTCCTTATTCCATAATATTTTAACATAATTCAATTCTACAAAACACTTTGAGACCCTATTTTCATTATCGAAAAATAGGTATTTTCTTTAACTGTTATTACTTTTAAATTTTCCAAATGTCATTCATAATATGGTTAATTATTCATTTAATATTTGAGGTGTATGTACGATATGGCAATCAATCACGAAATTGAATTCAAACAAATTTTGACTCAGCAACTTTATTCACAAATAAAACAACATTTTTTTAGTAATGCTCACTTATTCAAACAAGTTAATTATTATATTGATACACCTGACTTTAAACTGAAATCACATCGCTCAGCATTACGTATAAGGGTGAAAGATCAATGTTACGAAATGACTTTAAAAGTACCCGCATCTACTGGTTTAACCGAATATAATCATAAAGTAACTATCGAACCAGAGCTTGATAAAGAAATTAAATTGAACGAATTACCAACAGATATTTACCAAATTATTACCGAAACATTTGGTATTAATAATGACTCACTTATTATCTTAGGTGCATTAACAACTTATCGAATGGAAGTAGCTTATGATGGTGACTTACTTGTCTTAGACAAAAGTGAATATTTAGGAATGACTGACTATGAGCTTGAATTTGAAGTTAGTGACTATGATACTGGACTAGTTAAATTTCAAAAATTATTACATCAATTTGATATTCAACATCAACCGCCATTAAATAAAGTACAACGATTTTTTATGCAAAAAGAAAAACTTTCAAACAATATATTGTAAATAGACAAATATGCATATTTCTTTCAAAAGTATAAATTCATGTTATATTAGATATATATTTAATGACTTAAAAGTAAGTCTATATACGGTAGATTGTTTAGTCTCCGTTAACAAGAATTAATGATAAATTAGGTGAGTTTATGACAGAAACACCATATGACATTATTGGTAAAGATGCATTATATAAGATGATCGACCATTTTTATAGACTGGTTGAACAAGATGATAGAATAAATCATTTATTCCCAGGCGATTTTGCGGAAACAAGTCGCAAGCAAAAGCAATTTTTGACCCAATTTTTAGGTGGACCAAAATTGTATACAGCAGAGCACGGCCATCCGATGCTAAAAAAAAGACACATGGAATTTATAATTACCGAATATGAACGTGATGCATGGTTAGAAAATATGCATCAAGCAATAACTGAAGCTAATTTCCCTTTAGGCGTGGGAGATTATCTATTCGAAAGATTAAGATTAACAGCAAATCATATGGTAAATTCCTAAAATTAATTGTAGGTGAAAAGGCATGACTGAAGAATTAAGAATAATGGAAAATAAGAGTCGTGAAGATGTTGATCTATCACCTGTAAGTAAAATTGAAATTTATTCATTTTTTGATCCTTTTAGCCCAGACTGTTTTAAATTATCTGCAATCTTATCAAAGCTAAGAATTGAATATAATCAATATATTCGTATTAGACATATATTGAATCCTTCAATAAAGGTATTAACAAAATGCCAAGCACAAAGCACTTCAGATTTTGATAATATTGCCCTAGCATATAAAGCAGCTGAACTTCAAGGGCGTTTAAAAGCTGAGCGTTTCATTCATTTAATGCAAAATGAAATTATTCCTAAACGTGACATAATAACTGAAAATATGATATGTGACTGTATTAAAAATGCTGGTATCGATATAAACGTTTTTAATGAAGATTTACAAAAGAGTAAATTAACTGAGAGTCTCAAAATAGATTTGCATATTGCACGTGAAATGGAAATTGAACAAGCACCATCTTTAGTATTTTTTAGTGAGGATGTTCATGAAGAAGGATTAAAAGTTGAAGGTTTGTACCCTTATCATATATATACGTATATTATTAATGAATTAATGGGTTCTCCTATCGAAAAGAAATTGCCACCAAAATTAGAAACATATATTCAACAACAACAATTAGTTACTATGGAAGAATTATTGACTATTTATGAGTGGCCGGAGAAATTACTCAATAAAGAACTTAAAAAATTAGTATTGCAACAAAAAATCGAAAAATTAAAATATCCAGATGGAGATTTTTGGAAATCAAAAATGCCTAAAATTAATACAAAATGTTTTTAAATATTGAATAAAGCCCACGGTACTTAGTTGTATGAAGTGAACCCCAAAAGTTAGACCTAAAATCTAACTTTTGGGGTTCACTTCAGTATCGTGGGCTTCTTATTATTTAATTTCATTGTTTTATAAAGAAATCAATCAGTGCTCATAAATCTTTTTGTGGTTTATTTTATATTAATGGAGCACAATTGTTTTTGAATAATAAAATGTATAAAAAATGTATAATCTAGACCTTCATTCTAATGGGTACAAAAAAAACGCCGTGTCTGATTACACGACGCTAAACAAAGGGGATGGGAGAAATTTTCTCACTTCAAACAAAGGGGTATGTTTGTTATGTGATTAATTTCATGTTCATAATATAACACGCTATTAGCCCCTTTTCAACCTTTTAAATATAATAATTACAAATTGTCACAAACTGTTCAAATTGTAAGCGAATTCAATTATGTTAAGCTTTCATTAATTTTTCAAATGCATCTAATTTCTGCTCAAATACTTCACATGCTTGTTCAATTGGTTCTGGTGTTGTCATATCTACTCCAGCATTTTTTAGTATTTCAATAGGATAATTTGAACTACCTTTTTTCAAGAATTCATTAATATATCTTTCAACTGCTGGCTTACCTTCTGTCAAAATTTGATGACTTAAGCTTTGTGCAGCACTATAACCAGTAGCGTATTGATATACATAATAATTCATATAAAAATGTGGAATACGTGACCATTCTTTGCTGATTTCCTCGTCAGTATCAACTGCATCGCCAAAGTATAGTTTATTTAATTTTGCATATTCATCATTCATACGAGTTGGCGTTAATGGTTCGCCGTTTTCTTCAATTTGATGAATTTTATGTTCAAATTCTGCAAACATCGTTTGACGGAATAATGTAGCTCTAAAACGTTCTAATTCCTGATTTAATAGTAATAATCGTTTATCATCATCTAAATGTTTATCCATATAATCACTAAGCAAAGCTTCATTACATGTTGAAGCCACTTCCGCAACAAATATTGTATAATCACTTAGATTTGACGGTTGGAACTTTCTGCTGAAGTAACTATGAGCTGAATGTCCAAATTCATGAACTAATGTATATAAATCTGAAATTGTATTAGACCAATTCAGTAGAATGAATGGATTAGTTAAATGAGCACCTGAAGAATAGCCACCTGAACGTTTACCTTTATTTTCATAAACGTCGACCCAACGATTATCCAAACCTTCTTTGACGACTTCTAAATATTCTTCTCCCATTGGTTCTAAAGCTTTTAACATCCATTCTTTTGCTTCTTCATACGGCATATTAAATTGAATGTCTTTTACTAATGGTGTATAGAGATCATACATTTTTAAATCATCAATACCTAAAAGTTCTTTACGTAATTCAGTGTAACGATGTAGTAATGGCAGATATTTATGAACTGTTGACACTAAATTATCATAAACTTCTTCTGGAATATGATTATTACTTAAAGCACGTTGTCTAGCACTTTTATAGTTATGTGTACGCGCATTAAAGACATTTTTCTTAACCTCACCAGCTAAAGTAGCACCTAACGTATTATTGTGCGCACCGTATGCTTTATATACATTTCTAAAAGCACTTTCTCTTAATACTCTATCATCTGATTCTAAATATTTAATAAATGTGCCCTGCGTTAATGGATGTGCATGACCATCATTGTCAATGGCATCTTCAAATTCTAAATCAGCATTACTAAACATGCCATATACATTTGAAGGTGTAGACAATGCATCTTGAGCCTCTGTTAATAGCTTTTCAGTATCAGCATCTAATATATGCGGTCTTTTTTCATTAATTAATTTCAAATCAAAAGCATATTGTTGTAACTGTTCATTTGATTGTATAAATTCTTGAATTTTAGCTTCATCTATTTGTAATATTTCAGGTACTAAGAAGCTCCATGCTGAACTAAATTTTATAATGAGTTGATGTGCATTTGACTCCATGCCAATATATTTATCATTGGTAGTGTCTTGATCTTGTTTGAGATGTGCGTATACATAAACTTTCTCTAGTTTAGTACCAATTTCATCTTCTAATTTTAATGCTTGATATAATGTCTCAGCATCATCGCCCAAGTGACCTTTAAATTGTTGTTCTTTACCTAATTCATTTTCAACTTCCTTGAACGCTTGTTCATACGCTTGATCATCTTCAAATATTGTTGATAAGTCCCAAGTATATTCAGGATATTTACGTTCCTGTTCTTCTCTAGTTAATTGTTGACTCATTTAAAGTAAACCTCCTAATAATAATCTAATTGCTTCAATTTTCTCATTTTAGTGCAGAATTTGCACGTTTTTACACCTTTGATTAATAATATCTAAGTAACTTTGCTGACATTGATCTATAATGTCATTTTTACAATAATTATGATAAATAAATTTTCTAAATTTAAATATTGGCAATACATCTTTATTAGTAAGCAGTTGCTTATTAGCTAGTAAGTGCCAATTTAATTGCCATTCTATAGGGTGAGTTTCAATATAAAGTTGCTGTGGGAAAATATAGCCAAATCTTTCAACAATATCATTGTCATTTAACCTTAGTTGATACATAGCACTTAATGTTGGCTGCAATACTGAATTTTGTTGTCGACAACGACGAAGATAATTGAATATATATTTTGATGATAATTTATAAGGAACTGCTGTTGAAGTTGTCATATTTTGTAGAATCGCATGAGGTCGTATACTTTGCTTTTGACAGTAAAAAACTTGCCCGCCTATATGTTGCAAATTCGATAATAAATAAAATGTTCTTTTATTACTATTATAAGTGAACATCGCTCTTACATGTGGTTGAATAAATGATGTTAAAAATCGACTTAATTTAACCTTGTCATTAATGACATCCGTATCTTTTACTATCCATGTTACTTTATAACCTAATCGTTCTAATCCTCTAGTTCTAGTTATGATATCCGTAAATGATATCGTCGATAATTGCAATTCAATCACATTTGTTTTGTTAATAATTAAATCAGGCACTTGTCTAATAACCTTTAAATGTGGCTCAATTTCTACGTCATATCCCAAGCGACTAAAATATTGTGCGAGTAATAGTTTCGCATAATAATGATTAACTGATTCATTAGCATAACAGTGCTTAGATTGATTACTTTGATGTGCGAAATGCGCACTATACTTTAACCCCTTTTTTAAAATGACTGGTTTAAGACAAACAGGACAAATGTATCTTTCTTGTTTAGAAGCATGCATAGCTAGTGTACGTCGTCTATCGTTATTCAATGCTATTATCATTATGTCACCTCTACTTTATTTCACGAAGTATGACATCGTTTTACTTTATATTTATAAAATAAAATGCTCATTTGATTACATTGAATAAGATATTAACTAAGATGATTTACTAAACTTAGGCAATACAAAAACAAGACACACTTAATTAAAGTATGCCTTGTCCATATTTTATAATTAACTTGATATCTTTATTCTATGGTATCAGGGAAATAACGTCTAACTTGTGATGCAACATTATGACTCATAATAATTTTTGCATAGTCATTCAAGTAAACTTCAGTTTTATCAGTTGGGAATGCATATTCTAGCAACTGACTATAACTATCATTAATAACAAATTGATTTACACTATCATCAAAATGTACTGCATAATAATAAGTTGAATCAATCATATATAGTAAATCTTCGAAATCATCTGTAACTGGGTTACTATGGTATGCAAAATCAATGACGTCTTCTAAGTCATTAAATTTAACAATCACTGTTCGAGCATTAGCTTGTCTACGTGCTTTTTGACGCTGAGAAGCTTGCTCTTTTTTATCTTTATGACGTTGCTCAAATAACTCTTCTATTTGATCGTCATCTTCTAAAGATTTGGCTAATAACTCTTGAACTTGGTTATCGAATTGGTCATTACCATCATCAGTCATACTCATCACATCATCATTTTTAGATTTAGAAATTACAACTTCGACACCTTTTTCAAAGGCATGTACTTGTATCCATAATGGACCTTCAACAACAAAATCTTCTTCTTCGTTAACTTCATCCATCACTGACCAAAAGAATTCTTCACCACGCTGACGATTAGTCCATAAATCTTCTCGACTATATCCGCGTGCTTCGATATCACTATATGTTATAAATAATTTTACAGTTGTGTCATCAACACGTTCTATTCTCATATCATCTCACTCCTTACAGTCGATGAATAGTAACCATATTGTATTAAACTCATCAGCAAAATACAATTTTTTTGTTTGATTAAATTTAACTAAAATATTTGATAATCATCATAACACATAACAGGACCTTAAACTATTTTAATGATTACTTACTAGTATTACTTTATTTAAAAACTGTAAAAAAGCAACACTATAGTATTATATAGCGTTGCTTAACATATCTTTTAGTAAAGTAATACACATAGTTATATGGTTATTAGTCAACCATACGTTGTGCTTCTTGTAATTGGAACGTACGAACTTTTCTTGGTAAGAAACGTCTAATTTCGTCCTCGTTATATCCAACTTGTAAACGTTTATCGTCTAAAATAATTGGACGACGTAACAATCCAGGATTATCTTGAATGATTGAATACAAATCTTGTAAAGGTAATGAATCAATATCTACATTTAATTTTTGGTACGTTTTAGAACGTGTAGAAATAATTTCATCAGTACCATCTTCAGTCATTTTTAATATTTGTTTAATTTCGTCAATTGTTAAATGTTCAGAAAAAATATTACGCTCCGTATACGGAATGTCATGTTCTTGTAACCATGCTTTCGCTTTACGGCAAGATGTGCAACTTGGTGAAGTAAATAATGTTACCATACATCTCACTCTCCTATTGAATGAATAAAATTCATTGATTAAAATTTAGTTATAGATCAAGAAAAAAACATTTTTTTCTAAAATTCTTAATCGTTACTATTTATTATAACCGTCTAACATTAAAATTAAATGAGAAAATCCTAATTTTTCAAATAAATATTAAAATTTATTTGCTCTCATAAAACTATTAATTAGTTACATGGTATAGATACATTTTAACATATCTTACATTTTTAAGAAATACTGTTATAATGATAATTATTAAATTATTTAGAAGGTAGGAATTTACATGGAGACATTATTTTCAGGAATTCAACCAAGTGGCATCCCTACCATTGGGAACTACATCGGAGCTTTAAAACAATTTGTCGATGTTCAAAACGACTATGATTGTTATTTTTGTATTGTAGACCAACATGCGATAACGATGCCTCAAGATCGCTTAAAATTACGTAAGCAAATTAGACAATTAGCTGCTATTTATTTAGCTTCAGGTATTGATCCAGAAAAAGCAACATTATTTATCCAATCTGAAGTACCAGCACATGCACAAGCTGGTTGGATGTTAACAACAATATCTTCAGTTGGCGAGTTAGAACGAATGACACAATACAAAGATAAAGCCCAAAAAGCTATGGAAGGCATTCCAGCTGGTTTGTTAACTTATCCTCCATTAATGGCTGCAGATATTGTACTTTATAATACCAATATTGTTCCAGTTGGTGAAGATCAAAAACAACATATCGAATTGACTAGAAATTTAGTTGATCGTTTTAATAGTCGTTATAATGATATATTAGTTAAACCAGAAGGCCGTATGCCTAAAATTGGTGGACGTGTAATGAGTTTACAAGACCCTACTCGTAAAATGAGTAAAAGTGATGATAATACGAAAAATTTTATCTCTTTACTTGATGAACCAAATGTTGCAGCTAAAAAAATTAAAAGTGCTGTCACTGATTCAGATGGCATTATTAAATTTGATCGCGATAATAAACCTGGTATTAGTAATTTAATTTCTATTTATGCTGGATTAACTAGTGAAACAATTCAAGACATTGAATCAAAATATACTAACGAAGGTTATGGTAAATTTAAAGGTGATTTAGCAGACATTGTTAAAGCATTTTTAGTTGATTTCCAAAATAAATATAATGAATTTTACGAATCTGATGACCTTGATACGATATTAGATCAAGGTCGCGACAAAGCTCAAAAAGCTTCATTCAAAACATTGAAAAAAATGGAAAAAGCAATGGGACTAGGTCGAGTAAGAAAGTAATTAATAATATGAAACTGGTAGCTAAATGATTTAAACAAATCTTTTAGCTACCAGTTTTTTTGCGTTTATTTCAAATATAAGTTTAACTACACTTTTTTATTGGCAAATTTGAGTCTTGAATTTATCTATAACCCTCACAACTTATAAATTTAAATTCACAGCAAAAAGACTGGAGTCTTGTTGCTCCAGCCTTCAAATGCATACTTACCATGTTATTTTTTCTTCTTGCCTGTTTCTCTATCAATTGATTTATCGATGTATGCTTCTTTTAAAGAATAATCTCCACCCATTTGATGATAAACAATATTTTTAACCTGAGGATTTTTCAATGATGTTGTACCTTTTTGGTAAATTGGAGCAACAGCCGCATCGTCTAACAAGATATACTCTGCTTTTCTCATAGCATCAAATCTTTCTTCAGGTTTACGTAATAATTTACCGTTGGCATCATCTAATAATTGATCATATTCTTTATTACCCCATCCGGTACCATTTTGAGATCCTCCTTTTCTCATTGTATCTAAGAATGTCAGTGGATCTGGATAATCAGGCCCCCATCCGGATAAAGACATAGAATAATTCATAGATAATTCTGCTTCTACCCTTTGTTTAAATGGAAGTTGCTTAATTTTTACAGTAACACCAGGTAAATTATTTTCAATTTGAGATTTAATGAACTCCGCTGATATTTTAGAATCAGGTGTATCTTCTGTATTAAGAGTAAAAGTAAATTTATTTTTACCAAGTTCTTTTTTAGCTTTAGCTAAATGTTTTCTTGCATCTTTAACATTAAATTTCAAAGGTGAATCGATTGTACTTGCAAAATCCTTACCGTCAGGAGTGTCGGCTACACCTCTCGCTGTAAAACCATCAAACGGTTTCGCTCCCGTATCTAAAACTTTATCAACATATGCTTTCTTATTAATAGATTTAGCAACAGCTAATCTCATATCTTTATTTTTAAATTCTGGTTGCTCTTTTTCATTTAACTTTAAGAAAAATGTAGAACTCAGTAATCTTTTAAAAATAGCTGGACTATCTTTATATTTTTGCACCTGTTCTGCTGTAATTCCTGCAGAATCAATAGATCCTGTATCATACAATGAAGCACCTGCTTGTTGATCTTTTAAAATTTTATAATTAACTTTATCCAATCTAACTTTCTTTTTATCCCAATAATCATTATTTTTTACTAATTTAATTTTATCTTCTACTTTCCATTCATCTAATTTAAATGGACCATTAAATACTACTTTTTCAGCTGAAGTACCATATGATTTACCATACTTTTTAACAACTTTTTCATTTTGTGGCATAAACGTTCCAAATGCTAACATTTCTTGGAAATATGGTATTGGTTTAGTTAATTCAATTCTAAGTGTATAGTCATCTAATGCCTTAACACCTAAGTCTTTAGGTTTTTTACCTTTTTTATTTAAATTGATATCTTGTGCGTTTTTTATATCATACATAATATATGCATATTCTGAAGCTGTAGATGGGTCTACAGCTTTTTGCCATGCATAAACGAAATCATGTGCCGTAACAGGATCTCCATTACTCCATTTGGCATCTTTTCTCAATTTAATTGTCCAAGTTTTATCACCATTAGTTTTCTTAGGAGCTTCTTTAGCCACACCCGGAATGGCTTTATCATCTTTATCTAATGTATATAGTCCCTCAAATACTTGATTATATATTGTAAATGAAACGTTATCTGTAGCTAAAGCAGTGTCAAGTGTATTCATATCAGCGGGTGTAGCTACTCTATAAGTTTGTCCAGAATCATCATATAAACTTTTTCCTGAAGCACCACCACATGCAGTTAATAACAATGATAATGTTAATAATATTGTAATTATTTTAATCTTTGCCATATCTTTTATCCCCCTTCCTTATCATAATGATCCAGTCATTTCAGATTGTCTTAATTTTTCAGCTTCTTCATCTGTGACAAATACATAATGTTGTGGTCTAATTTCATGCAATTGTCTTAAATGATTATTTGCTTCATCATCTTCATAAGATAATCTCTGACGTGTACGTTCTGTGTCTGGATCTGGTTGAGGAATCGCTGATAATAAAGATTTTGTGTAATCGTGTAATGGATGATTATATAAATCATCTGCCGGTCCTAATTCAACAATTTTACCAAAATGCATCACTGCAATACGATCTGAAATGTATTTAACCATTGATAAATCATGAGCAATAAATAAGAATGTAATACCTCTTTCACGTTGTAATTTCAATAATAAGTTAACTACTTGTGCTTGAATTGATACGTCTAAAGCTGAAATAGGTTCATCAGCAATAATGAACTCAGGTTCCACTGCTAAGGCACGCGCAATGCCAATACGTTGTCTTTGTCCACCTGAAAATTCATGAGGGTAGCGGTTAGCATGTTCTTTACTTAAACCAACCGTTTCTAATAAATCGTAGACACGTTTTTTACGATCACGTTTATCACTCGCCAAATGATGAATATCAATACCTTCAGCAACAATATCCATGACTTTTAATCTCGGATTTAAAGAAGCATATGGATCTTGGAAAATCATTTGAATCTTCTTATTAAATTTCAATAAATCTTTGCGTTTCTTTATCTTTTGTATATCTACACCTTCGTACAAAATTTCTCCACTTGTGATGTCATTTAATTTAATAATGGATTTACCAGTAGTAGATTTACCACAACCTGATTCACCAACTAAACCTAATGTTTCCCCTTTGTATATATCAAATGAAATATTTTCTACAGCGCGTACTTCATTCTTTTTACCTTCATTAAAATATTGCTTTAAATTTTTAATTTCTAGTAGTACTTCTTCACTCTTCATCGAACGACACCCTTTCTACTTTTTGTGGTTTATCGAAATTATTAGGCATCGGTCTCACTCTTTGTTTAACCATCTCTGGCAACTCAACTTTAGGTGAACGTTCATCTAATAACCAAGATTTCACAAAATGTGTTGGTGACACTTTAAACCAAGGAGGATCTTGTTTAAAGTCAATATCCAAAGCATACTTACTACGTCTTGCAAATGCATCCCCTATTGGAGGATGTAATAAATCAGGTGGTGTTCCTGGAATAGCTAACAACTCTGTGTCATTCGTTGTTGATAAATCTGGCATTGAAGACAGTAGTCCCCATGTATATGGATGCTTAGGATCATAAAATATTTCATTTACATCTCCAGTTTCAACCATTTGACCGCCATACATCACAGCTACTCTGTCAGCAATATTAGCTACAACACCTAAATCATGTGTAATAAATATAATTGATGTATCAATTTTATGCTGTAACTCTTTCATTAAGTCTAATATTTGTGCTTGCATTGTTACATCTAATGCTGTTGTTGGTTCATCAGCAATTAAAACTTTAGGTTCACATGCTAGTGCAGTAGCAATAACAATTCTTTGTCTTTGACCACCTGAGAATTGATGTGGGTATGCTTTAAATCGTTTTTCAGCATTAGGTAAACCTACTAAATTTAAAATTTCTAATGCTCTCTGTTTAGCATCAGCCTTATTATAATTTTTATGTTTCATCAATGGTTCCATAACTTGTTTACCTATTTGCATTGTTGGATTTAACGATGTCATAGGATCTTGGAAAATCATTGATATCTCTTTCCCACGCAATTTAATTAATTCACTTTCAGGTTTTTTAGCTAAATCTTGACCTAAAAATAAAATTTCTCCCTGTTTAATTCTGCCAGAATCCCCTTGGAATAATTTCGTAATGGCTTTAGTCGTTACTGATTTACCTGAACCTGACTCACCAACGATGGCTAATGTCTCCCCTTTATTCAAGTAAAAATCAACACCTCTAACTGCTTGCACTTCCCCTGCTGTAATGTCAAAGGAAACATGCAAATCATTTACTTCTAATACTCTTTCAGTCATATGCTATGCCTCCTTTTTATTTACGCATTTTCGGATCAAATGCATCTCGTAATCCATCACTAAATAAGTAGAAGAATAAAATTAATAAACTTAATACTGTTGCTGGTATAAATAGTTCATGTGGATGTATTAACAACATTGCTCGTCCATCATTCACTAATGAACCTAGTGATGTTTGTGGTGCTGGAACACCAATACCGATAAAGCTTAAAAATGCTTCAAAGAATATGGCACTTGGAACTGTAAACATTGATGTTACAACAATTGCTCCAAGAGTATTTGGTAAAATATGTTTGAATATTAATTTCCATTTCGAAGCACCTAACGTTTTAGACGCTAAGACAAACTCCTGCGTTTTTAATTTCAAAAATTCTCCACGTACTACCCTACTCATACCTAACCAACCAGTGATTGACATAGCTAAAATAATTGTCCATATAGATGGTTCAAAAATTAAGACGAATAAGATAACTACGATTAAGTTCGGTATAGAAGCGATTATTTCTAAAACACGTTGCATAATATTATCTATCGTGCCACCGAAGAATCCAGAAATAGCACCATATACTACACCAATAAAGATATCAAGAATAGCAGCTACTACACCGATAAATAGTGAAATTTGAGCACCTTTCCATGTTCTTGTCCATAAATCACGACCGAGTTGGTCTGTTCCAAACCAATAATTTTCATGAGCATGTGCTTTTTTGTAAGCATCTTGTCCATCAGAGCCCATACCATCAAATGGTAAAAATGGCACTTTATCAAGAACAGGTATTTTAGCTGGTAAGTTACGATGCTCAACATTTTGTTCTGCATAATCATGTTTGTTCATCAAAGGACCTACAAAAGCTAAAATAACGATTAAAATTAAACCAATCATACCGATAACTGCTAATTTATTTCTTCTTAATTGTGTCCAGGCATCTTGCCAGAAGCTTTTACTTTCACGTTGAATCTCTGGTTCTTGATCTAAATTTAAATCACGCATGACAAAATCTGTTGAGGCGATACCTTCAGAGGTATGCGTCATAATTGCATTTGAATGATCACCATTTAAAGGTGTTTGTCGTTTGTCTTCAGCCATTATTTCTTACCTCCTGTCACACGTATTCTTGGATCAATCACACCATATAAAATGTCCACAACGAAAATCGATACAATAAATAATGTACTAAATAATAGTGTAATAGCCATAATTACTGAGAAGTCATTTGTTGTTATTGAACGCACAAATTGATCCCCTAAACCAGGTACACCAAAGATATTTTCGATTGTTAACGTACCAGTTAATATCCCCGCTAACATTGGAACAATAATAGTAACAATAGGAATCAAAGCATTTCTTAATGCATGTCCAAATAATACTCTCATTGTTGAATTCCCTTTTGCTCTTGCCAATAATATATAATCTGAACTTAATACTTCAATCATTTCTGCTCTTATGTATCTGGCGACAGTCGCAAGTACTGCTGCTGATAACGCTAATGATGGTAATACTGCAGTTGAAAATCCTTCCCAACCTGCAACTGGGAACCATCTTAATCTAACTGCGAAGACATATTGTAATAAAACAGCCAGTACAAATGAAGGTACTGAAACTGCGATAACTGAGATGACAGTTGTCGTATAATCGACCCATGTATTTTGTTTCGTCGCTGCTGCAACTCCTAATATCAAACCTAATAGAACACCAATGACCATAGCAGTTAATCCCATTTCCATTGATGGAATTAGTCTTGGTTTAATTAAATCCCAAACTGGTTGATTATGATATTGGAATGAATATCCAAAGTCACCAGTAACAACATTTTTCAAATAATGTAGATACTGGACTGCAACTGGATCATTCAAACCATATTTTTCGCTAAGTATTTCCTTTTGTTCAGCACTTAACTTTGCATCATTAAATGGAGAACCAGGCATTAATTTCATTAAGAAAAACGTAATTGTAATAATGATGAATAAAGAAACTACCATATATCCAAGTCTCTTTAATACATATTTACCCATTCAATCCCCTCCTCTATTAGTACATAGATTTCTAAATTTATATTCCCTTCACAATATTCTGAAATCTTATGCCTATTATATCTATAATATTCACAATTTTACAACAGTTTTTCGCTTTAAATGACTGAAGTTAACTTGCTGCAAGCACTTAATTTAGTCTTTATTTTATTAATTCTATTGTCAAAAAAATTTATTATTGTAAACTTAATATAATTATCTTTGTCAAAGTGGAGTGTCTTAAATGTTTAAGAATTTAATTTTTATCTTGTTCACACCAATTATTAGCGTAATTATTTGGCTATTTGGTCAACACGAATTAATCTCATTTATTAATATATTATTTTATGTATCATTGCTTATGTTCATTGTCTCTTTCGTTATTTTAATAGTTCAAGAAGGCATATTCGATGCAACAAGTTATGGCTTTAGGCGCTTAAAATATCAAATGTCTTCAACAAAAAAGAAAAAAGCTCTAGCAGATGATGATTTTTTTAATCCAAGACATATCAAAAAAGAGCACTATATCGTTTCTTCGTGGATATATGCTCTAATCATTATTAACTTTAGTTATTTTGTTATTTCTATTTTAGTGTCGGTAGTATTAAGTAAATAACAATAATAATACCTTCAGTGATTGGTAGTTGATCACTGAAGGTTATTATTTTATGCTTCGAATTTTTTGAATACTAGTACTGCGTTATGTCCACCAAAACCTAAACTATTGCTCATTGCATGAGTAATGTCTAAATCTTGCGCTTCATTAGGTACAATATCTAAATCGCATTCTGGATCTGGTGTAACTGCATGAATTGTTGGTGCTATTTTTTTATCTCTGATTGAAAGTGCAGAGAATATAGCTTCTAAACCACCAGTTGCCCCTAATAAATGTCCAGTCATGGATTTTGTTGAGCTAACTTTTAATTGCTTAGCTGCTTCACCAAAAGTATTTTTAATGG
This sequence comes from Staphylococcus simiae, assembly GCF_017357005.1. Lineage (NCBI taxonomy): Bacteria > Bacillati > Bacillota > Bacilli > Caryophanales > Staphylococcaceae > Staphylococcus > Staphylococcus simiae. The sequence continues at coordinate 886,615 of NZ_CP071589.1, read as the reverse complement.
CTTTAATCTCATTTAAGTCACCTACTGGTGTACTTGTACCATGAGCATTTAAATATTGGACTTCTTGTGGTTTAATACCAGCATCGTCCATAGCTGCTTGCATCGCTCTTGAACCACCTTCGCCTTCAGGTGCAGGAGCTGTAATATGATATGCATCTCCAGTAGTGCCATAGCCAACAATTTCAGCATAAATTTGTGCGCCACGGGCTTGTGCTGATTCTAAAGATTCAATAACTAATATACCAGCGCCTTCACCCATAACAAAACCGTCACGACCTTCTTGGAAAGGTCTACATGCTGTTTCTTTATCATCGTTTGTTGATAATGCACGACTTGCACTAAATCCTGCAATTGCCATATGTGTGATAGGTGCTTCTGTTCCACCTGTAATCATCGCATCAGCATCGCCGCGTTGAATAATTTTAAATGCTTCACCAATAGAATTAGTACCTGTGGCACAGGCAGTTACTGTTGCACCATTAGGTCCTTTAGCTCCTAGATCAATTGACACTTGTCCTGTAGCCATATCTGGGATTAACATTGGCACGAAAAACGGACTAACACGTCTAGGTCCTCTTTCCATTAATTGAGTATGTGCAATTTCGAATGTTTCCATACCACCAATACCAGAACCAATCCATACACCAATGCGATCAGCTGTATCATCATTAATGTCTAATTTGGCATCTTTAACAGCTTCTCTAGCAGCTACAACAGCATACTGAGTAAATCTATCCATACGGCGTGCTTCTTTTTTATCTATATAGTCTTCAATATTAAAGTCTTTAAGTTCACCTGCTAAGTGTACATTGTAGTCATCTGTATTGACTCTTGTAATACTATCAATACCATTGACACCTTTTAAGGCATTCTCCCATGTTGTTTTAACATCATTACCAATTGGAGAAAGGGCTCCCATACCAGTAATAACTACTCTTTTATTTTCACTCATTCGTTATCCTCCTATTTTCCCCATTTTATTGTCATTGCGCTCCAAGTTAGGCCGCCACCGAAACCAACAAGTACAATGGTATCATCATCTTTTAGTTTACCATTTTGTAACTCTTGATTAATACTCAAAGGAATTGATGCTGCAGAAGTATTACCATATTTATCTACAGAAACACTCATTTTATCTTTTGAGATACCTAAACGTTCTCTTGCAGATTCCATAATACGAATATTAGCTTGATGTGGTATAAATAAATCAATATCATCAGAAGTTAAGTTAGCTTTTTCAACCACACGTGTTGAAGCATCACCCATAATTCTAACAGCAAATTTAAATACTTCACGACCATTCATTTTTAATTTACCTGTTTCTTTATCGAGATATAAATATTTTCCACCGCTTCCATCAGAACCCATTTCATAGCTAATGATGCCTCGTCCTTCAGAAACTTCACCAATGATTACTGCTCCTGCACCATCTCCAAAAAGTACTGCAGTTGAACGATCTGTTAAGTCAGTAATTTTAGAAAGTTTATCTGCACCAACTACTAAAATATTATGATAATCACCTGATTGAATATATTGTTTAGCAGTTATCATGGAATACATGAATCCAGAACATGCAGCAAGTTGATCCATTGATGCTACTTTGCCTGTTCCAAGGCGTTCTTGTAAAATATTAGCAACTGATGGGAATGGCATATCTCCTGTTGCAGTTGCTACAATTATCATGTCTATATCTTCAGGTTTAATTCCTGCATCTTCAATTGCTTTAACACTAGCATTATAAGCTAAATCTGAAGTATCTTGATCTTCGTCTGCCCAATGTCTTTCTTTAATTCCAGTCATTTTAGAAATCCATTCATCTGATGTTTCTAAAAATTGTTCAAAATAGGCATTGTCTATTATATTTTCCGGAGCGTACGCACCGAAACCTTTAATACCCACATTCATGGTTGTACACCTTCTTACTAAAATTTTTAATACCAGGTATTAATTTAACATAAAGGCCTTTTTGAACACAAGTAAGACATCATGTTAATTAATTAAATTTCTATTGATTAAAAGCTGTCTTTCGTCTTATGATCACAATATTTATGATAACTTACTATACAAAATGAGTTATTTCACTTAAAATAAAAGTATAGATATTTAAAGTGGAGGTAGAGTGAAATGAAACACCTCGTAACATTATTTTGGGCAATTTTACTGTTCCAAATGGTTAACTTCGTATTGAATAGTCTTAATGGTGGAGAAAGTTTAAATGTTGTAACTCCTCTTATTATGGCTGTAATCTTTACTATTACAACAGCTATCTTTGCAGCTGTTATTAAACCGTCTAAAGACACAGACTATTAATTTCTTGTTTTATTATTATGTTCCATAGTAATAACTACATACAGATAACAGGCCACTGAATCACCATATTCAGTGGCTTTTCTGTTTAACTTATTGATGTCATTAATAATATTTTTATTTGAGTGGAACAGTAATAAACTTACTATAATATTTATTTCTTAATCCCATCCCGGAAATTCTGACTATGTTTTCAAAGTGTTGATTTATCAGCATTTTGAAAATCAGACAATTACTGTCAAATGCATAATTTTAAGTGTAAAATATTTTTTGTCTCAGGCTCAAAATATCTGTTGTCATAATGTGATGCGAATTTTACTAAAGAAAAAGCACACACTACTATCATTGATAGCAATGCGTGCTTTTATATTTATGCAAGTTGTGATTTTTCTACGTCAAAAGTTAATTCATTATTATTATCGATATCAACTTTTATTGTAGTTCCTTCAGGGAATCCTTCTTTAATCATCATACGTGCTAACGGTGTTTCAATTTGTCGTTGTACAAAGCGTTTTAAAGGTCTTGCGCCAAATTGTGGTTCGTATGCTTCTTTACCTAACCATTCTTTTGCTTGATCAGATACTTCAATAGAAATACGTTGTTCTAATAATCTAATATTTAATTGAGTTAATATTTTATCAACAATCATACTCATATCATTAATTGATAATGGACGGAACAATACAATATCATCCATACGGTTTAATATTTCTGGTTTGAAATAAGCGTTTAGACTATTCATCACCGCTTTTTCAGTTGATTCGGTAATTTCGCCAGTTTCTTTGACATTTTCTAATAAAATTTGTGAACCAATATTACTAGTCATAATGATAATTGTATTTTTAAAGTCAACACTACGTCCTTTAGAATCTGTCAAACGACCTTCATCTAATATTTGTAACAAGACGTTGAAAACATCACTATGCGCTTTTTCAACTTCATCTAATAATATGACAGAATACGGATTACGACGAACAGCTTCTGTTAATTGTCCACCTTCATCATGACCTACGTAGCCTGGAGGCGCACCAATTAAACGAGACACTGCATGTTTTTCCATATATTCACTCATATCAATTCGTATCATATGTTTTTCAGAATCAAATAATGAGGATGCTAATGATTTAGCTAATTCAGTTTTACCGACACCAGTTGGACCAAGGAATAAGAAACTTCCTATTGGTCTATTTGGATCTTTAATTCCAGCTCTAGCTCTTACTACAGCGTCTGAAACTAGATCAACTGCTTTATCTTGACCAACAACGCGTTTATGCAAGATGTCACTTAAGTGTAATAATTTATCTCTTTCAGTTTCAACTAATTTAGATACAGGAATACCTGTCCATTGACTAACGATATCACCAATTTCTTCATCAGTGACAATTTCTCTTATCATACGTTCAGAATCTTCACCTTGTTCATCTTGGAACTGATCTTCTAATTCTCTTAATTCTTTTTCTAATTGAGGAATTGTACCATATTGTAGCTCAGCTGCTTTTTCTAAATTATTATTAGTTTGGGCATCTTCTAACGCTTGTCTACTTTCGTCTAATTGAGCACGTTTTTGTTGTAATTTACCTATTTTTTCTTTCTCATGTTCAACTCTTGATTGTAATGAAGATTGTTTTTCTTTTTCATTAGCTAATTCTTGTTGTAATTCTTCTAAACGTTGTTTACTTGCATTATCTGCTTCATTTTTTAATGCACTTTCTTCAATTTCCAATTGCATTACTCGGCGGTTCACTTGATCAAGTTCAGTAGGATTTGAACCCATTTCTGTACGAATTGTTGCACATGCTTGGTCAACTAAATCAATCGCTTTATCTGGTAAGAAACGATCAGTAATATATCTATCTGAAAGTTCTGCAGCTGCTACTAATGCTCTATCTTGAATACGTACACCATGATATACTTCATAACGTTCTTTCAAACCACGTAAGATAGAAATTGTATCTTCAACATCAGGTTCACTAACTGCAACTTTTTGGAAACGACGTTCTAATGCTGAATCTTTTTCGATATATTCACGGTATTCATTTAATGTTGTTGCACCGATACAATGCAGTTCACCACGTGCTAACATTGGTTTAAGCATGTTACCTGCGTCCATAGCACCATCAGTTTTACCAGCCCCAACAAGCATATGAATTTCATCTATAAATAAAATAATTCTACCGTCAGAATCTTTTACTTCTTTAAGTACAGCTTTCAAACGTTCTTCGAATTCACCTCTGAATTTAGCACCTGCAACTAATGCACTTAAATCCAACTCGAAGATCGTTTTATCTAATAAGGATTCTGGTACGTCTTTTTTGACAATACGTTGTGCCAAACCTTCCACGATAGCAGTTTTACCTACACCAGGTTCCCCAATTAAAACTGGATTGTTTTTTGTTTTACGACTTAAAATTCTAATTGTATTACGTATTTCTTCATCTCTACCAATGACTGGATCCATTTTACCTTGACGTACTTCTTCAACTAAGTCACGTCCATATTTTTCTAATGCTTCATAATTTGCTTCAGGATTTTGTGATGTCACATGATTTCCCCCTCTAATTTTATTAATGATTTCTTGAATTACTTGAGATTTGTTATTTACAAATTGCTTTGTAGTTTGATCAATATCAATTGCGGCTAATAATAAATGCTCCATTGATATAAATTCATCTTGATAGTCATTCATGTATGTCTCAGCCTTAGTTAATAATTGATTAGCTTGCTGACTGATATATTGGCCATACTGAATATTATCCCCTTCAACTGATGCATATGAAGATAGTTTTTTATTGTATGCTTCATTTAAAGCATCTATATCAATATTCGCTCTTTCTAAGACACTTTTATATAAACTGTCACTTTCATTTAATGCAGCAATTAATATTGCTTCGATTTCTATATTTTGTAATTTATGTTGTTGACTCTGTTCAACTGCTTGTTGTAACGCACCTTGAACAGCATAAGTCATTTGATTAATATCCATTAAATTCTTCACCTCTACTAAATTAGAGTTGGTCAAATTCCGTTAATTTGACTTTGACTTTCTTTGACCTTAATTATATTATAGACCCTCTTTTTTAATTAATCAACAATTAAAGCTCAATTTTTCAAATTTTTTTAGCTCTATTTTTACTATTAAATGATAAAAGAGATTGAAACTGTACAAACGTCTCAACCTCTTTTAATTTTTTAATTTTTATTTTTAATCGCTGTTATTATTTCATCTTTTAATGCTTTGACACCTTTTTGTTCTAAATGAATACCATCTGGTGCAAAATACTCACTATGTCCCCTTGATTTTTTGTACCAATCAATAAGCGTAACGTTTTTACGTTTCTTAGCAGCATTAGCTAATAATTTATTAACATGTGCCTCATAAAAGCGAGGAACTCTAGTATTTACTAGATAAACTTGCGCTTTACCAAATTGATTTAGTAGTTGGTCTAATTGTTGTACAGTAAAATCACCGTTAGTCCCTAATTCTAATATCACTTGTTGATTTGCTTTTTTATAGTTACCATAATTACTTTTCACTAAAGGTAGTGTTTGATATAACTGTCTACCTACTTTACCATCAATTTTAGCCTTAGGTACAGTTGATTTGAATGATTCACCGATATCTACCATTACTGAATCACCAATTAATAATGGTGCTAAATTTTTATATTGATCATTTGATGTCTTTTCAGTTGTATTGTCTTCTATACCATCAATCCTAATTTTATTTAAAGGTAATAACTCTACTAAATATTTATCTTCTAAATCTGTATTAAAACTATGTGCTTTAGTATTGATATCATCTTTACCATATTTATCAAAGGAACCACAAATTAAGAATATAAAAGGAATGACTAATAAGATTATCACTAAACCTCTAATAAAAGGTATGACGTTAGTGCTTCTCCAACTAACAGCTTTTAAGCCATTTGTTCTAAAAGGTGTTTCTATACATCGATATGATATTTCAGCTAAAATGAACGTTGCAATAACATCAATAATATAGACATATTTGGGCATTTGACCATCTATAAAATAACTATGGACAAAACTTATTACTGGATAATGCCATAAGTATAGACTATACGAACGATGTCCAATATATACGAGTACTGGATTAGACAAAATTTTGGCCAATAGTGTTGAAGGGTGTACGGAGCTTGCAATGACTAACAGTGTCATAGCAGACACAATATAAAAACCGCCATCATATAAGCGATGACTATCATCATGTATGACAAAAAACAGAAACACTAAGAATGAAAAACCGATAAATCCAAATATATCAATAGTATACTTAATGATCGTCGGTGGATGCTGTTTCAATTTAAATGGTGGCCATAAAAAAGCTAACACCACACCTAATAATAATGTTTGTAATCTTGTATCAGTTCCAAAGTATATACGAGACTGACTAATGTGAATCTCGTTATAATACAACATCAAACCAAGTGATAATAAAGAAATTACAAAGCAAATGATACCAACGATGTACTTTTTTTTAATAAGTAATAACAACATGATTAATATAAATGGAAAGAACAAATAAAATTGTTCTTCAATTGCAAGAGACCATAAATGCTTTAGTGGTACAAATGAAAATTGTTCAAAATAGTCTACATCTCTAGCAATATACCACCAGTTAGAAACGTATAGTAGCGCTGCATAAATATCATGTTTAACTCTAATAATTTCATTAGGTCTTAACCATAATGTTAAAGTTCCAACCGTCATTAATACGACCATTAAAGCTGGTAACAAACGTTTAATACGTCTAATCCAAAAGCGTTTTAAACGTATAATGCCAGTTTCTTCATATTCTTTCAGTAATAAGCTTGTAATTAAATAGCCCGATATGACAAAAAATGTGTCTACGCCTAGAAAGCCACCAGTTAACCATTGTTTGTTAAGGTGGTAAATAATAATTGCAATGACTGCAATTGCTCTTAACCCATCAAGACCTGGCATGTATCGTGATGGATAATGTTTAATATCGTCCTTTGTTAATTTTTTATTCATTTACATTCTTCCCTTTTAAAAGCTAAACTTCTAAGATGTCTTCGTCGTCGCTGCTTATTTGGCTTATAAAAGTATCCAACAATAATAAAATGCATCATTATTTTAGATTAATTTAACAAGGTACTAAAACAACAAACATTCTTTACTTAGTATTAAAATAAATGGCAATAACTATTTAGATTGTAAAATATTAATAAATCAACGTTTTATCATCCTAATTAATCTTGTCATTATGGTGGGACCCGTCATCAAAAATCTACGTATTTATTTTACATTAAAATACAAGATAGGCTGCTACGACATATTTCTTGTAAAAAATTTATCAGTCTTATGCCTTTCTATGTTAGTTGCTTTCATAGTTATAAGTTCTATTGTTGATACTAAAAAAATAAGCTTATCTATGATAACAAGTATTATGTATTGTAATATATCTGTAATATATTTTCAATTCATATCATATTATTTTTTTATATAATTCAAGTATGTTTAAACAGTCTCAAATCTATTTGTATAAAAAAAGATGAATTAAAAACATCACCGTTTTTAATTCATCACTGCTATTTATATTTATTAAAATAATATCTCTCAATAGCGTTCAATAATAAATTGATAGCTAGATAATTAGCTAACACCTAGAGCAATTTTTGCGTATCTAGACATCATATCTTTAGTCCAAGGTGGATTCCAAACGATATTGACTTCTGTATCTTGTATCTCTGGAATTTCAGCTAAGACACTTTTAATTTGCTCAACAATTTGCGGTCCTAATGGGCAGCCCATTGAAGTCAATGTCATTTCGACTGTACATAAGCCATCATCATCTACATTAACTTTGTATACTAATCCTAAATTAACAATATCAATACCTAATTCAGGGTCAATTACCATTTCAAGTGCACCTAAAATGCTATCTTTTAATGCCTCTTCCATACTTATCACCTCTTCATTTATATCTTAGTCCTAATATATCAAATATCCGACAAAACGCCAATAAAATGCTATCATGTATTTATATGAAATCAGTACTATAAGGAGAAATATATGCAACCACATTTGATTTGTCTAGACTTAGACGGAACACTATTAAATGATAATAAAGAAATCTCAAATTATACAAAACAAGTACTTAATGAACTACAGCAACGTGGTCATTATATAATGATTGCCACTGGTCGTCCTTATCGTGCCAGTCAAATATATTATCACGAACTTAATTTAACAACACCAATTGTTAATTTCAATGGTGCTTATGTTCATCATCCAAAAGATAAAGCGTTTAACACTGTTCATGAAATATTAGATTTAAATGTTGCACGTAATATTATACAAGGGTTACAACAATACCAAGTTTCAAATATTATCGCTGAGGTTAAAGATTATGTCTTTATTAATAATCATGATCCTAGATTATTTGAAGGTTTTTCAATGGGGAACCCTCGTATTCAAACAGGTAATTTACTTACACATCTTAATGAATCACCGACTTCAATTTTAATTGAAGCTGAAGAAGACAAGATTCCTGAAATTAAAGAAATGCTTACACATATTTATGCTAATCATATAGAACATCGACGTTGGGGTGCACCTTTCCCAGTTATAGAAATAGTCAAACGTGGTATTAATAAAGCACGTGGCATTGAACAAGCTAGACAATTTTTAAACGTTGATACTGAAAATATCATAGCTTTCGGTGATGAAGATAACGATACAGAAATGATTGAATATGCTCGTTATGGCGTTGCCATGGATAACGGCCTAACAGAATTAAAAGAAGTAGCGAATAATGTCACTTATAGCAATAATGAAGATGGTATCGGGAGATATTTAAATGATTTCTTTAATTTAAATATGAGATATTATTCTTAAGCTTAGACACTTCACCATTTAACCAAAGGAGGCATTCAGTATGTCAAAAATAGTTGTAGTTGGCGCAGTTGCCGGAGGAGCTACTTGTGCTAGTCAAATAAGACGATTAGATAAAGATAGTGACATTATCATTTTTGAAAAAGATAGAGATATGAGTTTTGCCAATTGTGCATTACCTTATGTTATTGGCAATGTAGTTAATGATCGCGATTTAGTTTTACCTTATAATCCAGAAAAATTTTATGATAAAAAAGCAATCACTGTAAAAACATATCATGAAGTCATTTCGATTAATGATGACAAACAAACAGTTACTGTTTTAAACCATCATACAAATGAACAATTCGACGAACACTTTGATTATTTAATTTTAAGTCCAGGTGCCAGTGCAAATAGACTTAATTTCGACAGCGATATAACATTTACACTTCGTAATCTTGAGGACACTGATGCAATTGACCACTTTATTAAACATAATAAAGTTCAACGTGTGTTAGTTGTAGGTGCAGGCTATATTTCTCTTGAAGTTTTAGAAAACCTTTATGAGCGAGGATTACAACCAACGTTAATACATCGATCTGAACAAATTAATAAATTAATGGATAGCGACATGAATCAGCCTATTATAGATGAACTAGAACGTCGACAAATTTCTTATCGCCTAAATGAAGAAATTACTAATATTAATGGAAATGAAATTACATTTAAATCTGGTAAAACAGAAAACTATGACATGGTTATCGAAGGTATTGGCACGCATCCAAACTCCAAGTTTATTGAAAGTTCCAATATTACGTTAGATAATAAAGGATTTATCCCTGTGAATGACAAGTTTGAGACTAACATACCGCATATTTATGCTTTAGGAGATGTCATAACATCACATTATAAACATGTTGATTTAACAACAAATGTGCCTTTAGCGTGGGGTGCTCACAGAGCTGCAAGTATTATTGCTGAACAGATTGCTGGAGATTCATTAATTGAATTTAAAGGTTTCCTTGGTAGTAATATTGTGAAATTTTTTGATTATACTTTTGCAAGTGTTGGTATTAAACCTAGTGAATTATCGCAATTTGATTATCAAATGGTTGAAGTGAATCAAGGTGCACATGCGAATTATTACCCAGGAAATTCCCCTTTACACTTAAGAGTGTACTTTGATACTGCATCAAGACAAATTATTCGTGCTGCAGCTGTAGGAAAAGAAGGTGCTGATAAACGTATTGATGTCTTATCAATGGCAATGATGAATAACTTAACTGTGGATGATTTAACTGAATTTGAAGTAGCTTATGCACCTCCATATAGTCATCCTAAAGATCTCATCAATATGATTGGTTATAAATCACAATCCAATTAAGGATATTCTGTAGTTTTCATAATTTACTAATCATTGTTATATTAAACGACTAAACACCACTTCCCAGCTGTATGAGAAGTGGTGTTTTATTTTACTTATTTTTCATTAGCTAAATTGTTCTTAACCTAAACCGAACATTTTAGAGATTGGTCCCCAAGGCAAGATGACGCCAATAGCCATCGTCACTATAATTAAGCCAATTGTCGACCAAAATAAAGTATGACTTGGCTGTTGTTTCTTTCTTTTCGCCATTGTAATTTCCATTAATGCAATGACTCCGATGCCACATAACATTTTTAACGTAAGTAACATGTGGTTACCTCCGCCTCCATGACTAGCAGCCATAAATTCCTCGATTAATGCCCAAAAACCTGAAATTAATGTTAGTAGCATAAACAATCTTAAAGCCATATGTAATGGTTTAAAATAAGGCGTTGCACCTTGTGCTTTAGAATAATTGAGATAACTAGCAACAAATAAAATAATTGCTAAAACCCAACTTAAAATATGTAAATGTATCATAATATTCCCCCGCTTATTAATATTGTTTCATTATGATAATAGATTGCAACAATAACAAAACTATTTCACTATAAAATATATACTTATTTTACATACATGAATGTACATTTTACCATACTATGTAATTTAATAAAATGACAGTTATTCAAAAGAAAAAGCACTCCATGAAATTAATCTCAACAGAGTGCCTTTAAATTACTATTATTTTGAAATATAAGTAGTTAATGTACCGATATTATCGATAGTTACTTTAACTTCATCTCCTGGTTGTAGGAATTGTGGAGGTTGTAATCCTGCACCAACGCCTGCTGGAGTACCAGTAGCAATAATATCTCCAGGATGTAATGCTACATATTTAGAAATTTCTTCTATTAATTCATCAATTTTCAAGATCATTTCACCAGTATTACCATCTTGTCTAATATCATTATTTACTTTTGTAACAATATTAACATTTTCCGGTAAAGGTAGTTCATCTTTAGTTACAATGTATGGTCCCATTGGGCAGCCACCTGTTAAACTTTTAGATAAGAATGCTTGATCTTGTTCAGATTGTGCTTTTCTATCTGTAATATCATTGATAATTGTATAACCATAAACATAGTCTAGAGCTAATGCTTTAGGAATCTTTTCACCAGATTTACCGATAACGATTCCTAACTCACCTTCATAGTCTAATTGATCTGTAATATCTTTATGATTAGGAATTGTTGCATTATCACCTGTTAATGATGATGCTGCTTTAGTAAAGACATACAAACGTTCAACTTCATGATTTAATTCACTAGCATGGTCTTTATAATTTCTACCAAAAGCAATTACATTATTTGGTGGTGTCACTGGTGGTAAAAATTCAATATCATTGAAAGAAATTTTGTAGTCTTCTGCTTTACCACTATCTTTTGCTGCAACAACTGCTTTACGAACTTGCTCTTGAAAATCTAAAGTTTGATTTTGTTGTAACCCTTCTAACAATGTTTTTGGATGGAAATTGCCTTCAGCAAAATCAGCAAAAACTAATGTTAAATCCCAAACAGCATCTTCACGTTTAACTTTAACGCCATATGAAGTTCTGTCATTATACTTGAATGATAAGAATTTCATTCATACTCAACTCCTCATCTATATCTTAATTCACATTATAACTTTTTTCGTTATCAAATAACAAATAAATAAGTAAGAAAATTTTGACAGTAGTCTAAAAATCTACATTCGTACATACTTAGAATATTATAATTCCAATGTGCCGAATTTGAAGAAATATAAATAACCATGAACAGTAGTATTTAAAATAGTTTGTAACGTATTACGATAATAATTCATTTGAATACGATACTTTTCTTTTAACTGCTGTCCTAATTCTTCATCTGTCATACCACGACGACGGTTAAAGGCATCTGTTTTGTAATCGACAAAATAATAATGGCCGTCTTTAACGAAAATTAAATCAATCATCCCTTGAATGATTGAAACATCTTCATCTTCTTCAGGCATATTATCGACCATTGCTTGATTCACTACAAATGGTAATTCTCGAAATACTTGATCTGCTTGAGCAATTTTTAAATATAAATCACTATTAATAAACGTTTGTATTTCAGTTATTCTAATATCTTGTTTTGCACTATCATCAATAATATTATTACTAATTAAACTATCAATATAATCATTTAGTTCTTTATCAGTTAATCGTTGTTCTCTAAAAGGCAAATGTTGCATCACTGTATGCATCAATGTACCTATTTCATTCGCTTTTCTTTTGCCTTGTTCACTTAAAAATTTAGGACGTTCGTAAGATGCATAACCAATACGATATTGTCTGACACGTTCATAGCTTGTGCCACTTTCTTCAGTTTCTAATTGTCTTTTTAATTCAGAGACCGATTGTTTTGATGGTTTGAGTGTATCTTTAACATATGGGTATTGAAAATCAAGTTGATATGCTATCTTCGCTTTAACATCTTCATTACCTTGTGTCATTGATTGTAAATAACTCACAGTTCTATAGTCATCATCATTATCTGTTACTTCTGTTGAAACATCTTCAAAGTAATCAATATTAATATTTACTTTAGGTTGTATACTTTCATCAAGGTCGACGATATCTTTTTCAAATTTTAAATCATCAGGAATATTCATTGATTGATGTTTTGCTAAAATACTATAAATTAAAGAAAATGGATTGGCTGCTGTTAAGCGTTCATTAACTGCTATCAAGCCTTTAGATACAGAAAGTTGTTCCAATGATTGTAAAACCTTGTCATCTTTAACACGCCCAATAAGGAAGAGTTTTTCTTTAGCTCTTGTTAGTGCTACATATATGAGTCGCATCTCTTCTGAAATCATTTCTTTTTCAGTAATTGCTTTATACGCTACAGAAGCTAGTGATGGGAAAGCCATATCTTTTTCTACGTCAAAATAATCCATTCCCAAACCATATTGTTGATTTAAAATAACTGGTCTTTTTAAATCTTGTTTATTAAATTGCTTCGACAAACCAGAATAAATAACGAATGGGAATTCTAGTCCTTTACTACTATGAATTGTCATCATTCTGACAACATTATCATTGGGACCAACTATGTTCTCTTCACCAAAATCTTTACCTCTACTTATTAATTCATCAATAAAACGAATAAATTGATATAATCCTCTAAAACTAGAATTTTCAAATTCTATTGCTTTATTAAATAGACCATATAGATTAGCACGTCTACCTCTTCCTCCGAATAAACCACTAAAATATTGAATAACATAATGATCGTTATAAAATTTATCAATGAGTTGATAGACGGGATGATCTTGACTATATTGTTGATAATATTGAATATCTTTAATAAAATGCTGTAATTTATCTACAAGTTGTGTGTTAGCTTCTTCACTTGTCATATAATTCATAATTGATTGATAGAAATAATCATCATTTGTACTAATAATTCTAATTTGAGCAAGTTCATCTTCTGTAAATTGATAAATGACTGAACGCATTAATCCAACTAAATATATATCTTGTAACGGATTATCAATCGTTCTTAAAAATGACAATACTAAACGGACTTCTGTTTGCTCAAAATAACCTTCTCTACTATTTACATGAAATGGTATGTCTTCATTTTTAAATGCTTGTTGTAAATTTCTAGCTTGTCCGAAACTGCGTTCTAAAATAACGATATCTTTGTACGTTGCATTTCTATAACTGTCTGCTTTAATATCGTACACTTTATAGTGATTTAAAATATCTTTAACTTGTTCAACAATATATTGTGCTTCTTGTTCAGTTCCGGTCAATTCACTATCTTCTGCACTTGCTTCAACTAACACATTTAAATTAACTGGGTTTGAAACATCATCAAATGGTGCGCCATAATAAAGTTGAGCCGCTTCATCATAAGTAACTTCTCCAACTTGCTCATCCATCATATGTTTAAATAAGTAATTAGTTGTTGTTAATACTTCGGAACGTGATCTAAAATTTTGTGATAAATCAATTCGCATACCACTATGAGCGCCGTCTAAAGTAAAGCGGTTATACTTTTCAATGAATAAACTTGGGTCAGCTTGTCTAAATTTATAAATAGATTGTTTAACATCACCAACCATAAACAAATTACCATTATTTTCTTCACCTGTTTTAATACATGATAATATTTTTTCTTGTACTCGGTTGGTATCTTGATATTCATCGACTAAAATTTCATTAAACTGTTGGCGATATGATTCAGCAATTTCTGAAGGCGTTCCGTCACTATTAGTTAAAATTTGCAAAGCAAAATGTTCATAATCTGAGAAATCCAAAATATTTTTGCTACGTTTTTTTAGATTAAACTCATTCATCACATCTTTTACAATTGTCGCTAAATAATCGACTCTAGGTGCTAACAGATGCATATCATTTTGCAAATCTTCAGTACTTCGTGAAAAATAGTCATTTTTAACTTTATCAATTAATGACTTATATTTTTTATAATGTTCCTTTGCATCCTCTAAAGCTTCTATCATCATATCATTTGCTTCTTTAATTTTTGCAGTAACATTAGGCAAACGTTGTCCAAATTCATGTCCAATTAAAAAGTCAGTGTTGACTAGTCCACCTTCTAAGACATGAGTTATTAATTGACGTTCATCTGCAATAACCGCTAAATGTTTCTCTACACCTTCTGCCAAACTAAATAAATCATATGCTTTATTTAAAGATTCATTAGCAGCTGTTAAGAAAACTTGTGATAAATCTATTAATAATTGCAACAATTGTTGTTGTTTATCATCATCAGTATAAGGTTGAGATAATTGATTTAACCATGCTTCAGGATCTGGGTTAGCAATACTAAAGAAATACAGTTGTTTAATAATATTTCTAAATTGTTCATCACTTCTATCTGAAGATAACTGTTCTGTTAAATCAATAAATGCAGGATCTAACCTATCATAATGACTTTCAATAACTTCATCTATAGTTTGTTCTAGCAATAAAATATTTTCTGCTTCACTACTTGTTCTAAAATTCGGATCAATATCTAAGACATCATAGTGTTGCTGAATTAATGTTAAACAAAAACTATGTAAAGTTGATATTTGTGCTTGATGTATTTTAATACGTTGGTTCTTTAAATGTTCATTGTGCGGATCTGCTAACGATGCTTCTTTAATTCGTTGATCTACCCTATGTTTCATTTCTCTTGCACTTAAATTCGTAAATGTAACGACAAGTAAGCGGTCAACATCAATACCGTCACGCAATATCTTTTGAATAATACGCTCTACAAGAACTGCTGTCTTACCTGATCCAGCTGCTGCTGCAACTAAAATATCTTGACCAGAGGCATAGATGCTTTGCCATTGTGCATCTGTCCATATTACATCTTGCGGTTTTTGTGGAATCATTTAATTGTCACCTCCATCTAATTCAATATCTTGTATAGCCTCTATTGGATTAATTGATTCATCAACTGTTCGGTAGCGTTTACTATCAATCATACCGTCGACATGACAAACTGATTGATAACTACAAAATTGACATGGTAATGTTTGTTTGTATTTTAAAGGTGCCACTTCTGTATGGCCATCCATAATATTAGAAGCTGTGTCTATAAAGTTATCTTTGTTATGCTGAATAAATTTATATATTGTTTGTTCATCAGCCACTTGACTACCTTTTTTAGTAATGGATCCATCTTTAGTAAGTCCTACTGGAACAATATCAGAAGTGAATTTCGGTTCTAATCTCGTGTCTAAAGCATCGATGACTTCTCTATCACTATTAACTAAACCACTTAACTTAAAGTTTTTAATTAATTGTTGTTCAAGTGTTTCTTCATCAATGTCTGCCCATGATTTAAATTTTATGCGAGGCTCGTGTACATGGAAGTATAGTAACCCCCCAGGTTTCACTTCTTCAGTCAAACCTAAACGTTTGTGATTTTGTAGCACAATGTCCATATAAGTCATCATTTGCATTTGAAGACCATAGTAAACTTTAGTTAAGTCTAATGTTGCACTTCCAGCAGATGATTTATAATCGATAATATTAACAAAACTTTTATCATTTTTAGTATACGTATCAATACGATCAATTTGGCCTCTTATATTGATAGGAATACCTTGAGTTGTTGTTAAAGTTTGTGCTACTAATTCTTCATCCGATCTTGGTTGACGTCTAAAGCTTGTCTCGAAATATTGGGGCGTAAATTTTGAATAAGTTCCTTGATACTTCAACGCGCTAAGTGTTGTTTCGACAATTGCCCCTATTCTACGTGACAAATAGCGATAATATGCTGAAGAGTTTAATAAATTAAATTGTACTTTAGGTAGAATTTCTTCAAGTGCTTCAGTTGTTAATTGCCTAATCTTACGCATATCCAAATGCTTAAAATCCCCATTAATACGTTCTGAAATATACTTCAATACTGAATGGAAAATATCCCCCAAATCAAAATTTTGTAATTCATATTTTGTACGCTCATTAAGACGTAAACCATGTGAAGCATAATGTTTAAATGGACATTGCATATATCCTTCAAAGCGTGATACGCTGGCGTTTATTGTTTTACCATATAAATCTTCAGATAGTCTTTGTCCTAATTGTACTGTTTCATTTTCAAAGGTTAGTGCCGACATTAAATAATTTAAACCGCTGCTTAAATGGTGGTTATCACGTATAACTTGATAAGCATCTAACCAACTATCTGCCACTATTTCTTCGTCGAGCCACGCTCTTAAGGATTCAAATAACGTAATCTTCGTTTGTTTCGTATGTTGCATTAATGATAACGGAGCAACTTCATGCAATTGATGAATATTAATAATCTTAAAGTCACTAAATAATGATTTAATTTGTTCTAAAAATGGACTAATTTCCTTATCATCTCCGCTATTACCCATTAAACTATATGAAAATGTCACTTGTTGTCTTGCTCGAGTCATCGCAATATAACATACAAAAGCTTCGTCCATTTGTAATATATCTGATGTTGGACTCAATTCAACTTGTGCTTGTTGTTCAAACATTTTCTTTTCATCATCAGTAATTAAACTTGATGCAGATATAGGTTGTGGCATAATACCATCATTCATACCTACTAAATAGACATGCTGTTTGTTGTCTACTTTAGCTAAATCCATAGTTCCAATACTAACTTGATCCAGCGTTTGAGGAATCATTACAAATTCCAATTGTTCTAAACCAATATCAAATACCTCTAAAAACCTTTGTAACGTCATTTCCTCTGTATCAAATACAGTAACTAAATCATCTAATATTCCCAAAAGTCCATTCCAAATTTGATCGATTTCTTCAGCTGCTTCATGTTTACCGCTCGCATCTAATTCATCTCGTTCAGTCATGAGTTGATTGGGTAGTTCAAAATATTCCATACTTTCATAAAAAGCAGTTGCAAAATCACGAACTGTTGTTGCTTGAGACATTTGTTGTTCAAAATACATGATTTTATCGATAACATCATTTTTTAATTTAACGACTTGTTCAAATTGTTGCCTCTCCTCATCAGTTAATTGATGTTCTTTGCGTCCCATTTTTCTAAATTGCTCTACATGAAATAGATCTTCATCAAGCCAACGCTGACCATAGATGCCTCGTTCAAGTACAAAATTTTCGAGTAAATCAATCAAATAGCTACTATTTTTAACTTTTGACGTTAATACATCTGTTTTAAATAAACGTAACATTGGGTTAATATGCCATTTAGACTCTATCACTTCAATCAATGAACGAATCATTTCCATAACAGGATGATGTGTCATTGATCGTTTAGTATCAATGTTAAATGGAATATCATATAACGGTAAAATGGATTCAAATAAATAAGCATAACTGTTATCACGATATAAAATTGCAATATCTTGAAATCTAATGTGATTATCCCTTACATCTGCGATAATGCGACGTGCAATTTCATTAATTTCTTCTCTCATAGTAGATGATTCTAAAATTTGGATATGACCCTGTAGTTTAGCAGGATTGATTTGTAAGGCATCAAATTGTTGTTCAAGATGTCTTAAATCATTATTGTTAAAGCGATACACCTCATTAAAGTATCTTTTTTCTAATGTTATATGTAAATCATTAGCAATTTCTTCTAAATGGCGTAATACTTCAGACGGTTTTCTAAATAAACTAAATTGATCTTCATTTCCATCTGTTGTAAGTAAAACAGTGACATTACGTGCATGCTTTACTAATTCTTTGATGATTTGATATTCAATCGTTGAAAAGTTATGAAACCCATCTATATATATGTCTGCTTTTGTGATCCACTGTGAATCAGCTATTTTAGCAATAAATAATTGTAAGGCATCTTCACCAGTAATATAGTTGTTAGCTAATTGCTCTTCAAATTTGCGATAAATTAATTCAATATCTTGAATTTTATGTTTCGTACGTGTTTGCACTGAATGATGATCTAAAAATTGTTGTAAATGATCGGGAGTGACAGCATATTTTTTAAAATCTTGAATTTGTTCAGCTAACTTTTCACTAAATCCATAATAACCAGCTTGTGAGCGATATAATTTCAACTGTTGCTGTTGTTCCTGAACAATATTGTAAATCATCATTTCAGTAGCTGCTTTAGACAATTTTTGTTCAGTATAGCTTCCTACTTCTTGAAAAATTCGATGGCTTAAACGTTCAAAGTGTAATACTTCTGTTCTTAAACTTCCGTTTAATTGTTTATCATTAACAAAGGCTTGTTCTAATTGAAATGTACTTTGTGTAGGTGCAATTAATATGATTGGATCACCTAGTGGTTGTTGTTGCATTTTTTCTTTAATTTCAGTTAACATTTGTGTCGATTTGCCCGTACCGGCTCGACCAAGATATGCTTTCATCGCCATCTTTACCCCTCACTTTCTTTGATTCATATTTTAACACAGTGATTACTACAGAAACCAAATTTTATTTGAATGATGTCAAAGCGTCATATATTGTCCTTTGGCATACTGTTAATCATGATTTCACTAGTAAATAATACTATTGACTTAAATTTCCTACTAAAAATAATTAAAAAACTCACATTCAACTTAATAATGAATGTGAGTTCAAGATATTAAAATGTCTTTTTTGTAATCAGGATAGAAATAATTTTTCGAAATTATTTCATAGATATCCACCTTGCATGCTAATATAACATACACACAAGATTCTTTAATGATGGGACTCATCCAGGTAAGACTATCTAAGAGCCTGGAACAAAAACATTTCACAGTTAAATTCAAGTATTTGGCAGTAACTGTCTGGTTTGTAAAATGTTGATGTATCAACGTTTTGCAAACCTAGTCAGTCTTGCCGGGGTGGGAGGGACCCGTCATAGAAAAATTTAAAGGATTACAGTTGGCACTATTAGTGCAACTGCATAAGAGCTAGTAAATAACTAGCTCTAAATGTGCAAGACGGGCATATACGAAATAAAATTTATTTCTGTCCCACTCCCATTTTAAAATTCAAACAGATAATGCTAATTATATTGAATATAAATTCCTTTGTGTATCAAAATTCTAGGTCTCTATAAATAGAACACGCATTTTATTCTTTATCTATTTAACTACTTGCTGATTAGTTTTTAGTGTTGTCTGGATTAAAGTTTGATTTAAATTCACTAAACGGCCAGAATCTAAAGGAAACTTTACCTACGATTTGGTCTTTATCAATTAAGCCAAATGAACGACTATCTTTACTTACTTCTCTATTATCACCAAGCACTAAATATTTACCTTTAGGTATGACATTAGACTCAGGATTAGCATTTGCTAAATTTTTAACTTGGAATGTTCCAGTAATATAATCGCCTTGTTTATGTCTAGTATTATAGCCTAAGTATGGCTCATCTTGTTTCTTACCATTGATATAAAGTTTATCATTTTTATATTCAACGCTATCTCCTGGCACACCAATGACACGTTTAACATAATCATCATTTTGGTTGGCATGGAAGACAATGACATTACCTTTTTCCAAACCGCCAGTCTTAAATCCAATAATATTAACAGCAACACGTTCACCGTCTTTTAAAGTTGGATCCATCGATTCACCTTTAATCGTATAAGGTGTAACTATAAACTTCCCAATTATACCTACAATTAATAATGCGACACCAATTGCTACAATCCATTCAATTACTTCTTTTTTCAACGTTTGACACCTCTTTTTATAGTTAGAACTCTATCGACCATTTATCAAATGGATAATAGCGTAAACTTATATTACCTATTATATCTTGTTTATTAATTAATCCAAATTGTCTTGAATCCTGAGTATTTTGATCCTGGTCATTGATGACTATATATTGATTAGGTGGAATAATATCGCCATCAAGTCCTTTTAAATCTCTTAAACTAAAATCTTTAATATTTCTATTTATTGCATATTGTGCACTCACTGGTCTATCATCTCGATATATTTGACCATGTCGAATAGCCATCGATTCGCCAGGTTTAGCAATAATTCTACTCGTATAAACTTTTCCACCATGTCTATATTGGACAACATCGCCATTTGACAATTTATTAAATGTTACTTTAATTTTGTTAACTATGACTCTATCACCTTTATTCAATGTAGTGCTCATACTATCGTTATGCATAACAGCACCAACAATGATAAAGGATTGAATGAACAGTACAATGATAATGGCAACAATCAAGGAAATCAAATATTTAACTACCTTTTTCACTTTGTCACTCCTTGCGGGACCCCATAAAATGTTGTTCAATTTTCCTGCCAATAAACCAAAAAATAACCAAACCAACAAGCATTAAAATACCTCGTAATGGATGGCTTAATATAGTAGCGACCTCTTTACCCAGTAATCCTAAAATAATTGTCGAAATTAATTTAGATATCACTAATACAATGAAATAATATTTTGCTTTGATGTGTGATAAACTAGCAACAAAATTTATCACTGTATTTGGGGTAAACGGAAAACAAAGTAGTATAAACAATGGTATTAAACCTTGTCTATCTATAAAACTTATCAATCTTTGTACAGATGTTCTTTGTTTTATACGTTGCATTCTAGTTGTATTAACTAATTTTTTACATATTAAATATACGGTAAAAGTTCCTGAAATAAGCCCTAGCCAACTTATCAAAATACCGACAATTGTCCCATACGTATGTATATTAATTAAGATATACAACGCTAAAGGAAAAACTGGAACGATGGCTCGTAAATACAACAAGACAAAACCAGGTATATAACCAAATTGTCGTAATACTTCAAACCATTCTTCAATTTGATGAAACGACAAATCATCAATCCCTTTCTTGGTTGAAGATAACTACATTTCATTATAAAGTTAAAATTCTGTTATGGAAATACAATATTTAATAAATCCGTCTCAAGTTGTATCAATGATTCAACTTTATTTAGCTATCCAAATCGCCATATTATCTAAATCAACTTTAATTATTTCAATTTCTTTGTTGGTTTCATATAATGCTTTTCTATTTTTTTACCAACAATCCATAACACAACAATACCAATAATCATTGTCAAACTTTTCTTTGGATCTGTCAAAATTGTTGTCACATCTGTTCCCATATATCCTAAAATTACAGTAAATATTAATGTAGACGTGGATAACACAATAAAATAATGTTTACTATTAATATTAGAAAAACTTGCAACGATATTAATTAATGATGTAGGTGAAAAAGGAATACATAATAATACAAATAATGGTACTAATCCTTGATTATCAATGATATTTATAATTTTTTTAGTAGCTTTCTTTCTTTTAATTTCTATCATCACTTTAGAATTAACTAGCGTTTTACAAATTAAATAAACTGTAAATGAACCTGCAACTAAAGCTAGCCAACTTATTATAACACCGACGAAATCACCATATTCATGCATGACAACAATAATATATAACACTAAGGGGAATACTGGAATAACAGCTCTAAAAAATAATAAAAGAAAGCCTCCAAAATAGCCTAAATGTTTAAGAACTTCAAACCATTGTTCTAAATGCTGTAATGTCATATTTAATCCCCCTTTCACATTTCGAAATGTCTCTTTATTATATATTTTTTATATGTGAAAATAAACACAAAAATTTTGTTTTGTAAATTGCAATTTTTTATATTCAGCACAATTTGCCATAACATAATGATTGCAATACAGTTGTTAATGATATATCACTTAATATTACAGCATAATGTATTGATATATAAACATATAAAAAGCCCGCATCTTTAAACATATTTGCTTAAAGACACGGACGATTATTTTAATTTTATATTAACGAAACTCTTCTTAAAATAGCATTAATAAAAATTATAGACGTTCTTCTAATTCTTTTTTCATATCTTCAAATCCAGGTTTACCTAATAATGCAAACATGTTTTGTTTATATGCTTCTACACCTGGTTGGTTAAATGGATTCACACCCAATTGATAGCCGCTCATTGCACAAGCTAGTTCGAAGAAATATACTAAATAGCCAAATGTTTCTTCATCTAATTGCGGAATATTAACAACCATATTTGGAACGCCACCATCAGTATGCGCTAATAAAGTACCTTCAAAAGCTTTAGTATTCACTTCATCAATGGTTTTACCAGCAAGGTAATTTAAGCCATCTAAATCATCTTGATCTTGTTCAATTGTAATATCATACTTCGGATGATTTACTTTAACAACTGTTTCAAATAAGAAACGACGACCTTCTTGTACATATTGTCCTAAAGAATGTAAATCAGTTGTGTAATTAGCACTTGATGGATAAACACCTTTATAATCTTTACCTTCTGATTCACCAAATAATTGTTTCCACCATTCATTAAAGTATTGCATTGAAGGTTCATAGTTAATTAACATTTCAGTAGTATATCCTTTAGCATAAAGAATATTACGAATGGTTGCATATTGATATGCAATATTATCTTCTAATTTATCTGATGACAATTCTTTGCGAGCTTTTGCAGCACCTAACATCATAGCTTCAATGTTAATTCCTGCTGTTGCAATTGGTAATAAACCTACAGCTGTTAATACTGAGTATCTACCCCCAACATCGTCAGGAACAACAAATGTTTCGTAACCTTCATTAGTAGCTAGTTCTTTTAATGCACCTTTAGCTTTATCAGTAGTAGCAAAAATACGTTTCTTCGCTTCTTCTTTACCATATTTATCTTCTACTAATTGCTTGAATAGTCTAAATGCAACTGCAGGTTCAGTTGTTGTACCAGATTTAGAAATAACATTTACTGAGAAATCTTTATCTGCTAAATAATCAATTAATTCTTTAGTATAAGTTGAAGATAAATGATTACCTACAAATACAATTTCAGGATATTCATCACTGTTTCTAAATGATGACGTTAACATTTCGATAGCAGCACGAGCTCCAAGATAAGATCCACCGATACCAATAACAACTAAGACATCTGAATTTTCTTTAATTCGTTTTGAAGCTTCAACAATTCGAGAAAATTCTTTTTTATCGTAATCAACTGGTAAATCAACCCATCCTAAAAAGTCACTACCTGCGCCAGTACCTTTATGAATTGTGTTATGAATTGTCTTAACAATATCTTGTTGTTGCTGTAATTCATGTTCACCGAAAAATTCTAATGTCTTACTAAAGTCCAATTGAATATGAGTCATTAAAAAGCCTCCTGTTAATTTATTACTTTAATTCTACTAAGTTTGTGTTATCTATTCAATTCACATGATTGTAGATTAGCAACAAAATTGATATTTATGTGACAAAAATTGATTTTTTCACTTTAAAACACCTCAAAAACCATTAATAATAATTTTCTTTATACAAATTACATAATTTTCTCATTTTAACAAATCCTTTAATATCAGTATTTATAGATAATTTTACATTGTTCTCATATTTATATTATGAATAAATATGTATAAAAATGGTTTTATTTTCATAAAAAGTCTGTTATGATGTGTTCATACTAAATATTCTGATAATTATTAAGAGGTGAATTTTATGAAAGAGAAAATTGTTTTAGCATATTCAGGAGGACTAGACACAAGTGTTGCAGTTCAGTGGTTAATAGATAAAGGCTATGATGTGGTGGCATGTTGTTTAGATGTTGGAGAAGGTAAAGATTTAGACATCGTTTATCAAAAAGCATTAGATATGGGTGCTGTTGAATGCCATATTATCGATGCTACGAAAGAATTCAGCGAAGATTATGTCAGTTACGCAATTAAAGGAAACTTGATGTATGAAAATGCATATCCCTTAGTGTCCGCTTTATCAAGACCACTTATTGCTAAAAAGTTAGTAGAAATTGCTGAGAAAACAAACTCTGTTGGTATTGCTCATGGTTGTACTGGTAAAGGTAATGACCAAGTACGTTTCGAAGTTGCTATCAAAGCATTAAATCCAAATCTTAAAGCTTTTGCACCTGTTCGTGAATGGGCATGGAGCCGTGAAGAAGAAATCGATTATGCCATTAAACATAATATTCCAGTATCAATTAATCACGATTCACCTTATTCTATAGATCAAAATTTATGGGGTAGAGCAAATGAGTGTGGTATTTTAGAAGATCCATATGCTGAACCACCAGAAGATGCTTTTGATTTAACAAATGCCTTAGAAGAAACACCTGATGTAGCCGATGAAATTATTATGACATTTGATAAAGGTATTCCTGTTCAAATTGATGGCAAAGATTATGACTTAGATGATTTAATATTGACTTTAAATACTTTAGCTGGAAAACATGGTATTGGAAGAATTGACCATGTTGAAAATAGATTAGTAGGTATCAAATCAAGAGAAATTTATGAAACACCTGCTGCTGAAGTAATTTTAACCGCTCATAAAGCATTAGAAACAATTACTTTAACGAAAGATGTTGCACATTTTAAACCAGTAATTGAAAAACAATTTGCCGAACAATTATATAATGGTTTATGGTTCTCACCTTTAACTGACAGTTTAAAATTATTTATCGATAGTACACAGCAATATGTAACTGGTGATGTTAGAGTAAAACTATTTAAAGGTAATACAATAGTTAATGGTAGAAAATCACCATACACACTTTATGATGAAAAATTAGCAACGTATACAAAAGAAGATGCCTTCAATCAAGATGCTGCTGTTGGATTTATTGATATTTATGGTTTACCTACTCAAGTCAATGCAATTTTACATGGAGGATATAGTAATGAGCAATAAAGCTTGGGGAGGCAGATTTCAAGCACAACCTGAGGAATGGGTAGATGACTTTAATGCATCTATCCATTTTGATCAAACTTTAATTGATCAAGATATTGAAGGCAGTATCGCTCATGCTACCATGCTCGCAAATCAACATATTATCAGTGAAGTTGATAAAGATGCTATTATCACTGGTCTAAAATCAATACAACAAGATTATCATCATGGACATATTCAGTTCAGTACCTCACTTGAAGATATTCATTTAAATATCGAACATGAATTGATTAAACGTGTTGGAGATGCAGGAGGTAAATTGCATACTGGTCGAAGTAGAAATGATCAAGTTGCAACTGATATGCATCTTTATACTAAAGAACAGGTAAATGACATCATTGCTTTAATACAATCTTTACAACAATCTATCTATACGATTGCTGCCAAACATATTAATACGATTATGCCTGGTTATACGCATTTACAACGTGCACAACCTGTATCATTTGCTCATCACATCATGACTTATTTTTGGATGTTACAACGTGATCGTCAGCGTTTCAATGATAGTTTAAAACGTATTGATATTAACCCATTAGGTGCCGCAGCATTAAGTGGTACAACCTACCCTATTGATAGGCACGAAACTACAAAGTTATTAGATTTTGCTGCTGTCTACGAAAATAGTATGGATGCTGTTAGTGATAGAGATTATATAGTAGAAACATTGCATAATATTTCTTTGACAATGGTTCACCTATCTAGATTTGCTGAAGAAATTATTTTTTGGTCAACGGATGAAGCAAAGTTTATTACACTATCAGATGCATTTTCTACTGGCTCATCTATCATGCCACAAAAGAAAAATCCAGATATGGCAGAACTTATTCGTGGTAAAGTTGGTAGAACTACGGGTCATTTAATGAGTATGTTAATGACTTTAAAAGGATTACCACTGGCATATAATAAAGATATGCAAGAAGATAAAGAAGGATTATTTGATGCTATTCATACGATTAAAGGATCATTACGTATATTTGAAGGTATGATTGATACAATGACGGTTAATACAGAGCGGTTAAATCAAACTGTCAAACAAGATTTTTCAAATGCGACAGAACTTGCTGATTATTTAGTAGGTAAAGACATTCCATTTAGAACTGCTCACGAAATTGTAGGTAAAATCGTCTTAGATTGTATCCAACACGGACACTATTTATTAGATGTTTCTTTAGATGACTACCAAAAGCATCATCCTAGTATTGAAAACGATGTATATGATTACTTACAACCTGAAAATTGTTTAAAACGTAGACAAAGTTACGGTTCAACTGGACAAGATGCTGTACGTCATCAATTAAACGTAGCCAAAACATTATTACACCAATAATTGTTTTAATAATAACAACAAAGGCTATCTTATTTGATTACAATCAAATAAGATAGCCTTTTACTGTTTGTTATCTCAACTGTTCAAATATTAAGCCCAACCACGGTATCTTGCCGCTTCAGCAGTACGTTTAATACCAATGATATATGCCGCTAAACGCATATCAATTTTTCTATTTTGAGCTAATTCGTAGATCGTATCAAAAGCAGTCACTAATTTTTCGCGTAATTTTTCATTTACTTCTTCTTCAGTCCAATAATAGCCTTGATTATTTTGAACCCATTCGAAGTATGAAACTGTTACTCCACCTGCACTAGCTAATACATCTGGTACAAGTAAAATGTCTCTTTCAGTTAAAATACGTGTTGCTTCTGGAGTAGTCGGACCGTTAGCCGCTTCTACTACGATACTAGCTTTAATATCATGTGCATTATCTTCAGTGATTTGGTTAGAAATTGCTGCTGGAACTAAGATATCACAGTCTAATTCAAATAACTCTTTATTTGAAATTGTTTCTTCAAATAAATTTGTAACAGTTCCAAAGCTATCACGACGATCTAATAGATAATCAATATCTAAACCATTTGGATCGTGTAATGCACCATAAGCATCTGATATACCAACAATTTTAGCACCTAAATCATATAAAAACTTAGCTAAGAAGCTACCGGCATTACCAAAGCCTTGAATAACAACTTTAGCACCTTCAATATTCATACCACGGCGTTTCGCTGCTTGTTCAATTGCAATAACAACACCTAATGCAGTAGATCTATCACGGCCATGAGAACCACCTAACACAATCGGTTTACCTGTAATAAAACCAGGTGAATTAAATTTATCAAGTGCACTATATTCATCCATCATCCAGGCCATGATTTGTGAATTAGTAAACACATCAGGCGCTGGAATATCTTTATTTGGTCCAACGAATTGAGAGATTGCTCTTACATACCCTCTAGATAAACGCTCAACTTCATGTATACTCATTTGACGTGGATCACAAACTATTCCACCTTTACCACCGCCATATGGTAAATTCACAATGCCACATTTTAAAGTCATCCACATTGATAATGCTTTAACTTCTTCTTCATCAACATCAGGATGGAATCGTACCCCACCTTTAGTAGGTCCAACAGCATCATTATGTTGTGCACGATATCCTGTAAATGTTTTAACAGTACCATCATCCATACGTACTGGTATACGTACTTGTAACATTCTTAATGGTTCTTTAATTAAATCATACATACCTTCATCGAATCCCAATTTATGCAATGCTTCTTTAATAATCTCTTGAGTAGAAGTTACTAAATTATTGTTCTCAGTCATGATCCTTTTCGCCTCTTCTTTTACTAATGATTTCGCTTTCAAACATATTGTAACATAACGTTTTTCTTTTTAAAGTCTTTACAAATTGATTGTTACTACTTTTTGATCTTACTGAAATACATGTCTTATTTTTTCTAATGCCAAGTCTAATTCTTCTTTAGTG
The DNA here is from genome assembly GCF_017357005.1 of Staphylococcus simiae. Classification (NCBI taxonomy): domain Bacteria; kingdom Bacillati; phylum Bacillota; class Bacilli; order Caryophanales; family Staphylococcaceae; genus Staphylococcus; species Staphylococcus simiae. The sequence continues at coordinate 857,995 of NZ_CP071589.1, read as the reverse complement.
ATGACTAGTGGTGGAGCAAATCGAATGACCGTATCATGTGTCTCTTTACATAATAGCCCTTCTTCTTTTAATGCTTCACAGTATGGACTAGCACTTTCATTAAGTTCGACACCAATAAACAATCCACGTCCACGTACTTCTTTAATTGATGGATGTTTAATTTGTTGTAATTGTTCTTTGAAATAATTACCTAACTCTAATGAACGTCCTGGTAAATCTTCATCCACAATAATGTCTAATGCAGCAATTGAAGCTGCACAAGCTAATGGATTACCACCAAATGTTGATCCATGTGAACCTGGTGTAAAGACATCTAATATTTCTTTGTCAGCTAAGACAACTGAAATTGGGAATACACCTCCACCTAATGCTTTACCTAAAATGTAAATATCTGGTTTGACATTATCCCAATCTGTTGCGAATAATTTACCTGAACGACCTAAACCTGCTTGAATTTCATCAGCAATAAACAAAACATTATGTTCATCACATAATTCTCTAATTGCTTTTAAGTAGCCTTCAGGTGGAATGTTAATACCTGCTTCACCTTGAATAGGTTCTACAAGTATAGCTGCTGTATTATCATTAATCGCTTCTTTTAATGCCTCTATATTACCAAAATCAACTTTTCTAAAACCATCTAATAATGGACCATAGCCACGTTGATACTCTGCTTCTGATGATAATGACACAGGTGCCATTGTACGACCATGGAAGTTACCATTTAACGCAATGATTTCAGCTTTATTTGGTTCAATCCCTTTAACATCATATGCCCAACGACGTGCAGCTTTTAGTGCTGTTTCTACAGCTTCTGCGCCAGTATTCATTGGTAATGCTTTTTCTTTGCCAGATAATTTACAAATTTTTTCGTACCATTCTCCTAAATTATCGCTGTGAAATGCACGTGAAACTAATGTAACTTTATCTGCTTGATCTTTTAATGCTTGAATAATTTTCGGATGTCTATGACCTTGGTTAACTGCTGAATACGCAGAAAGCATATCCATATACTTATTGCCTTCAGGATCTTTAACCCATACCCCTTCAGCTTCCGAAATGACAATTGGTAATGGTAAGTAGTTGTGCGCTCCATAATGATTTGTTAACTCAATAATTTCTTCTGATCTAGTCATCTTATCTCCCCTTTACTTCATTTATAACTATTATACATGAAATATTATTCAATTTATTATTAGTTTTCAAAGCAGATGTTATGTCACTCAATAAAATATTTATTATTGGTAGCTAGATAAATTTGTCTATTTTGAAAACCCTTACATTTATAATGACATACTCTTTGTCTCTTTTACAAGTAAAATATTTGATAATTTTACACTAAAACAAATTGATTATTTCTTTATATTTTTTTCTTTTAAAAAACTAAAAAACCACTAAATTTTTATAGCTACAAAATTCAGTGGTATCAAGGGTTTTATATTATTTATCTTTTCGCGGTACAGGGTAAAAACCTTTATTAAATTGTTCCCATAGTTTTGGTGTTAAATGATGGAGATCTTCTCTTTGTGGATCAAAATAATTCACAATATCTTGTTCACGACCTTGTTTAATCTTGTCAATGAATTGCGGATCTAATAATATTTCTCTACCAAGTGCTACCAAGTCGACACCAACATTTTCAATTGCATCTAAGGCATCATCTGCTGTAAATACTGATCCTATTCCAATAATTGGTTTGCGACCATTCGCAAAACGCTTGATTAAAGGTAAACGTTCTTGCCCTTCGTATTGACCTTCTCGTGTTTTAGCATGTGTATCCATCATAGAGACATGAATATAATCAATTGCGGTATGGCAAAGTTTATTAACCAATTGTTCTGTAGTATCCATTGTAATGCCTGGAGATTCAGCTTCTTCCGGAGATAATCTATATCCTACAATAAAATCATTGTTGGCATAATTTTCTTTAGCTTTTAGTACTTCATCAACTACCGCTAATGCAAATTTATAATTATCTGCCCATACATCATTTCGACGATTATAATACGGAGACACAAATTGATGTATTAAGTAATGATTTGCACCATGGATTTCTACACCATCGAATCCTGCTTCAGCTACACGTCGAGTTGCTTCTCCAAAATCTTTAATTGTTTGTTCTATTTCTGTAGCTGTTATTTCTCTAGCATGATGCTCATGTTGTTGTCCAAAACTTTTTAATGAAATAGCACTTGGTGCGACGGCATCACCATCAGGTGTTAAATTTGTAAGTGCCTGAGCTCCACCATGATGTATTTGAACAAGTGCTTTAGCTCCATTTTTCTTCATTGCAGCTGCTAATCTTTTTAAACCTGGTATATCAGAATCATGTGCAACTGATGGTTGTCCTGGAAATGCTTGACCAATATCACTAACATTACTTGCTGCGTTAATAGCAATCGCCACATCTTTAGAACGTTTTTCAATATAAGGCAATTCCTCTTCTGAAATCGTACCATCATCATTAGATGATATATGTGTTAAGGGCGCTAAAACAAAACGATTTCTAAGTTGAACACCATTGGGAAGTGTTAACGACTCAAATAAAGGTTCATATTTACTATTCATTGATCATACGCCTCCTAAAATTAATGTAATGACTATAACATCAAGCTTGTTATAACTCCAATAATCTGTTTGATACTATTTATAAACGATAAGTCTGAGAAAAAATTTATAAATAATTGATATTGAATCAATTATTTCTTTCCCACTCCCTGATAATTCATGAGTTATGATCATCCGACAATTACTTTTGCTGGCATTGTAAGGTAAATAAAGAACTGTTCCATCAAGCTATCAATATATTAAAGTCCATGTCATCTTTTTGCAGCGATTAGCGTATATGATTTTATACTTTTTATTCAAATCAAAAAAACAGTACTACCCAATTATTGTGGATAGTACTGTTATGTTGTGGCACGTATCTATCAATTCAGTCATTTTTAATTGCTTTTTTTGACTGCTTAATCCAGACCGGTAAACGTTCTTCAAGTGTTTGAAACCCATATTTTTCTGTTGCTTTTATTTCATCCAATACTGATTGTTTTTCTTTTTTACGTTCATAATTCTTAAAGTAATCATTATCTTTTAAAGATAAATTTAGTTTCCCTTCATCATCAATAGACAAAATTTTAGCTTTAACTATTTGACCCTCTGATAAAAATTTTTTCAAATTATGCACGTAATCATCCATAATCTCAGAAATATGGATTAGTCCTTCAGTATGGTTAGGGGTTTCTACAAACGCACCATAAGGTTGAATACCAGTCACACGTACCTTGATATGTTGGCCAATTTTGTAGTTATTCAACTTAATAACCCCTTATTTCGATTTACTTAACATTATTATCATAGCATAAATAGAAATTCGGGACTATTTAAAACATTAAAATATTACAATTTTCTGTAAAATACTTACGTAAGCAAGGTGGTATTAATTTGGTTCTTTAAATTTTATACAACAAAACACAAGATAATTACGATAAGTGTAATCACCTTGTGTTAATAATATTTACATATAAAAAAATTATAACTTATTCTTCTACGTCAATTGATTCAATAACAACATCATGTACAGGCTTATCTTGTGGACCGACTTTAGTATTAGCAATATCTTCTAAAGTTGATTCACCTTCAATTAATTGCCCAAATACTGTATGTTTTTGATCTAACCATGGTGTTCCACCATTCTTGCCATATGCTTCAACAATCGGTTGTGGCCATCCGCCATCTGCTAATTGACTTAGCATATTTTGAGGTACTTCTTTCATTTGCACAATGAAAAATTGTGAACCATTAGTATTTGGACCAGCATTTGCCATTGATAAAGCACCATATAAGTTAAACGCTTCTAAAGAAAATTCATCTTCAAATGAGCCACCGTAGATACTTTCTCCACCCATACCTGTAGCAGTTGGGTCTCCACTTTGTACCATGAAATCATTAATAACACGATGGAAAGTAATTCCATCATAGTAACCATTTTTAGCATGTGTTACGAAATTTTCTACTGTTTTTGGTGCGATTTTTGGAAACAATTTAAAAGTCATGTCACCTTTATTAGTATGCATTACTACTTTAACTTCATCTTGTTGAACTTCTTTATTTAACTGAGGATAGTTAGCCATTTTTATTCTCCATTCATGTTATGATACATATATATTAACATATTTTTAAGGGAGGAAAATAGCATGAAGCTATATAGATTTTCACATAAAACGGGTGTGTACGGCGTAGCAATCGTTGAAGATAAAGATGATGAAGTACTTGTACAAGTTGAACAAGTGATTAAACACCCTAAACAAGGAGATCTTCATAGTCCAAATGATACTGAAGGTGTCTTTTTTCATGAACGTAAAGCATTGAGTCATTTTGAAAAGCGCTATGCAAAACGTTCACAATTAAGAGACTTTAATGTTGAAGAGATGCGTTACGAAGATTCACTACAACAAGCTATTACTAAATTAGAGAATGAACTTATAGAGAGTGGAACTACCCACGCTGAAATGTCATTAGCAAGTTTGGCACGTTTAAAAGAAGATTATTCAATCCAATATAAAGAAAATTTTAATTAAAAATGACGTGTTTCTTCTTATTTAAAGATATCTGAAATTCAGTATCTATAAGGAATTAAGACGTTTTTCAGAACTATGCTATTCATGTATAATGAGTAGCATAAATATTTTTTAAAGGAGGACAACTTAATGAGTTGGTTACATATTGCGGTCATTTTACCGTTAATATTCGCACTCATTATTCCTATCCTGTATAGATTTTTTAAACGTATACATTTAGGATGGTTCGTATTGCCTGTACCTATCGTTATATTTATCTATTTACTGTCTTTAATTCAAACGATGATGTCAGGTCATACTGTAATGAAAACCTTAAATTGGATGCCTCATTTTGGTATGAATTTTAATTTATATCTTGATGGCTTAAGTTTACTATTTAGTTTGCTTATTACAGGAATCGGAAGTTTAGTTGTATTATATTCGATTGGTTATTTAAGTAAATCTGAACAACTTGGTAATTTTTATTGTTATTTATTACTATTTATGGGTGCTATGTTAGGAGTAGTTCTATCAGATAATGTCATTATTTTATATTTATTCTGGGAATTAACTTCTTTTTCAAGCTTTTTATTAATTTCATTTTGGAGAGAACGCCAAGCATCTATTTATGGTGCGCAAAAATCCTTAATCATTACAGTACTAGGTGGATTATCTTTATTAGGTGGCTTAATTTTACTATCGTTATCTACTAATTCATTTAGCATTCAATATATGATTCAACATATTAGTGACATTCACAATAGTCCATACTTTATTTTTGCCATGATTTTAATCATGCTTGGTGCATTTACTAAATCAGCTCAATTTCCATTTTATATTTGGTTACCCGATGCAATGGAAGCACCTACACCAGTAAGTGCTTACCTGCACTCAGCAACAATGGTTAAAGCTGGATTATATTTAATTGCTCGCATGACACCAATATTTGCTATATCTGCTGGTTGGATTTGGACTGTTACTGTTGTCGGACTAATCACTCTATTTTGGGCATCATTAAATGCTACAAAGCAACAAGATTTGAAAGGGATCCTTGCATTTTCTACTGTATCTCAATTAGGTATGATTATGTCAATGCTTGGTATTGGTGCGGTGAGTTATCATTTCCAAGGCGCTAATAGTCAAATATACGCAGCAGCTTTTACAGCAGCAATATTTCACTTAATTAACCATGCAACATTTAAAGGTGCATTATTCATGGTGACTGGTGCAGTAGACCATGCAACTGGTACACGTGATATCAAAAAATTAGGCGGTTTATTAACAATCATGCCTATTTCCTTTACTATCACTGTTATTACAGCTTTAAGTATGGCTGGTATACCACCATTCAATGGTTTCTTGTCTAAAGAGTCATTCTTAGACGCTATGATTAATGTTACACATGCTAATATCTTTAGCTTAAATGGGTTAGGTATATTATTCCCGATAGTAGCTATTATTGGTAGTATCTTTACCTTTGTCTATTCTATTAAATTTATTATGTCTATTTTCTTCGGTCATTATCAACCGGAAAAGCTACCAAAACAAGCACATGAAGTTTCGCTATTAATGTTAATTTCACCAGCTATTTTAGCAATATTAGTTATTGTCTTTGGTTTATTCCCTGGAATATTAACCAACTCTATTATTCAACCGGCAACAGTTGCAATTAATCAGTCAACAATTGATAATATTGAGTTTCATTTATTCCATGGTATTACACCAGCGTTCATCTCAACATTAGCTATTTATATTACTGGTATCATACTCATATTAACGTTTAGCCATTGGATTCGCCTATTACAACAACAACCAACTCAATTAACTTTAAATTATTGGTATAACCGTAGCGGTGACTATATGCCTAGTATTTCTAAAAACATGACTGATAGCTATGTTACTGATTATTCACGTAATAATTTAGTCATTATTTTTGGTGTATTAATACTACTAACCGTTACAACATTATTAAGTGTGCCATTTCACGTAAGCTTTAAAGATGTAAGTCCGATCAGACTCTTTGAATTAGGTATAGTCGTTTTATTACTTAGTGCAGCATTCTTAATTGTCTTTGCTAAATCCAGATTATTTAGCATTATTATGTTAAGCGCTGTAGGCTATGCTGTTTCAGTACTTTTTATATTCTTTAAAGCACCTGACTTAGCTTTAACACAATTTGTAGTCGAATCCATTTCAACTGCATTATTCTTATTATGTTTCTATCATTTACCTAATTTAAATAGATACAATGAAAAACGTAGTTTCAAAATAACTAATGCACTTATATCTGCTGGTGTAGGTTTGGTCGTCATCGTCATTGGTTTAATTGCTTACGGTAATAGACATTACGATTCAATAGCTAAATATTATCAAGATCATGTATATGATTTAGCACACGGTAAAAATATGGTTAACGTCATTTTAGTAGATTTCCGTGGTATGGATACTTTATTTGAATCTTCCGTACTTGGTATTGCAGGATTAGCAGTTTATACAATGATTAAACTTAGAAAAAAGCCTAAACAACAAAGTGAGGTGAAAAATCATGAATAGACAACAAAATGATATTATCTTGCAATTTGCTGCAATTATTATCTTCTTCATGGTTATGATTTTTGGTTTTTCACTTTTCTTAGCTGGGCATTATACACCTGGCGGAGGCTTTGTTGGCGGTTTATTATTTGCCAGTGCGTTGGTTATTATCACAATTGCATTCAATATAGAAACAATGCGTAAAGTATTTCCGTTAGATTTTAAATTACTTATCGGTATTGGTTTAACATTTTGTGTCGGCACACCAATTGCTAGTTGGTTTATGAACAAAAATTTCTTTACACATGTCACTTTTGATATTCCAATACCTTTATTACAACCTATGCATATGACGACAGCAGTATTTTTTGACTTTGGCGTCTTATGCGCAGTGGTAGGTACTATCATGACAATTATTATTTCGATTGGAGAGAACGACTAGTGGAAATTATTATGATATTTGTTAGTGGTATACTCACAGCAATTAGTGTCTACCTCGTTTTGTCTAAAAGTTTGATACGAATTGTTATGGGTACTACCCTTCTAACACATGCAGCCAATTTATTTTTAATTACAATGGGCGGACTAAAACATGGTACTGTTCCTATTTATGAAAAAGGCATTCAAAGCTATGTTGATCCTATACCTCAAGCTTTAATTTTAACTGCCATTGTTATCGCATTTGCAACAACTGCCTTCTTCTTAGTATTAGCTTTTAGAACATATAAAAAATTAGGAACAGATAACGTTGAAAATATGAAAGGAGTGCCACAAGATGATTGAAAGTAATATGCTTGTTTTACCATTAGTCATACCACTTATCACAGCAATATTACTCGTCTTTATTGGCAAACGTCCTTTAGTAAAACGTTATGTTGCTTTAAGCGGTACCTTATTAACATTAATTATAGCTATAGTAAATTTAAGCTATGTTTTACAACAAGGCCCAATAAAAGTTGAATTAGGGTCATGGAAAGCACCATATAGTATTGTCTTTGTAGTAGATATTTTTAGTGCTTTACTCATTGTAATTAGTATTATCATTACAACTTTTATTATTTTATATTCATACCGTTCCATTGGTATTGAACGTGAAACGTATTATTACTATTTCTCAATGATGTTTATGTTAATTGGTATTATTGGTGCGTTTACTACTGGTGATATCTTTAACATGTTTGTATTCTTTGAAGTATTTTTAATGTCTTCTTATTTCTTATTAGTCATTGGTTCGACTAAAATCCAATTGCAAGAGACGATTAAGTATATCTTAGTTAATGTAGTATCTTCATCCTTCTTTGTTATGGGTGTAGCTATACTATATTCTGTTGTTGGAACATTAAATTTAGCTGATATTAGTAATAAATTGACAAATCTATCTTCTCACGACAGTGGATTAGTAAACATTGTTTTTATTATGTTTATTTTTGTTTTTGCTACCAAAGCTGGGGTCTTCCCAATGTTTGTCTGGCTACCGAGCGCCTACTATGCACCACCTATCCCTATCATCGCGTTTTTCGGAGCTTTATTAACAAAAGTTGGTGTATACGCTATAGCAAGAACCTTAAGTTTATTCTTTAGTGATTCAGTTAGTTTTTCACATTATGTCATATTATTTTTAGCTTTAATGACGATCATATTTGGTTGTGTTGGCGCTATAGCATACTATGATATTAAAAAAATCATTCTCTATAATATTATGATAGCTGTCGGCGTCATACTTGTTGGTGTTGCAATGATGACACAAGCTGGTATGATTGGTGCGATTTACTATACTTTACATGATATGTTAGTGAAATTATCGTTATTTTTATTAATTGGAGTTATGATTAAAATTACTGGCACAGCTGATTTAAGACAATTTGGAGGTTTGATCAAACGTTATCCTGTCCTTGGATGGTCTTTCTTTATCGCAGCATTAAGTTTAGCTGGCATCCCACCACTAAGCGGTTTCTATGGTAAATTTTACATCGTTCAAGCTACTTTTGAAAAAGGATTTTATTTAAGTGGTATGATCGTTTTACTTTCTAGTTTAGTTGTCTTATATTCAGTTATCCGCATTTTCCTACAAGGATTTTACGGTCAAGCTAAAGGTTATGATGTAAATAATAAAGTTAAAGTCACTTATTTAACGTCTATCGCTTGTATCTCTGTTGTTGTTATTGTGCTGTTTGGCTTATCTGCAGATTATTTATATCCAATCATAAAAGAAGGTGCACAAACTTTCTATAATCCAACAACTTATGTCAAAAGTGTCTTAGGAGGTAAATAAAATGGCAATTCAATTAGTACTTAACTTAATCATTGCTATCTTTTGGTTGTTTGTAACAAATAGTTACAATATGAACAACTTTGTACTAGGCTTTATTTTCGGCTTAATTTTAGTTTATCTCCTGCACAGAGTATTACCAGGTAGATTTTATATTATTACTTTATATCGCATTATTAAATTAATTGTAGTGTTTCTTATAGAATTAATTAAAGCTAATTTAGATGTCTTAAAAATTATTATTAAACCAACAATTAATAATCAACCTGGATTCTTTGTCTATCCAACCGATTTGACAACGGATTGGCAAATTGTCCTATTGTCTAACTTAATAACGTTGACACCGGGAACAGTTGTATTAGGAGTTAGTGATGATAGAAGTAAAATTTATATACATGCCATAGACTTTTCAACGACTGAAGAAGAAATTGCTAGTATTAAATCATCATTAGAGAAGATTGTTAGAGAGGTGGGCGACGAATAATGGATCATACAATAATTATAGTCATTGCTTTAATCATTGTAGTAATATCAATGTTACTTATGTTAATCAGGGTTATCTTAGGCCCATCACTTGCAGATCGAGTCGTTGCATTAGATGCTATTGGTCTTCAATTAATGGCTGTTATTGCTCTATTTAGTATTCTTCTTGATATAAGCTATATGATTGTTGTTATTATGCTAATAGGAATCTTAGCATTCCTAGGTACTGCAGTATTTTCTAAATTTATGGATAAAGGTAAGGTGATTGAACATGATCAACAACATCATGATTAGTATCTCACTTATCTTTGTTATTATAGGTGCATTGATTAGTGTTGTAGCAGCTATCGGTTTAATACGCTTAGAAGATATTTATTCAAGAGCCCATGCAGCTGGCAAAGCAGCTACACTTGGTGCTATGTCTCTACTTTTCGGAGCATTTTTATACTTCATAGCTACTAAAGGTACAGTAAATATGCAAATTATTATTGCGATTATCTTTGTTTTAATTACCGGACCTCTTTCTAGTCATATGATTATGAAAGCAGCATATAATACTAAAACACCCTATACAAAGAAGACAAAAATAGATGAAATTGAAAAAGACTTAAAAGATACTAAATTATAAAATTAGTTATTACTTAACTGTCAATGAAGTTAATTACCCTTCATTGACAGTTTTTTTTATCTTTCTCTTGTTGACTCTTTGTAATATACAGCTACTACAATTTATTAATGATTTTGAAAAAATATTTTATAGTTGAATGATCACAACATATTTATTATTACAGTGATTAGTGTACAAGGTTGAAAAGTTTATAACCGTACAAGCCTAGTTAAAAATCAATTGTAAAAAACTTTCTATATAATAGAAATACACACCTTCTTTTTCTAGTATTTTACAAAATTATTTGCGAAATTAGGCACTTTATATTATGATACTTTATAAATCGTAATTATTACGTTTTAAAAAACATAGAAAGAAGGTCTATTATGCATTGGACAATTATTGGCGGTGGCATACAAGGCACTACTATCGCTTTAAAATTATTATCTCTTGGTTTACCTATACATAAATTATCTATCATTGATCCCCACGAAAGACTTTGTCAAAGATTTGATGATTATGCTCATCGAATAGAAATGCCATATCTAAGATCACCAATTGTACATCACGTACATCCACAACCCTTTCATTTAAAACAATTTGCGAAAATAAATCATTATACTAATGCTTTTTATGGGCCTTATCAACGACCTGAATTAAATATGTTCATCAATCATGTTAAACAATCTGTTAGCAATGCTGATTTAAAACAATGTCATATCATGGCCACTGTCAACGCGATATCTCAACATCAAAATCAATGGTATCTTACATTAAGCAATCAGCAACAACTAATAACAGATTGTGTGATATTAGCGATTGGTAGTACTAATACACTCTATATTCCAGATGTACTCCTAAACCAAAAACATGTTACTCATATTTTTGATCATCAACTAAATGATGATATTTATCCATGTGTCGATCAATAGTTGGAAGTGGCATTACTGCAGCACACTTGTCTTTAAAATTATTACAGCAACATCATAATAGAACTATTCATTTGTGGCTTAATAAAGATTTTGAAATTCATGACTTTGATGCTGATCCTGCTTGGTTAGGCCCCAAAAATATGTCACCCTTTTTAAAAATGACAACTATGGCAGATAGATATCAAATTTTAATGCAAGAAAAGCATCCAGGATCAATGCCTCACGAATTATATTTAAGACTTAAGAAACATATTAATAATGGTTCACTTATCATTCATCGCGCACCTATCAAACGTGTTGATTCCATAAATCAAATGATTATAACAGACGATGAAAAAGTTAATTATCAACATATACTTGTTGCCACAGGCTTTGATCGTCATTTTATGACTCAACCTTTAATCAAGCAATTAGTTAACAACTGTCATGCTCCCTTAAATGACTGCCATTATCCATGTCTCAATCACGAGTTAGAATGGTTACCCAATTTATACGTAACAGGCTGTTTTGCAGATTTAGAATTAGGTCCTTTTGCTAGAAATATTATGGGTGGTCGAAAAGCAGCTGAGCGCCTTGAACAAGCATTTAATAAAAAGCAACAACATAGTGCTTAACAATAGCTGAATTTTCATAATCGAGTAGGAGGATAACCATTATTTGATTATCCGTCCTCTCACACCACCGAGCGTACGGTTCCGTACTCGGCGGTTCAATATCTTGCGTAAGCCGTCTCTGCGAGTTGGGTTAATGGTTCTAACCCCCACTTGTAGAGACGTTTTGTTGTAAGTGCACGATGAACTTCATGCGTTGATGATAAGCGCCAGTATTTCTTTCTTGAATTGGCAATTTTCATTGCACTCTTATGGTCAAGTCCATACTTACGTAACATCTTATATTTGGTTTTTATTCTTTTCCATCTTTTGAGGATTAGTTGTCTAATGCGTCGGTTTAACCATGATTGTAACTTCGTTACAAAACCTGTAATAAATCCTTTACCAAAGTAATTTATCCACCCTCGTGTTACTTGATTAATTTCTGATATAATCTCTTTAAAGGTACCTGGTCTATTTCGTTTCGTTAGACGTCTTAAGGTGCGTTTTAAATTTCTTCTTGCTTCCATAGTCGGTCTGAAACGATAAGTGCCATTTACTTTGGTCATTAGACAACTCAAGAACTTTAAACGTGTGATAGAACCTACCTTGCTCTTTTCACTATTTACAATAAGTTTAAGGTCTTTTTCGATAAACTTTGTCACACTTTCCATGACACGTTGACCCGCTCGTTTTGTACGTACAAAGATGACGAAGTCATCTGCATAACGAACAAAGCGATGACCACGTTTCTCCAATTCATTATCTAATTCGTGAAGATAAATATTACAAAGTAACGGGGAAATAACACCACCTTGCGGTGCACCTATTTCTCTACTTCGATAATTACCATTGAGGTCGATTGCACCAACCTGTAGGCTTCTACGAATAAATTTAGAAATGGCTTTATCTTGAACATGTCGTTCAAATAGATACATTAATTTATCATGGTTCAACATATCAAAGCACTGTTTTAAATCACAATCAACTGCAACTAAGTAACCTTCTTCATAGTATGTTGCACATTCTTTAAGTGCAGTTCCTGTACTACGATTCGGTCTAAAGCCATGACTGTGTTTTGAGAAAGTACGGTCGATACTAGGTTCAATGACTTGTTTAATGGCTTGTTGGATAACTCTGTCTCTTGCGACAGGGATTCCAAGCACGCGCTTTTTCCCATTTGATTTAGGTATTTCAACCTTTCTTACTGCTTGTGGCTTATACGTGCCATCAAGCAGTTTTTGTTTAATTTGTGGAAAGTATTTTGCGAAATGTGATGTTAATTCACTTACTCGCATGCCATCGATGCCAGGTGCACCGTTGTTTTTCTTCACTTTCTTAATTGCTTTTTGTATATTATTCTCTCTTACAACAAGCTCCATCATAGATGGAGACTCACGATACATTTCTTTCATTTCACCTAAGATTTACTGTACGCACTCATATATCCTTTTTCGTTCCACTACTTATCTTTCTATGAGTTGCCAATCATTAATTGTATTCTGTACGTTGTAAATCTCTAACCTCCATTCTTTACTTTGTATGAATATTGTTCAGTCCTTCAGTATTTCTACCTACTATGACCTCTGCTGACTTCTCATCATTCGTTATTACTACGATTTTTTTTATCGCTGATGAGACCTCCCCGGGTAAGAGTAACCACTTTCCACTCATTCCACTGCATCATTTACTATATAGAACTCGGGTAGTATCGGACTTTATCTTGTATTGCAGATTCATCCATTCCACATAGCCTTGTATGATATTTCTGTTCGTCAGTGCGAGTGTTTGCGTCCGACTTCCTTCAGATTCCATTTCACAATGGACACCCTTGTCTTTCGCTAACAGTTCCTACTACCAAGCCTGTAACGGACTTTCACCGTCTAGTAATTACCCATGCCGGGCGCACAATTAAAAAGAGCTTCTCCCTCACATGGATAAGCTCTTTTATAATATATAATACTTATTTAAATTTATTATTTTAATGCTTTGATAGCGATGGTCCCTCTCATGACACTGATTAATTGTCCTTGTTCATTAGTGATTTCTATATTCCAAACATGTGTACTATTACCTTGATGAATTATTTTAGCAGTAGCAGTAACACGACCATCTTGGGCAGAATGAATATGATTGGCATTCATTTCTAAACCTAATGGGATAAACTGGGTAGTATCAACTAAGTATGCTGAGCCTAAAGAGCATGCTGTTTCTCCTAAAGCAATCGTCGCACCACCATGTAAGTAGCCAAATGGTTGCTTCACCTTATCAGTAACGGGCATTGACATCACAATATAGCCATCTTCTTTATGGTCGACTGTCATTTCAAACGTTTCTAATAAATTCGTCATTTATTAATCACCTCTTCTACTTTATAATACCATCGCAGCTATAATACCAAAAATCATTAACGGTATATTATAGAATAGAAAGTTAGGTATACACGTATCTCTAATGTGGTCATGTTGGCCATCGACATTTAAACCAGCAGTTGGACCCAATGTTGAATCACTTGCCGGAGAACCAGAATCACCTAATGCACTTGCAGTACCAATCAATGCAATTAACGCCATAGTATCTAAGCCTATAGACACACCATATGGAATAAACAGTGACGCAATAATAGGAATTGTAGCAAAGGATGAACCAATACCTAATGTGACAATTAAACCTATAAGATACATGACTATAATACTAATTAATTTATTATCACCAGTGACATGTGTTAACACTTTAACTAATTCACCAATATCTCCAGTAGCGTTCATAACACCTGCAAAGCCATTTGCTGTTAAAATAACTACACCAATATAAGCCATAATTTTTATACCTTCAACAAATTTAGCATCTAATTCATACCATTTGTATGCTCGAGATAAGAAAAATACTAAGACTCCTGCTAATGCACCGAAAATCATTGATTTAGTAAATGTTTGAACAAGGAAAGTTGCCAATATAGCGACTACAGTGACTATTAGAATATAAGGTTTTAATTGTGGAATCATTTCTTCTTCTGAAATATTTCTATCTTCATATTCTCTCGGTTTACGATAAACGAACATACCAAAAATTAAACCTACGACATAACCCATTGATGGAATTAACATTGCTTTCCAAATCATATTAAATTCAATAGGATGGTTTGCTTTTTCAAAACCACTTTGAATAATTTGTTGGAAAATTTGTCCGAATCCATATGGTAATAACACATATGGGAAGCAAAGTCCAAATCCAATAACTAACCCTATTAATCGTCTATCAATTTTTAAATCATTGAATAAACTTAATAATGGTGGAATTACAATAGGAATAAATGCAATATGTACGGGAATCAAGTTTTGACTCATAATACTCATAGCTAATAAGGCAATTAGTATCACTACTTTTACTTTAATACGAGACCAACGACTATTTTCAGAATGTATAGCCTCAATAATCTTACCTACCAAATAATCTGTAATACCACTATACGAAATTAGTGCAGCAAAGCCACCTAATAAAGCATAACTTAGTGCTACCTCTGCACCATCAACAATGTTCTTACCAAAAACATTAATCACCTTTTCAACGCTCATGCCAGAAATTGTACCCCCAACAAGTGCGCTTATAAACAAGCTAATGACTACATTTAATCGGCATAAGCACAATATAATCATTAACAATACTGCTATTACCACTGCATTTATCATAATTTATCATCCTTTATCACTCTATCGAACTAAAGTGTTTATAAAATTTATCTTAGCAGTAGCTTATTCACCTGTCAACAGTAAATAGTCAATTATTAGAAATTTTAAAAAATACAAATTATAAATTAAATATCCCCATTAGTTATAACAGTTCATTAAATCTTATATTTCGGGTAGTTTAGTACAAACTACTATCTGTATTTACTATGTTGAACTTGATAGTACTGTCTAAATTACAAAATATCTATAAAACATATATTTAGCATCTATATTAGCTATTTTAATGTTAACAGCCATTGAATCAATGTGGTAATCAAGAAGCCACTAGCTCCCTTTGGTCCATTATAAGTGTCAACATGATTGGTTGCAGGACCAGTTATATCAAAATGAATGTATGGTGTGTTACCAGCAAAATGACAAATAAAACTAGCATCAAATAGTGTTTTTCCTTGTTGGCATTGATTTGTATCGTTAATTAAATCTGCAATGTCACTCTGTAAAATTAATTGTCGCTCAATTTTTGTTAATGGTAATTCATAAATCATTTCATCATATAAGTCAGCAACTTCTCGAATATGTCGGAGCATATCCTCACTCCGTTGTTGGAAAACAGCCGCTTTATCACTACCTAATGTTGCAATAATTTCTTGAGATAAAATAGCGATATCAATCATTAATTGAGGTTGAAACTGATTAGCATATTGAACAGCATCTGCTAATAATAAGGTGCCAATATCATCATTATTCGCAATTTCTATTGATTCACCACTGATTCCCGTATAAATATCATTAAGTTTTATCACATTTTGTCGATTATCTGCACAAGCAATGATAGCAACAATATTAATAGGCAACTTTAATTTATTAACAGCTTCAACTATCGCTACTATAGTAGCTGCTTCATTCATATTTGTACTAATAAGTTGTTTTGAATGATTATTACTACTATATCCGTTGTTAACTTGATAGGTTAAACCTTTACCTACAAATGCTATAACAGGTTTCGTCTTATTAGTACCATTATAAGTTAACGTAATTAAACTTGAATGATTGCTACTACCTTGTCCAACTGCTTGAATTAAGCCAAACCCTTCAGTCACAATATCATTTCCAGATTTAACATCAACAGTAACTGCAGAATTTTCAAAACGTTGTTGAATATCATGTGTAAAATCTCGAGGCGTTAAAATGTTAGATGGAACTTGACTCATATAACGTACTAAATTAATTGCTTGCCCAATTATTTGTCCATGTTGAATTATAGAAGTATCAATATCTTTGTTACTTTGTAAGTAAATATCCAAATTAAACGGTGCTCTTTTATTTGAAGAATAATCATCAAATTGATAAATTGATCGCTCACTTTGTAAGCCACAACTAAATAACATGTCGTTATTTTTATTATATTTAGTAATCAGACTATCTAATATTAAGAAACTATTAACAATATGTTCGTCTTTCATATATTGAAATAAGGTGCCCCAAATATTTAGCATATCCGCATATTGTAAATTTTTTAAATTACCTAGGCCTATTGTTACTAATCGTTTGTATTTACCATCAATCATTAGCGCTGTTGAATATATTTTACCTAAAGTACTTCCTATGATATGTCGATGTTTAAATATTTCTAATGTTGCTGTTAAATCTTCGTTTTCAAAAATGATTGGCTCTATTTGATTAAAATGATCTGGCACACCAATAATAACAGTGTCTAAATTGTTAATATGTGTATTCGTTTCATTTATTTTAAAATTTATTGCCATATAGACTCCTTTTAACCTTTGATTAATGTTTATTGTTACATATATTATCTCATTCTACTATCAATAAAATCCATAAATTAAAGTACCATTTAGTTATTATTAAAAGTTAAATACTTAATGGAATGTATAGGTTCTGTCTCAAGTTTGACTGATACGCAATTATTTACTTTTTATTTTACAGTCCCCAAAATATGAGAACCAATTTATATTAAAATGTCCTTATTAGCACTTATAATTCCAAACCTAGACTTTCTCATAAAAAAGAGGCTAAGACAATTGTCTCAACCTCTCAAAACTTAACTTCATATTCAATCATTTAGATAATTATTGATAAACCTAGAATTTACCTTTTTTGAATGCTAAGCCGATACCGCCAATTTTGAATATAGCACGTGTATCGATAACTTTTTTCATAAATGCAGCTTTTTTACCAGTAATTGGTTTACCGTAAACTAAACCTACACCATCATGAGAACCTAAAGAACATACAGTACCACGATCAACGTATTCGAAATCTTCTGTTGGTTCACCATTTAAAATATGTTTAATGTTTTTAGCAACTTGTTCACCTTGTTGCATAGCAATTTGTGCAGTTGTTGGTAATGGGCGCTCTTCACCAGCTGGAATAAATGCAGAAACGTCACCAATAACAAAGATATCATCATAACCTTTAATAGTTAAATCTTGCTCAGTAACAATACGACCACGTTTAACACCATCAAATGATTGTTCCATTAAATGACTTCCGCGTACACCTGCTGCCCATACTGAAGTTCCAGCATGTAATTGTTGTTTTTCACCATTAACTTCTACAACGAAACCTTGTTCGTTACAAGCTACGATTGGTGTAGCAATTTTAAATTCTACGCCACGATCTTCTAAGTAGCTAACTGCGTGGTTAACTAATTCTTCAGAGAACATTGGTAACATTTTTGGTGCAGCTTCAACACAAGTAATTTTAACTTTGTTTTGGTCTACCCCATATTTGCTACATAATTCTGGAATTCTGTCTGTTAATTCACCTAAGAATTCAACACCAGTAAATCCTGCTCCACCAACTAAGATAGATAAGTCATTATCATCTTTTTCTTTTGAAGATGCATAGTTAGCAAATTTATCTTCAATATGACGTGATAATTCACGAGCAGTGATAACATTTTCGATTTGATAAGCATAATCTTTCATACCTTCAATGCCAAATGTTTCACTTACGAAACCTAATGCTACAACTAAAATGTCGAAATCATAGATTCCTTGATCAGTTTCTACTTTTTTAGCATTACGATCAATTTTAGTTACTTCTGCTTTAACGAAGTTAACTTTGTCTTTCTTCAAGACACTTTCCACAGGGTATAATAAATCTTCATAATTAATTGTACCTGCAGAAGCTTCATGTAACCATGTAGCTTCATAGTGATAATCATTTTTGTTAATTAATGTAATCTCAGCTTCCTCTGCAGAAATTGATTTTTGCATTTTTGTAACTGCTTGTAAACCTGCATACCCCGCACCAAGTACAAGTACTTTTTTACGATCTTGAGCCATTATATTCACCTTAGCTTTCATATTTTTTTACCAAATGGTGATAATTGTTATTATCAAATGGATATTACTTGTAATACCACAATGACAACAAGTTTATCATCATTTCATAATTTAAGTCTTTTAATTTATGTTTAAATTCCCGTGGTGTTCACAAAAAAGACAACTTTCAATCCAGTTCTAATTCTATAGCTTTTTAATGATATTTTCAAGTTACTTCAAGCTACTTTGTGAAAAATTTAATTTATTTTATTAGTCTAAAAGTACAATTGTACTTTTTTATACAAATTAATTTGATAATTTAACTTTTAGAGGCAATAAAAAAGTTGGGATGCTATAAAATAGTACCCCAACCTAAATAACCAATTTGTTCAATCTATCATCACAATAACTTTATTTTATTAACAATTTTCTGGGTTTCCTGCTACTTTTGCTGTTCTAAATGAGCTTCCACATCCACATGAAGCAATAGCATTGGGATTATCTATTTGGAATCCACCACCCATTAATGATTGTTTGAAATCTACTGTTGTACCGTTAAGTACAGGTGCATCATATTTATCTACTAATACTTTTAAACCATAAAATTCCAATATTTCGTCATTATCACCTGGCTCAGCTTCAGCACTCATACCATATGTTAAACCTGTACAACCTCCACCATTAACTTTAATTTTAAGATAACCGTCTGGCATGTCGTTAGCTTTAAGCATATCTTTCACTTCATATGCTGCTGCTTCTGTTAATACTACTGTTGGCATATTATGTCCTCCTTAAAAAATCCATGTTTCTTTTATATGTGAATAAATATTTTGTAATAATTCTTCAGGTGAATCTCCTTCAACAATATCACCATTTACTAAAGCGTACAACCCAGCTGAACAAATACCGCAATTTGTTAAGCAACCGTATTCCAGCACATCAACATCGGGATCATTTTCTAGTTGATCGTAGACGTAGTCGCCACCTTTAGCCATGTTTGAAATACAAAATTCTACAATCGGATTCATACTTCACCTTCTTATATCATTTGTTTCAATATTATAGCATTTTAATACTACATATTTAATGTAACATGCTCAAATTTTTTTATATCGCATATTCACAATCGAGAAAATGATTTCACAATATTTATTTGTAGTCAATTTGAAAAAAATATATAATAAGTATATATTTAAAAATTCACAATATTAAGGGGTTTATTATAATTAGATAATTGTTATAACTTTATTTATTTTTAAGAACTTAGCAATTATTTTATAATGACAAATAAGTAAACGAATAATACATAAAGGGGTATTTCATTATGAAGAACATCGTATTATTGGGTGGGGGCTATGGAAATATGCGTATCATGTCACGTATTTTCCCTAATTCATTACCAAAGAACTATCATGTGACATTAATTGATCGTATGCCATTTCATGGTTTGAAACCAGAATTTTATGCTTTAGCAGCTGGGACTAAATCAGATAAAGATGTTAGAATGCATTTTCCTGAACACCCTCAAATTAATACTGTATATGGAGAAATAAGCGATATTAATTTGGATGAACAAATTGTCACAGTTGGAAATTCTAAAATAGACTATGATGAATTAATTATCGGTTTAGGTTGTGAAGATAAATATCATAATGTACCTGGTGCAGAGGAATACACACATAGTATTCAAACACTTTCTAAATCAAGAGAAACATTTCATAGCATTAGTGAGTTACATCAAGGTGCTAAAGTCGGTATTGTAGGTGCCGGTTTAAGTGGCATTGAACTTGCTAGTGAATTACGTGAAAGTCGCCCAGACTTAGACATATTTTTATATGATAGAGGTCCACGAATTTTAAGAACTTTCCCTGAAAAATTAAGTAAGTATATTGCTAAATGGTTTGAAAAACACCGTGTCACTGTCGTAGCAAATTCTAATATTAACAAAGTCGAACCTGGTAGAATATACAATTGTGGTGAACCAACTGATCTAGATTTAGTTGTTTGGACTGCTGGTATTCAACCAGTTGAGATTGTTAGGAATTTACCAATTGATATTAATAGTAATGGTCGTGTTATTATTAATCAATATCATCAAATTCCAACTTATACGAATGTATATGTCGTCGGTGATTGTGCTGATTTGCCTCATGCACCAAGTGCTCAATTAGCTGAAGTGCAAGGCGATCAAATAGCTGATGTATTGAAGAGACAATGGAAAAATGAACCTTTGCCAGAGAAAATGCCTGAATTAAAAGTTCAAGGTGTTGTTGGTTCTTTAGGAGACAAACAAGGTTTTGCATATATTATGGATCGAACAGTAACAGGTCGTCTAGCTTCTATATTGAAATCTGGAGTCTTATGGATGTATAAATACCATAACGGTTAATTTAATACCAAAAAGTTATGGACTATAGTACACAATAAAAATGTGTTACTATAGTCCATCATCTTTATTATTAACTAAAATGATTATCTAAAAATCTAGTTAATTGCTTTGTTTGAATATATCCATCAGCTACATACTCATCATTCATCGTAATTAAAGGATAAAATAATTCATCTTGTTCTATTCTTTCAATAAATTGTTGGTCATGGTCTGTTAAATTTTCTGTATCTTTATTTATATCAATATACGTATAATTAAAATTAAATTCTGGATATTTTCTTTTTAACAATGGTTGTATCCATTCAAAAATATCCTTTGAAGTAGGTGCATTGACACAACTTGCGCATATAATATCTGCCCCATAAACTACGACACTGATATTTGTCATAATAATCCCCCGTTTGTTTGATAGATTTTTATCGTTCTATCCATTATAATATATTAATAAAGATTATTAAATACACCTGTCGAAAGGAGACTTGCCTGATGCCTACTGAAAATGCAACTATGTTTGATCAAGTAGCAGAAGTGATTGAGCGTCTTCGTCCATTTTTATTACGTGATGGTGGCGACTGTTCACTAATAGACGTTGAAGATGGTATTGTTAAATTACAACTACATGGTGCATGTGGTACATGCCCAAGTTCTACAATTACTTTAAAAGCTGGAATTGAACGTGCTTTACACGAAGAAGTTCCTGGAGTTATCGAAGTAGAACAAGTATTCTAATATAATAATATATAACATAAGCTAACAATAGTTGATTTAAATTCAATTGTTGTTGGCTTATTTTTATTATTTATCTGTCTTAAAATTTGAGAACTATAAACCTCTATCAGTCCGATTTATTATAGAGCCCAAAAATGAGCCGAGACAATATTAGTCTCAGCTCTTTTTTGTTACTTATTATTTTTATTTATCCACTTTTGGTTGTGGTTTGTCGTCCATATGTTTAGCTATTTGTTGGTCTAAATAAACCCAACCTTTCCAACCTATATGAACAGCGTCACTGATAACATATTTTTCGTAATCTTTATCAGTCATATCATAAATTTTGCCGCCATTATCTACTACAGTAGAATGGATTTTCTTGTATACTGCATTTCGTCGTTCTTTATTAATTCCAATATGATCATACCATACACCGTTAGAAGGAATACTAACATATTGTACATCAGCACCTGCTTCTTTCATTGTTTGTACGAGTAATTCTAAATCTTGGAATTCTGGAGAATTGACATTAAATTCATAATCACGGTTAATCTTACGCTTATTTTCTTTGATTAGTTTCCAATACGGATCTCTAATATCAAATTTATTGGTTTTTGTGTTATCCTTACCAATTTCGACTGCTTTATCTTTCATTTCTGACCATGATGCCGTTTCACTAGTTACAGGCTTTACATGAGATAAAGGAGGTTTAGTGACAGAAAATAGTGATTTAATTGCTTCAATTTTCATTAATTGATTTTCTCTAAAAGCAGAAATGTAATTCTTAGATGATGATTGTTGTGGATCTTTAGCAATTTCTCTTAAGTACGCTTTATTATGAGCATGTGGAAATTGTAATAATCGTTCTGCATATTGTTGTTTTAAATCATTAGGCATTTTCTTTTGTTGAAACATTTCGTTGATTTGCATTTGAGACATACGTGCATCAAAATTGTCATTTGTTAATCCGTGGTTCGTAAACCACTGTGGTGAAATGATAAAAGTTAATTTTTTACCTTTCAGTTGATCATATTGAGCCGCAAGTTCCACTGCATTAATTAAATCTGTAGATCCTCCAGTTCCAAGTAAAAATGTTTGTTTACTTGAATTATGCTTATTTAAAGCAATGGCTGGATTGAATGGATCATCTTTACCTAATTCACTAGAGCCATATATTGGATAATATTTGTTAGATTGATATAACTTATTTTGAATGAGTGTGCCTTTTAATACTTGATCTGTCAGTGATATTCTATTATCTGCTAAAGTTTGTTCAGTAACTAGTCCTGTAAACCATCTAGCAGGCATGAATAGAAAGACAATAAATATAGCTCCACTAATTAGAATTGGTAAAAAAGGTTTTATTTTCATCGTAATTCTTCTAAAGCTTCAACAATTTTATTTGGAGTTGCCCACTCATCTCTATCGAAGTCCATGATAGATACTTCAATATCAAGTTTGTTTTGAATTTCTAGTAACAAACCAACTGTTTGGAATGAATCAATAATACCTTCTTCAAAAATTTCTACGTCTGGATTTTCTTTTACGATATCATTTTCTGCAACTTCTGCTAATAAATTTAATACTTGTTCTCTAAATTCCATAATTAAATTCTCCTTTATTATATAAGTTTACCTGAGAAGATTAAAAAGCCAAATGCTACAAAATGGAAAGTTATTAAAATACTAATAGCTGTTGTAAATCCATTTTGGAAACGTGGCGGGTGTTTCTTACGCCAACGCTCATAATAGCCATAACCTATAAATAGTGCCGCATGGTATAACCCATACGCAATGTAAAATATTTCTAATCCATGCCAAACTCCCATGATGAAGAAGTTTAAGAAGAATGCTATGTTAGACATTGCGAATTGACTCTTCAATAACTTTTTACGAGACATGTAAAATAGCGATCTCATATAAATACAATCTCTAAACCAGAATGATAATGACATATGCCATCTATTCCAGAAATCTTTAATATTCTTAGACTGGAATGGTTTATCAAAGTTTGGTGGTGTTTTAATACCAAATAAATAACTAAATGCAATTGCAAATAAAGTGTAACCAGCAAAGTCAAAGAATAAATAGAAACTGTAAGCATACATATATAACCACATATGTGTGAAGCCATGCAGATTCATTTGTAATGGGTTAATAGCATATACATTGATAAAGTAGGCAATAATATATTTATATAAGAAGCCTAACATAATCATATGAATTGCTTTTAACACTAATTCACGATATTCACTACCCGTTGGTACTTTTTTATCATCTTTAACAAAACGTTTATAACGATCGATTGGACCTGATGAAATCGTTGGAAAGAATGAGATAAATTGAATTAATTTACCTACTTTAATTTCTTTAATCGAACCATCACGGATTTCCATAATTAGTTGTACACTTTTGAAAGTTACATATGAAATTCCTAAAAATCCAACAAATTCAATTAATTTACTTTCGTGGAAATGAATTTGATGTCCACCTAACCACGAACTTTGTAATACTTTAACAATTGCTAAAGGTAATATAGATAATGATGTTACTATTGCAAATTTAGCAAACGTATTTTTTTTAGCTCTTGAACGGAAGTAATACATAATTAATACAACTTGCCAAACAATGTATATTAAAAAGCTAATTAATTGAACACTTAAATATTTTTGATCAAATAAATTATGTTTATTTGATGAGAATATTAATACGACCATGAAAGCCGTTACTAAGCCATTATAAATGTAGCTTCGCTTACCCAAAAATCCAAGTATAATGACTGGTATTAAAGCAATAAAGGCAATTAAGAAGAAGGTAAAATCACCATAAGGAATCATCCGTTAATTACCTCTGCAATTTTTTTACGATCTAATTTACCATTATTCGTTAATGGTAATTGTTCCATCCAAACAAATTTACGTGGAATCATATACTCTGGTAAGAGAGATTTTAAATCATGTTTAATATTTTTTGTCATTTCTAAGTCATTAGTTACTTCAGCTGTTGGTACTACTGCACCGATTAAATGAATGACTTTATCATTTTTATATACAGGTACGACAATTGCTTCTCTAACAAATTCAGACTGGCGTAATTGCGTTTCAATTTCTTCAAGTTCCATGCGGTAACCATTTAACTTGATTTGGAAATCAATTCTACCTTGAATAAACCACTGTCCATCTTCAAATTTAGCTTTGTCACCCGTATGGTAAGTACGAATACCATCATCAAAATTAAATACTTCAGATGTTTTTTGATCATTCTTAAGATAACCAATACTCACACTTTGTCCTTCAATAACTAATTCACCTTCGTCTGTTGTTGATAAACTAGCACCTGGTCGCTCAACACCAACAGGTAAAGTTGGATATTGATCCAATACTTCTTGAGTTATTTGAATACTTGTTACCGCAACTGTCGCTTCAGTTGGACCGTAAGTATTATAAATTGTCGCATTCGGGAAGCGACTAACCAGTGCTTGTGCTGTTCTATGCGGTAATATTTCTCCACAGAAGAAGAATTGATTTAAGCTACTATATTGTTCTTCATTTAAGTTTGGTAGTAATAAACACATTTCCATAAATGAAGGAGTAGAAACCCATACATTAATTGGTGTGTTGGATAACATTTCATTTAATAATTTAGGTTTATTTATCATGTTTTTATCTACTAGATTTAAAGTACCACCAGATGCTAAACATGGATAAATTGCCATTACAGATAAATCAAATGAGAATGGTGCTTGGTTAAGCCATTGTTGTTCACTACCAGATTGATTTAAATCAACCATCCATTCAGTAAACTGTACTAAACTTGCATACTCAATTTGAACACCTTTTGGCTCACCTGTAGAACCAGATGTAAATATAGTGTATACCATGTCATTATCTTTAATTTGACTATCAAAAATTACTGGATAATGTGATTGTTTAATTTCTTCAATATTAAATTCTTGACCATATTCACTATTTAATTCATTGTCAGTCGTATTAAAAATATATTCTGGTTGCACTTTTTCGATAATCATTTTAATACGGTCTTCAGGAATAGATGTATCAATAGGTACATATCCACAACCAGCTTTAATAGCACCTATCATACCAACAATCATATATGGTGACATATGACCAAATAAAATCATTGGCTGTTTACTATCTTGTAAACGATGTGCTAATTTGCTTGATTCTTCCATTAATTGTTTATAAGTTATTTCATCAGTTGCATGTCTTACTGCTATGCTTTCCGGATTAACTTGAGCGATATTTTGCAGTTTATTAATTATGTCTGTCATATTCGTCTCCCTCATTAAAACTCATTATAAATGAAGTTATTATGTGTATCGCCACTACCATATATTAAATATAGCGTTATAAATATTGCTAAATATAAAATTGTTAATAAATATGGTTTGAATGCTTCAACATATTTATTTGGCGGTTGTTTACTTTTTGACTTCATATTGCACCTCTTAACGTTCTGATTAAAAACGTTTTTATAAAGTTAACTGAATATAAAATACGTTTTGTAATTTGTTTTTTACAATTTATTATATCCATATCTCAAATAAAATTCAATTACATTATCATTGTCTTGCAATCTATTAAAATAAAATATGGTTGTCTATTAAGACATATATTAATTCTAATGGTTAATTATTATTAAGACAATTACAGTCTACATAACAATTTTGTTATATATAACAAAACACTCACTTATAAAATACGATTGATGGTTTACAATCATTTAAAAGTTACTAATGTGATAACTTTATTTTATAAGTGAATATTAAATTAACAATATTATTTTACTGGTGTAATTGCAGGTTGTAACTCTAGGACAGCTTTAATATTATCAATACATAATTGAATCATGTTGTCCCTTGTTTGAAGTGAAGCACTTCCAATATGTGGTGTAACAATAACATTATCAAAATGCATTAATGGATGTGTGTTATCAATTGGTTCATGCGTAAGTACATCTAGACCACAGCCTAAAATTTCATTATTTTGCAATGCAGAAACAAGTGCATCTTCATCTACTATGGGTCCTCTACCAATATTTATAAAAATAGCATCATCCTTCATTTGTTTAAAAGCTTGACTATTGAAGCGATGCTTGGTGTCATTAGTTAATGGTGCCGTACATATAATAAAGTCGCTTCGCTTTAATAAATCTTCAAATGACACGTATGTGGCATTTAATTGTTGTTCCGCTTCTATGTTACGTGAACGATTATGGTAAATAATTGATGTATTAAATCCTTGAAGCCTTCTTGCAAATGCCTGACCAATTTCTCCCATTCCAAATATACCTACAGTTGAATTAAAGACATCTTTGCCTGCTAATAAATAGGGGCTCCAACTTTGCCATTGATTATTTGCAATATATTTTTCTGACTCTACTATTCTTCTTGCAACAGCTAACATAAGTGTAAATCCTAATTCTGCTGTTGTTTCCGTTAGTACATCAGGTGTATTTGTTACTATCACACCATATTTTGCTGCTTGTTCAATATCGATATTATCGTAACCTACTGCCATATTAGCAATGATTTTTAAATTCTGTGCTTGCTCTAAGACATTTTTATCAATTTGTTCACTTAAAGTAATAAAACAAGCATCTGCTGATTGTAAACCTTTGATAAATTGTTCTCTAGACATTGGAATAAGTATTTCCGGCCACATTTCAACTTCACCTAATTGGTTAAGTTGTTGATAAAAACGCTCTGGAATAGCTCTAGATACTAAAATTTTCACCATAAAGATCACTCATTTCATTTATATCTTAATTAGTTATATTATAAATTTTTCAATTCCCTTATAACTTCGTTCAAATCTTTAAATGAATATGTTGGTTGAATTTCTTTTGATTGAACATCCTCTAAAGATGATACTCCTGTTTGAACATGAATCGTATCCATACCTACATTAATCCCTGACATAATATCTGTATCATAGAGATCACCTACCATTGCTACTTCTGATTTATCCAAGCCTAAAATATCTAATGCTTTCATCATAATAACTGGTTCTGGTTTACCAATAAATTTAGGGTTTACGCCAGTAGATACACTAACAACACTGGTAATAGCTCCGTTTCCAGGTAGCAATCCTCTTTCTTTTGGAATAGAAACATCTGGATTGGTTGATAGGAAAGTGGCACCTTTTCGAACTCCTAAAGTTGCTATAGCCAGTTTGTTATATGTCACTTCTTCATCCAAGCCAATAACAACATAATCAACATCTTCATTATCTTTAATTTCTATACCCGCCTCAGTTAGCGCTGTTTTTAAGCCATTACCTCCAAGCATATAAACCGAAGCTTGACTTTGCTGATCCGCAATATATTCTGCAGTGGCAAGTGCAGATGTAACAACCTCTTCAGGTTTAGCATCAATTTTCATTTCACGTAATTTTTCAGTTACTTGTTCAGGTGTTTTCGTTGAGTTATTTGTCACATATAAATGTGGGATTTGTTGTTCATTTAAGTAATCTATAAATTGTGCAGCTCCATCAATTTCGTCTGTTCCCATGTACATCGTGCCATCTAAGTCTATTAAATATGCTTTGTAATTCTTCATTATTGATTTTCTCCTTTGCCAAAAGCGGTGATTGGTACATTTTCGTTTTGTAAAAATTGAGTAACTTCAGAAATGAATGTTTGATAAGCAGGAAGCGCCCTATCAAATAACGGCATCACTGATGTTACATCTAAATCTATATAATCGTGTGCAAATTGCTTACGAATATCTACAGTTTCATTTATAGATTGTTGTGTTTCTTTTGAAATTACATTTTCTAATTCTAAAATATCAATGACATCTTTATAATTACCTGGATCTCTTAAAATAAATGCATCAATAATCATATTACCGATATCGACTGATGATTCTATTAACATTTGTGCGATACGTTCAAATGCATAGACATTATTTTTATTTGGATTGTAATCCTCTGTTAGTTTTTGTAAATACATAAGTTTTTGAGTTAATTTATCTTTGTCTACAAAATACATTTTTCTGTCACCTCTTATCACTATATTATCATAATTTTGCAGTGTGATTCATTTGTCGTTATACTATCGTTATTACTATTTAAAAGGAGTCATGAATCATGATTGATATGTATTTGTATGATGATAGCGAAGATAGCCAAGTTCAATTTGTTGGTTTCGTTGGAGAACACAGTCGTTATGACTTAATGCTTGTTCAAACAAATCGCCATTACGGTAAGACTTTAGTACTCAATATGCAAACGAATAAATTTGGTATTATCGGTACAGATGATATTGAAGAAGAAGGTTATATTGCACATATTTTAGGTGTCTCTGCCGAGGAAGGCGATGAAATAATAGAATACTTAAAAGAAGTTATCTTTTAACAAATAGTAAACCCTTAACATCAACGGACATTTTGTAATGTCTCATTCAGTTAAGGGTTATTAATTATTAGTATCAAATTAAATCTTCAATTCACTTTATTGTTCTATGTCTTGAATCGTCGGTTTTATTTTAACATCATGTAATTTATTATCTTCATCAATAATATCTATGTCTTCATCTTTTACAACTAACTCTTTTACTTCCTGTTTAGAAAGCTTTCTCACAACAAAATAAGGACAACCAAAATTGCAGTACTCAAGAATGTAATCTTGAATATTTGAAAAACGTTTACTCATTTCAGCTTTTTTGTTGGTATCTTTATAAAATCCTTTTAATCTAAGTTGATCGTAACCGAAATCCCCAACAATATAATCGTATTTATCCAAAATATCAGAATATCTTGCTATAAAATGTTCTTCATCAAAACATTCTCTATAATCTTCAATTAGCTCGAAGTAATGTTGCTCTACTTTTATCAAGTTCTTCACCTATCTATTAAATTTAAAGACTTAATTTATACGCTTCACAGATTTAAAAAGTATCTATGTCTCTTTAAATGTTGATTTGTATAAAATAAGTCTTTATATGATTAATTAGTTATTTAACTGTTCTTCACCTTGACGTTGTCTTTCTTTTGCAGCTTCATTTACTTGCTCATCTGCATGATATGAACTACGTACTAATGGTCCAGCTTGGCAATGTTTAAATCCTTTATCCATTGCAACTTTTCTTAACTTACCAAATTCTAAAGGTGTATAGTATTTTTGAACTTTTAAATGTTTACGAGAAGGTTGTAAATATTGACCAATGGTTAAAATATCTACGTCATTTGCACGCAAATCATCCATAGTTTCATATAATTCTTCTATTGTCTCACCTAAGCCAACCATGATACTTGATTTAGTAGGGATATCTGGTTGTAGTTCTTTTGAACGGCGTAAAAATTCTAATGTTCTATCATATGTTGCACGTGCACGAACCCTCGGTGTTAAGCGACGAACTGTTTCAATATTATGATTTAAAATATCTGGTCTTGAAGCCATCAATGTTTCTAACGCTTCGTAATCTCCACCCATGTCTGATGGTAAAATTTCTATAGTTGTAAATGGATTTCTTTCTCTTACTTTACGAACTGTTTCAGCATAAACATTTGATCCAGCATCTCTCAAGTCATCACGCGCAACAGCAGTAATAACTACATGTTTTAAATTCATTAATTCTACAGATTCAGCAACACGTTCTGGTTCATTCAAATCAAGTTCATTAGGTAAACCTGTCTTAACTGCACAGAAACGACAAGCTCTTGTACATACTGCACCTAGAATCATAAAAGTAGCTGTACGACGAGCCCCCCAGCACTCATGGATGTTAGGACATTTAGCTTCTTCACATACCGTGTTTAGATTCTTCTCTCTCATCATCTTTTTAAGTCCTGTGTAGTTCTCGTTAGTATTTAATTTTATCTTTAACCAATCAGGTTTACGTAATATTTCTTCATTTTTTGTCGCCATAACAACACATGCCCTCCTGTAATTTATGTCTTTCATCATTATATCGAAATTCCCTAAAAATGAAAATCCAATAATGTTAATTTTTAATATTGTAGTAACTTTTCTTTAAAAATATCTCTTAAAAACTCTGGCATTAAGTATTCGGTAGGAAGTTCTTTTAACATAGGGAAATATCTACCAAAAGTATACATATCTACAGTACCTAGGATATAAATTTTATTATCATCAATTTCTTGACCATCAATAAAATAACGCTGTTGAGATTCAATGTAGCCTAGTTTATATAAGACATAGCCTCCAAAAATATCACCTCTAAAACCTAAACCTTGAGCATGTTCATACATATATTCTTGTTTTTGACTTTTAATAATGACATCTTTTAATTGTTGACCTGTCAATTTTACTCTAACCAAATTAATTGGATGTGGTAGTAGACGATGAATATCATATGCAGTCACTTTATCGCTTATGACATCATTAACTAATAGTCCAGTATTTATAATAGCACAATCGGCATGTGTAAATTCGCAAACACTTTCAGCTAACATATATGCAGTTTCTGTTATTGCGTTATAATGTCTTGTTAATCGCACAGGATGATTAATTACTGGTGTCGACATCATATGTTTTCCTTGCTGTTCAAAATGAGTTGAAACTTGAGGTAAACTATCTACAGGTATAATAGTAGCTGTTTTGTTAGTTACGGTTCTGTTCGTTATTGTTAAATTAACTTCACCAAGATAATGACCATATTTTCCAGCAGCTACCATTAACACGCCATTTTTCATTTCACCTTGTTCAAAATAATGATGCGTGTGGCTCCCAAATATAACGTCTATTTGTGGTAATTCTGTGCATAATTTTTCATCAAAAAAGATACCACAATGACTTAATACAATAAGGACATCGTAATCTCCCTTATGTCGCTCAATTTCCTCTTTAATCGCTTCTAGCGGATCTGTTACAATCCAATCTAATGCACGATAAAAAGGAGTAAATGGAGCAGTCGCTGCTACAAATAAAATTCTTGTATCTTCTATAGTTTGTATATACGAAGATAAAATATTATTAGGCAATTCGCCCTTTTCATCGATAACATTAGCACAAATCACTTTGAACTGAGCTTCGTCATATAAGTGTTCAAGTGTCTCATGTGCTAAAGTCATTCCTTCATTATTACCAATAGTAGCAATGTCACAATGTGCTTCATTTAATAGTTCAATATTTTTGCGCCCTAACGTTGCTTGTGTTATTGGCGCCGATAAATCTACATGATCACCTAAATCTACATATAGTGAGGGATGTGAAAGTTGTGGTCTTTGTTGCGCCATGTATGCCTTGATACGTTCATATTCATGAAGATGACTATGTATGTCATTCGTATGATAAATCGTTAATTGCATAATACTCCCTCTTTCTATGTTATTAATTTATAATACCGCTTTAATAATTAAATATATGCCAAGTAATAACATCACTGTACGTAATAATGTTACTACTGTATCTGACTTGATTGATTGGTTAACTTTTACACCTATTTTAGCACCAATATAACTTGAAATAATTAAAATAATAGAATATCCCCATGCAACATGACCTTGCGCTACGTGGCCAATTGAGCTCATCACACTTGAAAAGAAAATCATCATCATGCTTGTACCAACAGCAACATGTGGTGGAAATCTAAAAACAATTAACATTAATGGTGTCATTAATGCGCCGCCACCAATACCAAATAATCCTGTTAATGTACCAATAAATAAAGTAGCAAAAAATGCAAATAGTGGTGGTACACTATAATGATATGTGTCCCCACTAGCATCAACATAAGTTTTTTGGTATTTAGGTTTATCAAAAATAGTAAATGGCTTAATTTTGTGTCTTACCATGAGTAATATTGCAACAAATATTAGAAAAATACCAAAATATAAATTGAAAGATTCAATCGTTAAATATCGACTAATAAATGAGCCAAATAGAGAAC
The DNA here is from genome assembly GCF_017357005.1 of Staphylococcus simiae. NCBI lineage: Bacteria > Bacillati > Bacillota > Bacilli > Caryophanales > Staphylococcaceae > Staphylococcus > Staphylococcus simiae. The sequence continues at coordinate 825,073 of NZ_CP071589.1, read as the reverse complement.
CTGGTAACAAGCCAAATAAAAAGATTGCGCCGTTTTTAATATCAACTTGCTTTGTTTTTAAATAACCTAATGATGAGGATAGCCCTGTAACAATAAGAATTAATGACGATGTTCCTATTGCTATTTGAGTCGTAATACCGTGCAATAGGTGATGTTCAACACCTAAATATACAAGTGTTGGCACAATAATAATACCTCCACCAATACCTACAATTGATCCAATGATTGCCGATAATCCACCTATTAAAACTAATAAAGTAATTGTTAATAACATATCGTCGCCTCTTAAAATAATTTTAGTTGTTGCGGTGCTAAACCTTCATAATCAATATCTAATAATTTTTGATAACTTTTAGCATTATTTGCTGCATGACCACCTGAATTATTATTGAAAATAACATATATTTTTTTAGCTTTATGCTCTAAAATTTTTACTTTTTGAGCTAAATCAGTTAATTCTTCTTCATTGTAATCATACAAATATCTTACGTCTCGCCATTCTTGATCAGTCATATCTTTTTTTGTCCAACCATGTCGATTTCTACCATGATATCTCACAAATGCGGTTTCATTGGTAATTCTATTAACCAAAGGTATACTGCCTTCTTTAACTTGAGGTTCATCTACAACAGCATGAATAATCTGATTTTCAGTTAAAAATGCTAGTGTTTGTTCTTTAAAATGATCGTTAAACCAAGATTGATGTCTAAACTCTACACAAATTGGAAAATCTTGTAGTTGTTGTCGTACATACAAAATATATTTAATATTTTGAGCATTACAATCGAACCAAGGTGGAAATTGAACCAATACCATTGCTAACTTACGATGTTCTTGCAATGGTTTAAGCATTACTTTAAATTGATCAAAAAGTTCCTGTCGACTATTTGCAAATTGTTTATAATCAGCATGTAACGTCAATGCTTGATGTATTTTAACTACAAATTCAAACCGATCAGGTGTTTCTTTAATCCACTTTAGTATATTTCTATCAGGTTGAATGGCATAATATGATGCATCTAGTTCAACTACTGGAAAATGACTTGCGTATGTTGTTAATTTATCTGATTGACGTGCCAAATCTTCATAAAGTGAATCATGATCACCCCAACCTGTTAAACCAATATTTATCATTATAATCACCATCATCATCATACCATATACTATTTATGATATTCACTTACGCAATCTTCTATGATTAAAATCATAAAAACGTAATATCAGTTATATATTCACTACTTTATCCAAATAGCGTTAGATATAACAAATATTACGTTAATTATTATCATATTAAACTTTATACGCCACTTAATAATGTATTAATTTGATTAACAATTTTAGACATTAATGCTGAGGCGTTTAATGTAGTAGCTAATCTAGGACTTTGACCACTCCACATATGTGTCAATTCTTTATTACCTTGTTTAGCCGCTTCTTTACGTATAAGATTAGTTAATTGATTTTGAATTGGATATTCTGGAATAATACCTTGATATTGTTGCATATCTTCAATAAATTGATTATTTATGCCTCTAGCATATTTCCCACTAAATGCTTTAGTTACAACCGTATCTGTTTCTTTACTATTGATAATCGATTCTCTTAACAGTGGTGATGCTTTACTATCGCTTGAAGTTAAAAATGCGGTGCCCATTTGAACACCTGAAGCACCAAGAACCAGACTTGCCAATACACCTCGTCCATCCATGATGCCACCTGCTGCAATAACTGGTACAGTAACAGCATCTACAATTTGAGGTACTAATGACATTGTACCGACCATTGCTTCATGTTCTTTAGGTCCAATTTTTAAGAACGAACCACGATGCCCTCCAGCTTCGCTTCCTTGAGCAATAATAATATCTATGCCAGCACGTTCATTAGCTATTGCTTCGTCAACAGATGTTGCAGTACCTATTACAGTAATACCAGCACTTTTTAAACGTTTAATCGTATTAGGATTAGGAATTCCAAATGTAAAGCTACAGACATCAATTTGTTGGTCTATAATAATATCAATGGCACGTTCAAATGTTTGACTTTCGTTTATATTAATGACAGGTTCTTCTAATTTAAATGCTCTTCTATAAGGTTTTAACCAAGCATTCATATGTTCAATTTGATTGTTTGTAGCTGACTGCTGACTAGGTACAAAAATATTAACTGCAAATGGCTTCTTTGTTAATTGCCTCACTTGAGTGATGTCTTCAAGTAATTGCTGTGACGTATAATAACCAGCACCAATTGAACCTAAACCACCACTTTCACTAACAGCAGCAACCAGTTGAGGCGTTGTGCTACCCGCCATTCCAGCTTGAATGATTGGATATTGTATATTTAACTTTCGCGTTAATTGATTGTCATGCCACATCATTTCACAAATCCTTTCATTATTTATATTACAATTGTTGTCTAGGATATTTCAGTTGTTGTTGTGATAATTTTTCTTTTTCCCGTTTATCCATTTCATCTTCAATTTCCATACCTAATAGTTCTTCAATTAAATCTTCATGAGAAACAATTGCATCCGTACCACCAAATTCATCTAAGACAATAGCTAAATGTTTTCGGCTAATAGTCATTTTACGTAAGACCCACTCAGCTTTATTATGCTCATTTACAAATAACGGCTGAGCACTAAAATCAGTAATATTTTTATCTTTGTCTTTACTCCATGATAATAAATATTTTGAATGAAAGATCCCTATAACATTATCTATGTCACCTTCATACACAGGATATCTTGTATACGGGTTGTTCATTACTGTGTCATAAGCTTCTTCATACGTTGCAGTTGTTGAAAAAGCAGTAACTTTAACTCTTGGCGTTGTATCTATATCCTTCACCTTTAAATTATCGAAGTTTAAAACACCTTCCAAACGACTTGCTTCAATATCATTAAACGCACCATCATTTCCTGCGATAGCAAGCATTGTTTTAAATTCTTCTTTTGTCATTTGTTGTTCTAAATCATGACCTTTTGATAACTTTTTATTAATACTATCTGTCAATTTATTGAGTAATAATGTAATGGGTTTTAAGACAATAATGACTATATTAATGATTGGATAGACAATGCTAGTTATTTTATCAGGAAATGACGCAGCAACTGATTTAGGTATCACTTCTGATATTAAAATAATAACAATGGTTAAGACACCAGAAGCTATGCCGACACTGATTCCCCATCTTAGTGCTAACATTGTAACAAGTGTAGGTAATAGTATATTAGCCACATTATTACCAATTAGAATTGTTGTAATAAATTCGCTCGGTTTACTTAATAATTTAACAATACGTTGTGCTTTTTTATCTCCTTTATCTGCTTCAGTTTGAAATTTAGTTTTATTCGCTGCTGTTAAGGCTGTTTCACTTCCAGAAAAGAAAAAAGATACAAAAATTAATATTATTATAGCAATAATCACTAATTTTTCTCCTTAAAATTCGACTTGTATATTACTATTTCATTCCCGTCAAAATGTATGTATAAACGCAAAAAAGAAAGTTGAAAATCACTTTTTATATTTAGCAAATATTAGGGAGTAGCTAGCAATAATTGTTAGATTTTCTGCTATCTTGATAGCTAGAAAATCTAATAGAGCCTGGGACAAAATGTATTTTACACTTAAATTTAAGCATTTGGCAGTAACTGTCTGGTTTTCAAAACGTTGATAAATCACTATTTTGAAAACCTAGTCAGTCTTGCCGGGGTGGGAGGGAGCCAACACAAAAAAACTGGTTAGTCAGTTTTTTCAGACAATGCAAGTTGGGCAAGGGACCCGTCATAGAAAAATATAGGGATTACAATTGGTTGCTAACGCAACAATTGCATAGGGACCCAACACAGAGAAACTGTACTTACAGTTTCTACAAACAATGCAGGTTGGGCAAGAGCTACTAAAGATTAAAATCTAAGTAGCTTTAAATGTGCAAGACGGGCATCTACGAAATAAATTTTATATAAAATTTATTTCTGTCCCACTCCCTAAACCTTTTTCATATCAATTGTAACCCTTTAGTTTTGTGTTAATTCCTTAAAGTTTTAATTTGTTAATAATTCTTTAATAAAGTCATCCTTTATTTCATAAATAACTGGATTGCTTTTGATTTTTATTAATTTGTCTTTATGTATTCCAATCACTTCATTAATTTTATTTCTAGAATAACCCACAAATTCTTTAAGTTCTTTTAAACTTATTCTTGAATATTTGCTTCCAAAAACTTTATCTTGTAATAATATAAATAACACACTAAATTCATATTTATTGAGATTTCTGCTTTTTAAAGCTAACTCTAACTTAGTGATTACCTCATTGTTATTTTCAAACGTCTCTATAATACTTTCCTGACCTTCTATTAATATTTGTAACATATCTCCTATAAAAAGGGTTAATTCACCTTTATTAAAAAAATCTGATGTGTTTTCAAAAGCTTTGTAATATTTACTTTTATTATTGTTTACTACATATGAAAAAGTTAACGCAGTAAATGAATCTAAACTATCATTTAATAATTTGGCTAATAAATATCTCCCTAGCCTACCATTACCATCATAAAAGGGATGTAAATATTCAAACATAAAGTGACTTGCCATAATTTTAAATAACTCAGGTGCTTCGAAGTCCTTTAGAAACGCCATAATCAAAGTTAAAAATTCATAAATTTCTGCTTCATCAAATTCATTTCTATGTACCCATTTATTTTTACTACTGTCAAAAACACCTATAGCATGTTTTCTAAATAAATTACCATCTGGCAAATCTTTTTGTCTAATTTCATCTGAAACGATAATATCAAATAGTTTTCTTATATCTAAAAGGTTATTAATTTCAACATTACCTTGTTGAATCATTAAGTATTGGTTAACAAGACCATCAAATCGTTTATTTGTGCCTTTAGTTTTATTTATAGAAGCTGCTATCTCTTTTTTTGTGCTTTTAATATTTTCAATTTCATTAGTACTTTGAAGTTCATTAATAAGTAAATGCTTAATGTAAGCTTCATTGGCAATTCCAGGTTGTAGCGAAGCTAAATGTCTTATTATCGCAGAATTACTTAATACCTTTTCTAATTTAAATACAAGTTCTTTTGTTAATACGAAAAATAAAGGATAACTAATATCTCTCTTTTGTTTTTCATCTTGAATAGGATTTATAACTAAATTTGTAACGTATGAAGAATGGCTATTTTTTCTTAAGTTGTATTCTGTTTCTACGTAATCAGAACCATACATATGAAATAATTTTTTTAAAGATTTATAATCCACTTAACCACTCCTTATTAATCATATTTCAATATATGACGTTTATACTATGATAAAATTATAGCAAAATTACTGAATTAATAACATATAATCTGTTAATCTCCGAAGATTAATAAGATAAGACTTCATTATTCATTATTGTATTTGGTCATTAATTATTAAAGTTTTTGACATATATATTATTGAACCAAAATGTTTGCTTTATTATTTATGATCACATTTAGTAGTTAAAATATTTTACCACTCATTTTGCAAGTATCCTAAATATTCCTAGTTACAACCATATCAAATCGAGTAGGAGGATAACCATTATTTGATTATCCGTCCTCTCACACCACCGAGCGTACGGTTCCGTACTCGGCGGTTCAATATCTTGCGTAAGCCGTCTCTGCGAGTTGGGTTAATGGTTCTAACCCCCACTTGTAGAGACGTTTTGTTGTAAGTGCACGATGAACTTCATGCGTTGATGATAAGCGCCAGTATTTCTTTCTTGAATTGGCAATTTTCATTGCACTCTTATGGTCAAGTCCATACTTACGTAACATCTTATATTTGGTTTTTATTCTTTTCCATCTTTTGAGGATTAGTTGTCTAATGCGTCGGTTTAACCATGATTGTAACTTCGTTACAAAACCTGTAATAAATCCTTTACCAAAGTAATTTATCCACCCTCGTGTTACTTGATTAATTTCTGATATAATCTCTTTAAAGGTACCTGGTCTATTTCGTTTCGTTAGACGTCTTAAGGTGCGTTTTAAATTTCTTCTTGCTTCCATAGTCGGTCTGAAACGATAAGTGCCATTTACTTTGGTCATTAGACAACTCAAGAACTTTAAACGTGTGATAGAACCTACCTTGCTCTTTTCACTATTTACAATAAGTTTAAGGTCTTTTTCGATAAACTTTGTCACACTTTCCATGACACGTTGACCCGCTCGTTTTGTACGTACAAAGATGACGAAGTCATCTGCATAACGAACAAAGCGATGACCACGTTTCTCCAATTCATTATCTAATTCGTGAAGATAAATATTACAAAGTAACGGGGAAATAACACCACCTTGCGGTGCACCTATTTCTCTACTTCGATAATTACCATTGAGGTCGATTGCACCAACCTGTAGGCTTCTACGAATAAATTTAGAAATGGCTTTATCTTGAACATGTCGTTCAAATAGATACATTAATTTATCATGGTTCAACATATCAAAGCACTGTTTTAAATCACAATCAACTGCAACTAAGTAACCTTCTTCATAGTATGTTGCACATTCTTTAAGTGCAGTTCCTGTACTACGATTCGGTCTAAAGCCATGACTGTGTTTTGAGAAAGTACGGTCGATACTAGGTTCAATGACTTGTTTAATGGCTTGTTGGATAACTCTGTCTCTTGCGACAGGGATTCCAAGCACGCGCTTTTTCCCATTTGATTTAGGTATTTCAACCTTTCTTACTGCTTGTGGCTTATACGTGCCATCAAGCAGTTTTTGTTTAATTTGTGGAAAGTATTTTGCGAAATGTGATGTTAATTCACTTACTCGCATGCCATCGATGCCAGGTGCACCGTTGTTTTTCTTCACTTTCTTAATTGCTTTTTGTATATTATTCTCTCTTACAACAAGCTCCATCATAGATGGAGACTCACGATACATTTCTTTCATTTCACCTAAGATTTACTGTACGCACTCATATATCCTTTTTCGTTCCACTACTTATCTTTCTATGAGTTGCCAATCATTAATTGTATTCTGTACGTTGTAAATCTCTAACCTCCATTCTTTACTTTGTATGAATATTGTTCAGTCCTTCAGTATTTCTACCTACTATGACCTCTGCTGACTTCTCATCATTCGTTATTACTACGATTTTTTTTATCGCTGATGAGACCTCCCCGGGTAAGAGTAACCACTTTCCACTCATTCCACTGCATCATTTACTATATAGAACTCGGGTAGTATCGGACTTTATCTTGTATTGCAGATTCATCCATTCCACATAGCCTTGTATGATATTTCTGTTCGTCAGTGCGAGTGTTTGCGTCCGACTTCCTTCAGATTCCATTTCACAATGGACACCCTTGTCTTTCGCTAACAGTTCCTACTACCAAGCCTGTAACGGACTTTCACCGTCTAGTAATTACCCATGCCGGGCGCACAATAAAAACCGTTCAAAGTCACTTTAGTAAGAAACTTTGAACGGTAATTTTGATATACATATTTTTTAAATTGTCTAGATCTAACCGATAGATCCTTCCATTTCAAATTTGATTAAACGGTTCATTTCAACAGCATATTCCATTGGTAATTCTTTAGTAAATGGTTCAATGAATCCCATAACGATCATTTCTGTCGCTTCTTCTTCTGAAATACCACGACTCATTAGATAGAATAATTGTTCTTCTGACACTTTAGAAACTTTCGCTTCGTGTTCTAATGAAATTTGATCATTAAATACTTCATTATATGGAATTGTATCTGACGTTGATTCATTATCTAAAATTAACGTATCACATTCAATATTTGAACGTGCTCCTTTAGCATTACGTCCAAAATGAACAATACCACGGTAAACTACTTTACCACCATTTTTAGAGATAGATTTAGAAACAATTGTTGAAGATGTATTTGGTGCTTTATGAATCATTTTGGCACCAGCATCTTGAACTTGTCCTTTACCAGCAAAGGCAATAGATAATGTACTACCTTTGGCACCTTCACCTAATAACACACAGTTTGGATATTTCATAGTTAACTTAGAACCTAAATTACCATCAACCCATTCCATGTTACCATTTTCATGGACAAATGTTCGTTTAGTCACTAAGTTATAAACATTATTTGCCCAGTTTTGAATTGTAGTATATCGAACGTGAGCATCTTTATGCACGATGATTTCAACTACTGCTGAGTGAAGTGAACTAGTAGTGTACACAGGAGCAGTACAACCTTCTACATAATGTACTGACGCTCCTTCATCTGCGATAATTAAAGTACGCTCGAATTGTCCCATATTTTCAGAGTTGATTCTGAAATATGCTTGTAATGGCGTATCTAATTTAATATTTTTTGGTACATAGATGAATGAACCACCTGACCATACAGCTGAGTTTAAAGCAGCAAATTTATTATCAGCTGCTGGAATAACTGATGCAAAATATTCTTTGAATATATCTTCATTTTCTTGAAGAGCACTATCAGTATCTTTAAAAATAATACCTTTTTCTTCAAGTTCTTTTTCCATATTATGATAAACAACTTCTGATTCATATTGAGCTGATACACCAGCTAAGTATTTTTGTTCAGCTTCTGGAATACCTAATTTATCAAAAGTACGTTTGATTTCCTCAGGTACTTCATCCCAAGAACGTTCTGCTTGTTCAGAAGGTTTGACATAATATGTGATGTCATCAAAGTTTAATTCAGATAAATCGCCACCCCATTGAGGCATAGGCATTTTATAAAATAATTTTAATGATTTAAGACGGAAATTTAACATCCATTCCGGCTCATTTTTCATATTTGAAATTTCTCTAACGATATTTTCAGTTAAACCACGTTCTGATCTGAAAATGGAAACATCTTCGTCGTGGAATCCATATTTATAATCCCCAACATCAGGTGCTTGTTTAGCCATTTCAATCACTCCTTAAATATATTTACAACGTTTTACGTGAATTTTCATTTCTTGGTGTAAATCACATTATAACAATTTGACTATGACATTCAAATTTACATTTAATGAATAAGATTGCCGTATTTTATTATAATGACGGTACAACATTAATTATTCTTCTTCAGTTGTACCTTCTGATTTACCTTCTTTTTCAATTGTACCTTTTTCTAATGCTTTCCATGCTAAAGTGGCACATTTAATACGTGCAGGAAATTGAGAAACACCTTGTAATGCTTCAATGTCTCCCATGTCTTCAGTAATCACATAGTCATCTCCAAGCATCATCTTCGTAAATTCTTGACTCATTTGCATAGCTTCACCTAGTGAATGACCTTTAACAGCTTGTGTCATCATAGATGCACTAGCCATTGATATTGAACAACCTTCACCATCGAATTTAGCGTCTTTAATGATTCCATCTTCAATATCAAATGTAAGTCGAATGCGGTCACCACAAGTTGGATTATTCATATCTACTGTCATAGATCCGTTATCTAATATACCTTTATTTCTAGGATTTTTGTAATGATCCATAATTACAGATCTATATAATTGATCTAAATTATTAAAATTCATAAGAGAAAAACTCCTTCGTTTGTTTCAAGGCATTAACTAACTGATCAATGTCTTCTTTTGTGTTGTATATATAAAAGCTTGCTCTTGCTGTAGAAGATACGTCTAACCATTTCATTAATGGTTGCGCACAGTGATGTCCAGCACGAACAGCAACACCTTCAGTATCAACAGCTGTTGCAACATCATGTGGATGAATATCTTGTAAATTAAATGTAATGACACCTGCACGACGATCTTTTGGAGGGCCATAAATTTCTAGACCTTCAATAGTTGACATTTGTTCGTACGCATACTCTGTCAATTGTTGTTCATGCTGATGAATCGCATCAAGACCTAATTTATCAAGGTAACGTATTGCTTCTCCTAGACCAATTGCTTGAGCAATTAGTGGTGTACCTGCTTCAAATTTAGTTGGTAAATCTGCCCATGTCGCGTCATATTTACTAACAAAATCTATCATGTCTCCACCATATTCTACTGGTTCCATGTCTTTCAATAAGTGACGTTTCCCAAATAAAACACCAATACCAGTTGGTCCTAACATTTTATGACCACTAAAACTATAAAAATCTGCATCAATATCTTGCATATCTAATGCCATATGTGGAGCAGCTTGTGCGCCATCGACACTGATAATAGCACCATGTTGATGTGCAATTTCAGCAATAGTTTTAACATCATTTATTGTTCCTAAAACATTAGATACATGAGCAATAGCAACTATTTTTGTTTTATCATTAATGGTTGCTTTAACATCTTCAATATTTAGTTCACCATCTGCAGTCATTGGAATAAATTTCAAAGTAGCATTTTTACGTTTTGCTAATTGTTGCCAAGGAACAATATTAGCATGATGTTCCATTTCAGTAACTACAATTTCGTCACCTTCACTTACATTAGCATCACCATAACTACGTGCCACGATATTAATAGAAGCCGTTGTACCTCTAGTAAAAATGATTTCTTCAAAATATTTAGCATTGATGAAGCGTCGCACTGTTTCGCGAGCACCTTCATATGCATCTGTTGCCAATGAACCTAACGTATGAACACCACGATGTACATTCGAATTATAGCGTTTATAATAATCATCTAGTACATCTAACACCTGAACAGGCGTTTGACTAGTAGCAGTTGAATCTAAATAAGCTAAACGTTTCCCATTGACTTGTTGGTCCAATATCGGAAAGTCTTTAATCACTTCATTTACATCAAATGATTGTTCGGTCACGTTGTTCACGACCTTTCTTAATTTAAAATATATACTTTAAACAGAGTGAAGTAATTAATGGTTAATTGCACATTAATCACTTCATCTTCATTATATTTAAATAATCTTCAAAATATTATTTAGTGATTTTACGCTCAATCACTTGTCTTAATTGACGTTTAACATCTTCAATTGGTAATTCACGTACAACTGGATCTAAGAAACCATGAATAACAAGTCGTTCAGCTTCTTGTTGAGAAATACCACGGCTCATTAAATAATACAGTTGTTGTGGATCTACTCGGCCTACTGAAGCTGCATGTCCAGCTTGAACATCGTCTTCATCAATTAATAAAATTGGGTTAGCATCTCCACGTGCGTGTTCAGATAACATTAAGACACGTGATTCTTGATTTGCTTCTGATTTCGTACCACCGTGTTTAATATAGCCAATACCGTTAAATACAGATGATGCATGTTCTTTCATAACACCATGTTTTAGAATATAGCCATCTGTTTCTTTACCATATTGAACAATTTTAGATGTTAAATTAATTTTTTGGTCGCCTGTACCGACAACTACTGATTTTAATGAACTTGTTGAACGGTCTCCAATTAAGTTTGTAGTATTATCAATAATTTGACTACCTTCATTCATTAAACCAAGTGCCCAATTAATTGAAGCATCTCTTTCAGTCATACCACGACGAATGATGTGACCAGTAAATCCTTTATCTAAATAGTCTACTGAACCATACGTCACATTTGAGTTAGCACCAGCGATAACTTCTGACACAATATTAATTTGATTGCCTTCACCAGAAGCGTTAGATAAATAGTTCTCAACATATGTTACTTCTGCACTTTCTTCAGTAACAATAATGACATGGTTATAAATACTCGCATCTTCATCATCATGTAAGACAACATATTGTATTGGATCTTCTACAACTACATTTTTAGGAACGTAAACAAATAATCCCCCATTAACTAATGCAGTGTGTAATGCAGTCAAACGGTGTTCATCTACTGTTACCGCTTCTGTCATATAGTATTTTTGTACTAAATCGCTATGATTAATTAAAGCTTCTTCAAGACCTTCTACAATCACACCATTACTAGATGCTTGTTCAGATACTTGTGTATAAGCTAATGAATTATTATGTTGAATTACTAAATTTTTTGAGTTGTCAATATCAATAATTTCTTTTACTGATTCAGGTAACTCTGAAAGTGATTCGTAAGCTTTGCCTGTTACTTCATGTTGCTTAAATGAATCAAAATCCCATTTTCTTAATTTTGTTTTATCAGGTTTTGGCATTTCTAAAGTTTCTGTTAATTTTAAAGCTTTTTTACGTAATTCTGTCATCCAAGAAGGCTCTTTGTGGGCTTTAGAATAATCAACAAGTTGTTCTTCAGAAATGTTCAAAATATCAGTTGTCATAACTTCTTCCTCCTACTTGATGAAATTAAATTGTTAAAGTTAATGTTCATTTTCATCATATATAGATGAACATCTCAGTCATTTTGAATAATTTAAATCCGATTATTCAGTCGCACCGAATTCTTCTTTAACCCATTCGTAACCTTCTTCTTCTAAACGTTTCGCTAATTCAGGACCGCCAGATTTCACTACTTTACCACCATACATTACATGTACTTTATCTGGAGTAATGTAATTTAAGAGACGTTGGTAGTGAGTAATCATTAATGCGCCAAAGTTTTCTCCACGCATTTGATTAATACCTTTAGATACTACTTTTAAAGCATCGATATCTAAACCAGAGTCAATTTCATCCAAAATTGCAAATTTAGGTTCTAGCATCATTAATTGTAAGATTTCATTACGTTTTTTCTCTCCGCCTGAGAATCCTTCATTTAAATAACGTTGAGCCATGTCTTTATCTATATCTAAGAAATCCATATTTTTATCTAATTTCTTAATAAATTGCATTAAGTTAATCTCTTGTCCTTCTTCACGTTTGGCATTAATTGCTGAACGCATGAAATCAGCATTTGTTACACCTGTGATTTCAGATGGATATTGCATCGCTAAGAACAGTCCAGCTTTTGCTCTTTCATCCACTTCTAGTTCAAGGATATTAACGCCATCTAACAATACTTCACCTTGTGTTACTTCATAACTTGGGTGTCCCATAATTGCAGATGATAATGTTGATTTACCAGTACCATTTGGCCCCATAATTGCATGAATCTCATCAGTCTTAATTGTTAAATTAACACCTTTTAAAATTTCTTTATCCTCAATAGACACATGTAAGTCTTTGATTTCTAATGTTGATGCCATTTTATATTCCCTCCGTAAAATATAAAGATTTCCTGACCAGTTTATAATAATTTTAATTTGTAGTCAAAAAGCCTTTGTAATTATTCACTCCTTTAATTATAACTTACTTATTCCTTAATATAAACTACTTAAACCTTTTTATTAGATTTATTACTATAATGTACCAATTTTAATCTGGAAGAACTTTTAACTATAACTGATAATGACAGAGATAACTTTCTCAATGAATTTTACCTAAAATTAATATGTTATTATTTCACTTTATATTTTGAGTTGTGTTAATATGCTCGTTAACTACCATAAATATTTGTAAAGGAGCATCACATGCAGCGATTTAAATGGAAAAATATTTTAAAAGGATTTGCCATGGGTACTAGTGATTTAGTCCCTGGAGTGAGTGGAGGTACAATAGCTTTATTACTTGGTATTTATGATCAATTCATTTCTTCAATTAGTGGTCTATTTTCTAAACGCTTTTGGACTAGTATTCAATTTTTATTACCGATTGTATTAGGTATGTTATTAGCCATTGGAAGTTTAAGCAGTCTTTTTAATTATTTATTATCCGAACACCCTATTCCGACCATGTTCTTTTTTACTGGTCTTATCTTAGGTATTATTCCTTACTTATTAGCAATATCAAACTTTAAAACAACTTTTACTGCCAGACACTATGCAATGATGTGTCTCGGTGTCACTATACTCATCATTATCGCTTTTTTAAATAATGGTAATCAACATGCAGATGCAACGCTATCATTATCGACGAGTTTAATCATTAAATATTTTTTTGCTGGCATGTGTGCATCTAGTGCAATGTTATTGCCAGGTATCTCAGGATCGTTTATGTTACTTGTTTTCGGTGCTTACGGTACAGTAATGTACTCTATTTCAGAGCTTGTAAAATTAAATTTTAATACTTTACCAATTTTAGTTATATTAGGTTTGGGAGTATTAACTGGATTTTTATTATCAAGCAAAGTCATTCAATATTTTTTACATCATCATAAGTACATGACTTTAGCACTTATTATCGGATTTGTTGTAGGTTCATTATATGCCGTTTTTCCTGGTGTACCAGCTTCAACAATAAGCTGGATAGTATCAATACTAACTTTATTAATTGGTTTAATCGTTAGTTTACTTTTAGGTAAATTGAGTAATAATGACAATGAGTAACTATATTAAGCAAATAAAAATTGCTGACTAAAAAAGAGGCTGGGACATAAATCCCAAAAATAATAGCACAAAGATGATTTTATTGTTAAATCGTCTTTGTGCTTCTTTATGTTCAATACTCCGTATTGTAGTTTCGCGTTCCTAGGGTGCTGTCTCAGCCTGTAGTCTTCGACTAGCACTGCTCCCTCAGGAGTCTTCACTACAATACTTCGTTTTTTATGTAATTTTACATGTAAATACTTCAAAAAAATAAGACACTTTCGTATAATTTAATAAATACCAATAAACCAAATTAACGAGGTGTCTTATGTATGAAGATTATAACATGACTCAACTTACACTACCAATGGAAACTTCAGTAAAAATTCCTCAAAATGATATTTCAAGATACGTTAATGACATAGTTGAAAGCATACCAGATAGAGAATTCGACGAATTCAAACATTATCGTGGTGCGACTTCATATCATCCAAAAATGATGTTAAAAATTATTCTATATGCCTACACACAATCTGTATATTCTGGAAGAAAAATAGAAAGATTACTCAATGATAGTCTTCGTATGATGTGGTTGTCTCAAAATCAAACACCTTCATATAAAACAATTAATCGATTCAGAGTCAATCCTAAAACAGATGCCTTAATTGAATCTTTATTTATCCAATTTCATAGTCAGTGTCTAAAGCAAAATCTTATTGATGACCAATCTATTTTTATCGATGGAACCAAAGTCGAAGCTGATGCCAATAGATATACGTTCGTATGGAAGAAAAGTATTTTAAACTATGAAACAGATATAAACGAAAATTCAAAAACAATCTATCAAGAATTAGTAAAGGATAAAATTATACCAGAGATTATAGAAGATAAAGATACTGATTTATCAAAAGAAGATATTGATTTAATCGGTAGTCATTTGGATAAAGAAATCGAAGATTTAAATCAACAAATTGATAATGAAACACAACCAGAACTAAGAAGGCAAATTCGTCAAAAAAGAACTAAAATAAAAAAAGTTAAAAAGAAATTTGATGATTATTCTGACCGAAAGTCGAAGTACGAAGAACAAAAAGCAATTCTTCAAGACCGTAATAGTTATTCTAAAACAGACCATGACGCTACTTTTATGAGAATGAAAGAAGATCATATGAAAAATGGACAACTTAAACCAGGATACAATTTACAAATAGCGACAAATTCTCAATTTGTTTTATCATATGATGTTTACCAAAATCCAACAGATACTAGAACTTTAATACCGTTTTTAACTTTAATTAAAGAAACCTACGGTTATTTACCTGAGTATATTGTCGCTGATGCTGGTTATGGTAGTGAACAAAATTACATGGCTATTATCGATGATTTTAATAGAACACCATTGATTACATATGGAATGTTTATTAAAGATAAAACTAAAAAATTTAAAAGTGACATTTTTAATACTCAGAATTGGGATTATGATGAAATCAACGATGAATTTATTTGTCCAAATCAAAAACGATTAGGATTTAAACGATATGCTTATCGTAATGATAAATATGGATTCAAAAGAGATTTTAAATTATATGAATGTGATGATTGTACAGATTGTCCACTCAAACATCAATGTATGAAATCAAAGTCAAAAACAAATAAAAAAATAATGAAGAATTATAATTGGGAGTATTTTAAATCTCAAGTAAATCAAAAGCTTTCTGAGCCAGAAACGAAAAAAATCTATAGTCAAAGAAAAATTGACGTAGAACCTGTTTTTGGATTCACGAAGGCTATTTTGGGATTCACTCGAATGTCAGTTCGAGGACTCGATAAGGTTAAACGTGAACTTGGATTTGTATTAATGGCAGTTAACATAAGGAAGCTAGCAGCTCAAG
Organism: Staphylococcus simiae; assembly: GCF_017357005.1. NCBI lineage: Bacteria > Bacillati > Bacillota > Bacilli > Caryophanales > Staphylococcaceae > Staphylococcus > Staphylococcus simiae. The sequence continues at coordinate 808,994 of NZ_CP071589.1, read as the reverse complement.
GAGCTGTTTATTTCAAAATTAATAATGAAAAAGACAATTTCTATCAATTTTCAATAGAAATTGTCTTTTTTTACTTTCACCAAGAACTTAATGTCCCAGGCTCCTTTTGATTTATTATTAATCTTCTTTATTGCCTTTAACTTTGTCGATTAAATCGTTAGCTTTGTCTTTGGCATTTTCAACAAATTCTTTTGCTTTGCCTGAAGCTTTGTCTTCTTTGCCTTCATTTTCTAAATTTTTATTATCAGTAACGTTACCTACTGTTTCTTTAACATTACCTTTTGCTTGTTCAAATTTACTTTCGTCTGCCATAATAAATTCCTCCTTGTTATACTTGATGTAATGTATATTTACCCAGAAGAAAATTAGTTAAACATGATATGACACAATTTTATTTTCTTAATTAGCTATTTTTACTGTGAACCTTTTTGAAAACGCTGATAATTTATCACTAAATTTAAAATACTACAACAGCTGCAATTCCTGTAAAAAACCAATTTGAAGTAATCATCGATACAATGAACATGATTAACAATATAATGATGTTAATCATAACTACCACTTTAAATTTCGGAGTCATATACTTCACCTCATTTTATTGTAAGTTACAAATTTAGTTTAAATGACCTATTGATGCAAAACAATAAATAATATAAAATTTTTAATATTTTATGGATTTTTATATCTGGTAACTCACATCATAACTCTAAAATATAACGACTGTTTACTGTTTAAATATTTCACATTGCTTTATATAAGTGTCACATCAAGCTAATTAATACAAGTGTTTGTTATAACAATATGAAAACGGCTAATAATAAGAACTATATGTTGATAAAATTCTTTATTCTTATATATTATTGACCTAATTGTTTACTAATATATGTAATCTTAGTATTTATCTTGTTGGCAATTTCTTCTAACTCAGCAATTTTTGTGTCTATTTTATGTTTATGCTGCTGCAAATGACTTATTCTCTCTTCTAATGTTGTACTTCGCATATTAATCAATTCTTTAATAAGTATATCAATACTTCTTAATACTTTGGCGATATTAAGCCATTCAACATCTTGATCAGTATACATGCGATACTGATTATCGTCTCTTATTATAGGACCAATGATTCCCATTTTTTCATAATATAAAATCGTATCTTTTGTTAGTCCAGTTTTTGAAGTAACTTCTTTTGTTGAATAGTAAGTAATAGTAATCCCTCCTTTATTACTTGGATGACAATAGTTCTTCAATTAATGATGGTTTATTAGGTAACCAACCTGTTTGTTGTTGTGTCAATTGACAACTAGCTGGACAATCTAATGACACCATTTGAATCGTTGGACCAAAGTGTTCTACAGCTTCATTGTCAGCAATTTGTGATACCGGTAAATTTAACTTATCACCAATAATTTGTGCGATTTCTTTTAATGCAATACCTTCATCTTTAACTGCATGATAAATGCCAGGCTGTTGCTGTTCAACTACCAATCTAAATAGTTGTGCAGCATCTTCATAATGAACAGCAGACCATTTATTTTGCCCATTATTTAAATATCCAGAAACGTTTGTTTGTAGCGCAATATTTGAAAGCATGTCTACAAATGCACTAGTACCATTACCATATACTGCTGGTGGTAAACGAACAATAGAAACATTAATTCCTTGTTCTGTTAATTTTTGGGCAGCTAATTCACTACGTCTTGGGCTTTGTTCTAAAGTTTCCTCGTTTTGTCGAAATGTCTCTGTTAACAGATGTCCCTGATCTAAACCTGCTATACCACCAGTAACGATTAGTGGTTTATTTGTCCCTTGTAATGCTTCACCCATTGCTAAAATGGCTTTCATATCAATCGTTCCTGATTCAAAGAATTTCTGAGGTGATGAAAAATCATGTACATATGCCAAATGAATAACAGCATCATTTTGTTTTACTGCCTCTTTTAAAACTTCGTAATTTTCCAAGTCACCATGATGTGCCAATGCATCTAGTCGGCGTAATTTATCTGCTGATTGCAAAGTACGCGCTAATCCCGTTACTTGATGACCATTAGCAATAAGCTCTTTTATAACTGCTGTTCCGATAAAACCTGTTGCACCTGTTACAAATATATTCATAAAATTTACCCTCCGTTATTTAATAAATACATATTAAGGTATGGTGTTCACTCCATAGCAAGCTCTTTTTTAAATTTGATTTAATTTATAACGATAAGTAACATGTATATTAAACAAAATAATAAGGATGATTACTATTTACTTAATTTAAGCTATTTTTACATTGATTAGTGCCTGTGTTAGTTTAGGTTATTCTATTGAAGCTTGTGTTAAAACACAACAAAAAAATGCTTATTATGCAGTTGCACGTAGTTTATCATTATTTATTGTTGCTATTGTAACTTTAATTTATCACAACATTGATATTATAATTACAATGTCAATATTAATGATTTCCTCTCTATTTATTGATTGTTTAATTGTCTGGAAATATCGACAACACTTTAAAACAATTGGACCAATCGCAACTGCAATATTTCATTTGTTATTACTCTTAATATTTTTATTTTAAGAGTATTTTAAATGCAAAAATGCCAACTTCATTTCATCGTGAAGTTGGCATTTAATATTCTTATTTATTTTGCTGGTACAACTGATCCATTATATTTTTCGTTAATATAATCTTTAATTTCTTTAGAATGCAATACTTCCATTAAAGCTTTGATTTTCTTATCGTCTTGATGACCTTCTTTAACAGCAATTAAGTTTGCATATGGATTGTTTTCTGCTTTTTCAATAGCAATTGAATCTTTTTTAGGATTTAATTTTTGTTCAATAGCAAAGTTTGAATTAATGATGACCGCATCAGCATCTTGGTTTTGGTAAATTTTAGGTAAGAATTCTGCTGATTGTTTATTATTAAATTTAATGTCTTTTTTGTTTTCTGTAATATCACTAAATTTAGCATCTTCAATTTTAACGCCTTTTTTAATTTTAATTAGTCCGTCATCAACAAAGAATTTCAAGAAACGTCCTTGTTCAGCTGGATTATTTGATACGTACACTGTTGCACCTTTTGGTAAGTCTTTCAAGCTTTTATATTTTTTAGAATATACAGCCATTGGTTCTAAATGTACGTTACCAGCACTTTCAATTTTGTATCCTTTATCTTTTTTCTCAGTATTTAAATACGGTGTATGTTGGAAGAAGTTGGCATCTACTTCACCTTTATCTAATAATTTGTTTGGTGTTGTATAGTCATTAATAACTTTGACATCAAGTTTATAACCTTTTTTCTCTAATAAAGGTTTAGCTTTTTCTAAAATTTCTGCGTGTGGCGCAGGAGATGCACCAACTTTAATCGTTTTGTCATCCTCTTTATTACCACATGCTGCTAATACTACTGATAATGCTAATACTAAAATAAGACCTAATAATTTTTTCATTTAACAAACCCCCAGTTTTATCGTTTATCAAGTTTATTTGTAAACCAATCACCAATGAATTGGATTATAAATACTATAATTAAAATGAATACTGTTGAAACTAAAATGACATCATTTTGATTTCTTGTAAATCCTGTTAAATAAGCTAGGTTACCTAAACCACCAGCACCGATAACCCCAGCAACAGCTGTTGATCCAACTAAAGCAATTGCTGTAACCGTAATACCAGATACTAATGCAGGCATTGCTTCAGGTAATAATACCTTTCTAATAACTGTCCAAGTGTTAGCCCCCATAGACCAAGCCGCTTCAATAACACCTTTATCAATTTCTTTAAAAGCAATTTCTACAAGTCTGGCATAGAATGGTGCTGCGCCAATAATTAATGCAGGTAAGGCGCCTGTTGGACCACTAATTGTCCCTAATACTAAGCTCGTGAATGGTATTAATAATAATATTAAAATGATGAACGGAATTGCTCTAAATAAATTTACAATGAATGACACAATTGTATAAAAAATTCTTGCGCCTACAGATGTGCCTTTAGCTGATAAGAACAATAGCACCCCTAAGATAATACCGAATATAAAAGCAAAGATTGTCGAGACAACTGTCATATAGAGTGTTTCAACTACTGCCTGCCAAACATCTGGCCATTGCACATTAGGCATTGTAACCATTTCATTGATAATATCGCTAAATGATTTACCCATGTCGTAACACCTCCACTTTGACGTGTTGTTCATTCAATTCTTTTTTGAATTTTCCAAAATCTTCAGGAGTAATAAATGGAATATGTAGAATTAAAAAGCCAACCGTACCTTCTTTTGTATTTTTAATATTCGCTTCAAGAATATTTATATCAATGTTATATAACTTTGAAAGATTAGAAACAATAGGTTCTGTTGTCGTTGAACCAGTAAAGTTCAATCTAACGATATATGCATTTGGATCAAGTGGTTCTAAATCAACAGTCGAATCATTAAAATCATCGTTTAAGTCTTCTTTAACAAAACGCTTAGTTACTTCATGTTGTGGATTTTCAAAAACATTGGTTACACTGCCTTGCTCAATCACACGCCCATTTTCCATGACAGCAACTTCATCACAAATTCGACGAATAACATGCATTTCATGAGTAATTAAGACTATTGTAAGATTTTGTTGTTGACGAATTTTAAGTAATAAATCTAAAATTTCATCAGTTGTTTGTGGGTCTAATGCGCTCGTTGCTTCATCACAAAGTAAGACCGTTGGATCATTTGCTAATGCTCTAGCAATACCCACTCTTTGTTTTTGTCCACCAGATAATTCTGAAGGATAAGCATTCTCTCTTCCCTTTAGTCCAACAAGTTCAATTAATTCTAAGGCTTTCCTCTTGGCATCATTTCTAGACACACCAGCAATTTCAAGTGGAAATGTTATATTTTTAAGGACTGTTCTAGACCATAAAAGATTGAAATGTTGGAAAATCATGCTTACTTTTTGACGTTTTTTTCGTAGTCCTGATTTAGAAAGCTTACTAATATTATCGCCATCTATAATAATATCGCCAGAAGTTGGTGCTTCTAAGTTATTAAACATTCTAATTAATGTACTCTTACCTGCACCTGAAAAACCAATCACCCCATATATTGATCCTGATTTAATAGATAAATCAACATGATCAACAGCTAGAACATTTTTGTTTTTCGTATGATATTCTTTGACGACTTGTTTTAACTCAATCACGTATATACCTCCCCAGTATTGCTTAATAAAATAAAAAATGCTTTCTCAATATCGATAAAAAGATTGAGAAAGCAATAAAAGTATTGTTTCTCTCATCTTCTAAAGTTAAAAACTTTATGTGAATTGGCACCATTTCCATTACAGACGGTTGCCGGGTTTCGTAGGGCACATCCCTCCACCACTCTCGATAAGAGCTTACGCATCATTTAATTTGTTTTAATCCTACCATTACTGTATAAATTCGTCAATAATTATTTTAAATTTTCTAACAAATTAGGAACAGACTGAAAAGCATAAATTCGTTTAACTTCTTTATCTCGATTCATCAACAATAATACTGGTACTGACATAATTTGATTTATTTCACTAAATTGTGGATGAAAGTTTAAATCAATTTTAATTATTGGTAACTGCAAAATTTCATTGGCAATATCGAGCATTCGTTCTGAAATTTTGCATGTACCACATGTCGGTGTATAACCAAAGATTAAATGTTTGTCTTTGTCAAAATTTTGTGTGACATCCGTAATATCTATAGTGCAACTCATTATTTAAACGAACCTTTCTTAAAGTGTTTGATATTAAAATTATAATCGACTCATCATTTAACGCAATCGACTTGCTTACATTGTATGTACTAATTTTATGTCATTATTTTTACTTTAGCGACTCACTGTAATTACTATTTTATGTATTTGGACTATTATTAATGACTTTACAACCTCTCATATCACAAACATAAGGTTCTTACTTATCTAATAATATTTCAATTCTTGGATTAGTTAATTTAAGTTATTGTAAAAAAATAACTCCTCAATACTATGATTAAGGAGTTTGATATTATTATTCGCCAATCATTTCTGAATATTGATCTGCTGATAATAATGCTTCAATTTGACTGTCGTCACTAATTTCTACTTTGACCATCCATGCTTTTTCATATGGAGATTCATTTACAAATTCAGGGCTATCTTCTAGTTCTTCGTTAACTTCAACTACTTTACCAGAAATTGGCGCATATAATTCTGATACTGTTTTTACAGATTCTACACTACCAAAAGTATCCCCTTCATTAATTTCATCATCAGTTTCAGGTAACTCAACAAAAACGATGTCACCTAACTCTCCTTGAGCATATTCAGTGATACCAATTGTTGCAACATTACCATCAACTTTAACCCATTCATGTTCTTTTGAATATTTAAATTCGTTCGGTACTGCCAAAAGAATCCCCTCCTAATTAATTTTACATATTTATGATGCCACAAGCTTTAACGTCATTCAACAATAATCTATAAAATTTCGAATGACTGTTAATCTACATTTTACATGTAAACGAAATAAAAATCGACAAAATTAAGAAAACGTTTTCAAAATTACGCTAACCACGTATCCTTATATTGATCTTCTTTAAATCCTAGTGTAATTTTATCTCCTGAAATTGCTAATGGACGTTTCACTAACATACCATCAGATGATAATAGCTCTAACTTTTCATCATCTGATAAATCTTTAAGTTTATTTTTTAAATCTAGTTCACGATATTTTGCACCGTGTGTATTAAATAACTTGTTAATATCAACGCCAGTATTGGCAATAATTGTTTCAAATTCACTTTTAGTTGGTGTATGTTGAATAATATCAATTGGCTCATAACTCACACCATATTCATCTAAAAACTTTGCTGCTTTTTTACAAGTAGTACAGTTCTTATATTGATAGAATTTAATCATTATGAATAAACCTCCTTTATATATTATCTTTAATATATCATTTTAACGTCAAAATGGCTTTACTTTTAGAGCTAATTTTTTTATAAAAAAGATATCATTAGCTATAATAGGTTTAAATATTCTATTTAGAGGAGATGTAAAGATGAAATCAATTTCAACGACAGAAGAGTTTAAGAACATTATCAATAGTGATCAACCTGTGATTATTAAATTTGAAGCTGGTTGGTGTCCCGACTGTAAAGCTATGGATATGTGGATAGATCCAATTATGGAAGAATATAATAACTACCAATGGTATTCAGTGAATCGTGATGAACTTGAGGACGTAGCAGCTGATAATGATGTTATGGGTATTCCTAGTTTATTAGTATTTGAAAACGATCATAAAATTGCACATTTGCATTCAGCTAATGCAAAATCACCAGAACAAGTTGAAACATTTTTAGCAGAAACATTTAACAAATAAGTTTAATTAGCACAACAGGTCTGAAGAGCGCTCTTCAGACCTGTTTTTAGTATTACTTAATACTTGGATAACTTTAATATTCTGTGATAAGATTTTTATTTTTACGCGGCGCTTTAGGCATTTCTTCTTCTAAATCAGTTAAGTATAAAAATCCTGCTAAAATTTCATCATTTTTAACACCTAGTACTTTTCTTACTTTTGGATCAAAGATATACATTGGTGATTTCCAACATGTACCAATACCTGCTTCATAAAGTAATAGCATTAAATTTTGTGCGTACGCTCCAAATGCAAAATAATTCTCTCTATTTTGTTTTTGTCTAGGGTCTGTCTTCATAATTAGCAGTAACATGCCCCCTAATTTAGTAACCGCATCATAATGACTTTGTTGCTTATCTAATTCATTGGGAAACGCAAATTTTGATATGTCTTCACTCATATCACCTAAACGATCTTTAGATACATGTACTAATCTCCACGGCTCTCTCATACCATGATTCGGAGCATCAGCAGCTTTTTCGATTGCTTCATATAAAGCATTGTCATCAATATGCATATCTCTTTTAAACTTTTTAACACTTCGTCTTTCTGCTATTGCTTGTTGTAAATCCACTTAAAATCGCTCCCTCACGTACTATTGATAATACTTATCAATTATATGATATGCCTTAAGCAAATTCAACTAAACTACTTGTTAGTATATAATGCGATTTGTCTACTTAATTGCGAAACATCAATTTGACCTGGTGCTTGTGGTTCACCCAAACAGCCATATGTCAATGATCCCCCAAAGACACCCTGAGCAGTACGCGATACTAATCCAAGATGTGACATGGAAATACCAACTACTTTTGAACTGATTGACTGGGAAGCTAATGACATAGCTTGCAATAATTTAATCACATCATCTTTATCTTGAGGCATCACAGCAACCTTAACATAATCTGGTTGGAATTTTTGCATTTTATAATAAATAAAATTCAATTCTTCTTGTGTAGGTGTTTCATCAAAATTATGATGTGACAAAATAACTTTTGTCATCGGTTGAACTGTTGCTATCATGTGTTGATATAAATTAACATCAATATGTTGATCCCATTCGATATCAATTATATCTATATCTTTTGTCTCTGCTAACATATATAGAAGATTAATATAGTCATCCTGTAGTAAATTACCTTTACCACCTTGCTGATTTGTGCGGTAAGTCACTAATAGTTGTTGCTGATTTAAAATAGACCTTAAGTCCTTTATTAACACACGAATTGCTTCTTTCGATACATCATGTAATTGATCAATTCTAAGTTCTACTATATCAATATCAGCTATTTTAACTTTAATTTCATCTATTAATTGTTGCGTAATGATTTGTTCAGGTGCGATAGTTACTACGACTTTGACATCATTCATTTTAGTTCCTCTTTTCTACTTCCATTAACTAGTATTTTATAAAACTCTTTTTAGTGCTTCAATGATAAAATACTAAAGTTATTGTTTGTATGTTCATGATTTAAATATATTAAAACGGGTAGATAATAAATATAACTATTCAAGGAGGTAATAATTATGGCAGTTCACTATGAAACTAAAGCTACAAATACAGGTGGTCGTAAGGGACATGTCTACACTGACGATCATGCAATTGATGTAGATGTATTACCACCACAACAAGCAGATGGCAAAGCAACAAATCCAGAACAATTATTTGCAGCTAGTTATGCATCTTGTTTCAATGGTGCATTTGATTTGATTTTAAAACAAAATAAAGTACGTGGTGCTGAACCAGAAGTAACATTAACTGTTCGCTTAGAGGATGATCCAAATGCCGAAAGTCCACAATTAAGCGTTTCTATAGATGCAAAAGTTAAAAATGTATTATCACAAGAAGATGCAGAGAAGTATTTACAAATGGCACACGAATTCTGTCCATATTCTAAAGCTACTCGTGGTAATATCAATGTTGATTTAAATGTTGAAGTAGTTGAGTAATTCATCATATAAATAAAGTTTTAGATGCTATTAACAGGTACAAACTTGTTAATAGCTTTTTTTATCTGTTACATGCAAATGAATCATAACAGTTATTGATAGTCGAGTGTGGGCAAGAAATAAATTTTAAAAATTTTCACTATAGAATGCCCGTCATGTAAAATAATATAAAATCCCTACGTCTATTTCTGATGATGAATCCCATTCACTCCGTCAACATTAACTAAGGTTAAAATATGCTGATTTATCATTATTTATTATTCAAAAAGTTACTGACAATCTTATTAAGTTAACTATAAACTATTTATTGTTCCGCGGTTTGTCAATCAATTAATTGATTATATAATTAAATTTTTAAAGTTGAATTTTTGAATATTTTAAAAAGTGCTAATACATAATAAGTTTCACGGAATTTTTTATTCATAAATTATGTTTTGTTTTAAAATTCTTTGATTGCAAATTTTTAATAAACATTTTAATATGTATTTAAGATAATTTTAGCTTGCATGTTTTACCATTAGACATTAGGGAGGTTAGTAATGAATACAATTAAAACTTTATCTTCTAATGATTACCAAGATTATAAAAATCTAATTACATCAGTTAAAGAAGAATTCACTCAAGATTTACAATATAGCCAAACTATGACCGAAAGCTTAATGAAAGACATACTATCTAGACCTTCATCAAGTTGCAATGTTTTTGGATATTTCAACAATAAATCATTAATTGGTACTGCTACTTTAGAGCAAGTTCAAATTGTAGGCAAAGAACATAAATCCATCATCAAATTTAATTTCATTCAAGAAAATGACAAGGATATCAATAGTAAATTGATTAAGCACATTATTCAATATGCTCGAGAAATGGGTTATGAATCAGTATTAGCGTCTATCGTTTCTAATAATATTAGTGCTAAAGTATTTTACAGCTCTTTAGGCTTTGATAATTTAGGCTTCGAAAAGAATGCTATTAAGATTAATAATGACTATTTTGATGAACACTGGTTATGTTATGATTTATTAAAATAACATATAGTTATAAGTTAACTGCCTTCTTAAATGTTGTTGTGCAGTTTTTTTATGTCAAAAATAGTCTTTTATTATGGTTCACTAACAACTAGCACTAATATTTTCGATTACTACTCATCACAATTTACACTACTACAGCTAACTCTATTTCTAACTTTTAATAACTTATTTCCAACTCAAGTATCTTGACTTCAAACCACTTTATACTTTCTATTTACATTCAATCATTCTTGAAAGGCACTTCATTATTTCATCGTTTACAACTTTTAAAAGTAACGATACTGCTTTCAATTACTAATATGTCATGTATAATAAATGATTATAGTTAAAATCAGAATTTTCATAATTTGAAAAATAAAAGGAGTATATATGGTAGCTGCAATTATTCACGGACTATTACTAGCTATTGGTTTGATATTACCTTTAGGCGCTCAAAATGTTTTTATCTTTAATCAAGGTGCCAATCAATCTAAATTACGTTATGCCCTTCCTGCAATTATTACTGCAGGTTTGTCAGATAGTTTATTAATTACTATCGCCGTTATTGGAATTTCTCTAATTTTAATGTCATTACCTGTTTTACAGGCTGTAATTTACATGATAGGTTTAATATTCTTGTGTTATATGGCCTGGACATTGTGGTTTGAAAAGCCTCACAACAATCAAGACAACGAATCATTGTCAGCCTTTAAACAAATTAGTTTTGCTTTATCCGTATCATTGTTGAATCCACATGCGATCATGGATACTATTGGCGTCATTGGAAGTAGCGCAGCTGTATATGAAGGTAATAACAAAGTTGCTTTTACGCTAGCTTGTATTGCTGTTTCTTGGTTGTGGTTTATATTGCTCGCCATATTAGGTAAAGTTGTTGGTTCTTTTGACAAAAGTGGTAAGTTATTAATTTTAGTTAATAAAATATCTAGCATCATCATTATTATTGTTGCTTTAATGATTTTTCAAAAATTAATATATTTATTCGTTTAGGATTGATATTAGTTATTCGATGAAATATTTTGATGGTAATAAAAAAGCGAGTCGATTTGAGATAATAATATCTACTCAAATCGACTCGTTTGTTATTATATTACTGGATCAATTAATTCTATAAATTCAAAGTTATTGTTAGTATCATCATATTCGAATTTTAATATATTACAATTGCCTATATTATATTTTACCGCTTGTTCAATATTTAAATATTGTCTTAAAAATAGCGCTATTGCTGTACCATGACTGACGACTAATGCATTTTCAGAAGTATTTGTCATAATATCTTTCATAGTAGCAACTAATCTAGTAGCAACTTGCTCTTTTGATTCGCCTCCAAATGGCACCATGCGATCACCAAATAAATCATCTGGTTGAACCATATTGTCGAAAAGATGAACTGTCTCACCTTCGAACATGCCAAAATGCCATTCTTTAAGTCCTTTTAAGCGTATGTATTCTGTTCCAGGAACTACATTTTCCAAAGTATCACTTGCACGTTCTTGTGTTGATGAATAGAAACTATCGAAAGTTATCCCCAAATTATCGAAATATTGTTTAGCCTTCTTTGCCTGACTAATTCCAAGTTCTGTTAATGGAGAGTCCCCAGCCCCTTGAATAATTCCTTTAAAATTAAATAAAGTTTGACCATGACGCATTAAGTATAATGTTTTAGTCACAATAAGCACCTCTTCAATAAAAAGTTTTGCGTAGTTCAAATGTATTATCTTTTTATTAAAATGACTACAAAATATATTAAATCATTATTCAAAAGTGATTGATAGTAAAACGCATTCATTTTATATTATACAAATTTCAAAAAATGATGATTATTTTGTTTATCATCAAAATAATATGGGTAATTATTTTATGAATAACGGTTCTCTCCCAAATTGGACTGATACATAATTATTTTTTTAGCCTAGCTATGCCCAACTTTCATTGCTTGTAGAAACTGTTTCACAGTTTCTCTATGTTGGGTCCCTACCTCAGGAGTCTCGGCTTCAAAATAATTTATATTTTAAACTATTCACTTTTTATTTATCAGTCCTGAAAAATAGAGAACCTGAATAATATAGAAATCTAAAGGAGTGACTGTTTATGGACCAACATAATCATTGTAATTATGTGAATCCACAAAATATTTCACTTGAATGGGAATGTTTTATAATTAGCAAAAGTGAAATGTTATTAGATGGTGTCCCTAATGAACTCATTAATACTTGGTTAGATAAAGATATTATCGAACCATTTTCAATCAAAAATAATGAAGTCAATTTTAAGACCAATGATGTACGCCATGCATTATATAATCATAATTGGTATTACACTAATTAACTTATCATATATATACTAATCGCTCGATTTGTCATTTCAATTAATTGTTGGTCTTTATAGTTAGAAATCACATATGCTCTTATGGCACTATTATTTTTTTCTGTTTTAGGAAATTGCTTATCTTCGCTAATATGATGTGCTAATTTTCCGAATGGTGTATTGTCATTTTCAAATCCCATGATGAAATTATAGAAAGTCATACGATCTAGGCACTGAACCCTTAAAACGGGAACTTAATAAAAACACTATATTCTAGGCTGCTAATTTTCTAAAATCTATAGGAGAAAAGTAGCCTAGTTTTTGTTGAATTCTAAATTTATTATAATAATCAATGTATTTTTCCACAATATCGATTACAATGTTATTAGAGCTACTAAGCTCATTGTTGAGATAAAAGGTTTCACACTTTAGCGAGGAATGGAAACTTTCTATCGGGGCATTGTCAGCAGGTGTTCCCTTACGGGACATGCTTCTGACAATGCCTTTTTCTTCGCATAAGTGATAGTAAGAATACGATGTATACACACTTCCCTGATCGCTATGTAGTATACAACCCTCGGGTATATCTAGTTGATTTAATGTTTCGTTAACTAAATTTTGATCCTGTTTAGATCCTATTTTATATGCCACAATCTCTCCATTGTAAAGATCCATAATCGAAGATAAATACAACATTGAATTACCGAATGGTAAATAAGTAATGTCAGTAGTTAGTAACTTCATTGGTTGATTAGCTTTAAATTGTCTTTGTAATAAATTATCTGTTTTATAATAAGCAGATCCAGCTTTTTTAGCCTTTTTAGGTCTAACTCGACAATTCAAATTGTTCTCCTGCATAATTCTCTGAATTCGTTTATGATTAACAGGTACAGAAGATGATTGATTAATTAGCGCTGTAATCTTTCGATAACCGTAGGTATAGTTGTTTTCTTCACATAATTCAATGACTTTTTCAGTAATAAAATCTATTTTATTTTGGTTCTTTTTCCATCTATAAAATGTTGATTTAGGTATGTTTAAAACCTCAAGTATCATTTTGGTTGAATACTTATCCTTCAATTCTTCTACTAATTCTATAACTACTACTGGAACCACTTCCTTTCCAATTCTTTGTACTTTTTTAAAATGTCCAATTCAACATCTTTTCTTTTAAGCTCTAATTCTAGTCTTTCTAATTCACTTAATTCTTCAATACCCTTGCCATAACTGTACTGTTTTCCTACTTGTTGAGAAAATCTATAACTTTCTCCATTTCGATACCAACGCCACCATGTATCGACCTGTGTTCTATTTCTAATATTTAAGGTCTCCATAATTTGTTTTGAAGTATAACCAGCACTTTTCATTTCAATAGCTTTATTTTTAGTTTCTAATGAATAAGATACTCTTTTCATAGAAAAACACCTCCGTTTAGATTCATTTTACACGAATTCAACGGAAGTGTTTTTATTTTATTCCCACTAATTGGGGTCAGCTCATCTACTCCCTTTTTGTTTTTTTAATTGTTGTCGAGTAATTCGGACTGCTAAACAATACAATATTTATGTTTAAGTTAAACGAATGTGTTTAATACTTAGATTAAATTAATAGATTCAGAGTGACAAAGAACATTTAGCATTAATTTTAAAGTCTTGTTACTAATCTTATCAGAAAACTCATATTTGTCTATGTGCAAAATTCAATTTTTGCACATTTTTTGTTTAAAAAAACAATTGTTGCTAATTTATTCATAATTACAGCATTTTTAGTAGTTAATGAAAGTGAATTTTAGTAATTTATTTTGCTAATCGTGTTATCTCAATTAATAGATTTGTCATACTTTTTTATGTATGCTCATTAAAATCATGCTATCATAGTAAATAGACTGTTGAATCTATTAACAACTAGAAGGTGTCAATCATGAAAATATCAAAATTGAGTAGTATTAATTTGATCCTAACTATTATCTTTGCCTTATTTAATATAGTAATTACCTACAATCAACATTGGGATAACAATCTTTGGTTGCTACCTGGCATTATCATATGCAGTATTGTTTTAATTACTACTTTTATCATAGCAATGATCGCCAAAGATTTATTAAGCGAGTTACTCTTTTTAATTAACATTGTATTGACACTCTACTATATATATCCAATTTTTTATGATCTTATTAATTAATAGAATTGAAAAGGAGGAACTAACAATGAGTTTACATTTTATTGCATTATTCTGGTTATCACTTATATTTTTAGTATGTGGTACAGTTATTCTAATTCTTATGCGTACTTCCAAAAAAGAATCTAAAAAAGAATCTTATTTAAGTTTCACTGTAGTGTTTTATATTTTTGGTTTTGCTATATTAATTTATACGCTATTATTCGGCATATTATAACTAACATTTTTGAGCGAGTCAGAAAGTTTACTATAACTTTCTTCCCGCTCTTTTTTATTAATTATTAGTGAGGAGAAGACGTTTGAAGTTATTAAAACTTTTTTTAGTTATATTAATGTTATTATGTAGTTTACCTTTTATTATTAATCAAACCGTCATGTCTGCTGACAAAAGTATCGATACTAGTCATGATGATTTCAAATTGCAACCTGGCGACATTATTATTACTAAAGGTCCAGTGCTATATGGTTTCTTTGGTCATAGCAGTATTGCTATAGATAATAAAAATATTTTGCAAATTGAAGGTCCTGGTGATAAACCAATGACGCAGTCTTTTGATTCATTTAAATATATCTATGCTTCTGGGAAAAATGATTGGATGAAAGTCTATCGTTGTACAAAACCTGGAGCCGGCCAAAAAGCTGCAACATGGGTTAAAGATAATTATGAAAATACAGATCATCGCTATTTAGTTACTTTAAATTTGAATAGCAAAAATTTTACATATTGTACAAAAATTATTTATCAAGCCTATAAATTTGGTGTTAGTAAAGATGCTGTCAAAAGTCATAGTTTATACATCATTTCACCTTATGCTATCACAGATAATTTCACTAAGGACTATAAGTTAAAATTAGTTAAAAGCTACAATAACAACTAATTTGTGACAAAGGTTTGTTTCATGAGCATAAATGGGTATAGCTAGAGTAATTGTATTCATACTAGGAGGATGTTAATTTTGAATCATTTAACTCAAGAACAAAAATATACGATAGCTAAATTTTATAAATTGTATATGGAGCGCTCAAATGAAGGACAAAGTGAAGAACAGGCTAACTTTTTTGATGATGCTCAAACAGCACATGATCAATTCTTTTGCGACCGAAACTTTGATGATTTCGTTTATAATTGCAAAATATTAATCAATCATGGTTATTTAACAGGTGACCTTAAAAATGATAATATTAACAATATTAAAGTGACTACTAAAACATTCACTGAAATAGAACAAAGTTTTAGTTAAATTATAGTTTCGACACTTAAATTATCAGTCATTTATTGTTAAAAATGACATCTAGGAGAATCAATTATGGCAGAATGGCACATTAATAACCAATCATCTAAACAACTTGTGATACAACAAAATGAACAACAACTTTCTATTGTTCAGCCTTTATCAAACGGTAGTTATAAAATATTAGCTGATATTATAATAGATAATCATCAAGTTGTAATCAATGATACGTCTTTGTATGTATCAGCAGATTTTAAACAATTGGAATTGAACATTTTCGATACTCATGATGCAACATAAAGGCGTTAGTCTTTATATTAGCACCCTATTAAATTTTAAATAATTGAATCGCAACTTATTGTGTTATGAACAATTTCTAAAGTTAATAAATAATTTTTACTAAAATTATAGCACAGCACCATATTTTAAATTATTAATTAAGTAGCAACAACAAATATGATATGTTATTCTATTAGTGTTAGACATTTGTAAGTGTTTAACATTACTTCTTGTTGTCGCCAGTCAGACTTTAATTTTCGTCATTATTAAAGTCTGATATTGGCGATTTTTTTATTTAGGCAATTTTACATGCTCATTTTAAAAATCAAAATGACACTCTGGAATGATTTTTATTCAATTAGGCACAATTCAGCTTACTTTTAAAAAATAACTTAAAATAATATAACAATGATAAGTCATGTTGCTGTTGTCTCAAAGTCTCTTTAGACTGACTTATTATTATTTTAAATTGAAAGGTTGTGACTATGATGAATAACAATCAATTTACTGAAGTGGAAATTGCACAAATGACACAGTTTCTAAATTCAAAAAATAGGCACGTTTGTTGTTATAAACCAAATATAGCCATTAACAAAGCGAAATTTGCAATACCTAGTTTTGAACATAACGAAAAAACGTTACCAGCATTTGCTGTCACATGTCATCATTGTGGACAAACAAATTTATATAGTGTTGACGTTTTTAGCAAAGCTTAACCGTATATCGTTTTATATATTTTTATTACTATTTCAATCATATAAAAAGGAGTAGAGTTTGTATCAATTAATGCCATTGATATAAGCCCCACTCCTTATTTTTGCGTATTTTGACTATAAAAAAAGAGCCCTCTAGTGAGAGCTCTGTTATAATTAAAATTACATTTTAACTACGTTTGCTGCTTGTTCGCCACGGTCGCCTTCAACGATGTCGAATTCAACTTTTTGGCCTTCTTCTAATGATTTGTATCCATCTTCAGCGATTGCTGAGAAATGTACGAATACGTCGTTACCATCTTCTCTTTCGATGAAACCAAAACCTTTTTCTGCATTAAACCATTTAACTGTACCGTTATTCATATCGAATACCTCCGTCGTGCTTTTGCACTAAATATTTGTAACAAATTCATAAATGAAAAGGAGATATATTCAATAAATAACTCACAATTTTCTTCACGCTCTTTATTACTTAATTACTATTATACACGTATATTAATAAAAGTAAAGGATTAATTTAATTTCATTAATAATTCATATTATGATATTTAGTTATTTTACATTTTAATGCGATATGTAAGTTTTCCAATTGTAAAATAATCTAAATTTTTTTGTTAGAAAAAAATATTTAATCGTGCTATATGACATTATTGTTTAGTGTTATTAACTATTGTCCCTTGATGAAAAATAACTTCCATTCATCAGATTCCAATTTCCAAATAGAACTTCGTCTAGTCAATTCGTTATTATCTATATTATTTAAAAGATAGATACAATGTAAGGTATCTTCTGTTAAATTTATTTGATCAAATTGTTCAATTTTATAATTAAAAGCAGGAATAGCTCCTTTGTTAGTCAATTCATCTTTTGTATATATTTTTCCAGATTTACCTATCTCTTTAAAATCTTTATGCAGAATGTTTAAATATTTGTTGCTTCTTCTATTATTAGCATTTAAATGATAATGTTCTAACTTGATCAATATTAACACCTTCTTATTTAGCAATTAACCTCTTAATGTTTTTCCATATGAATACTTTTAGTATGATAACCTAACTGACATATAGTTAACTTGTCCTTGATTAACTTATGATAGAACTTGCTGATAAATATAAAGACACCATGTACACTTATACTTAAAATTGTGGAATGATTTATATTTAAAGTACTAAAGATACTTGGTTGAATAATAAGTAAACAAGGAGATAAGCAAGTACCTTTGTTGAACTAAAAATCGATACATCTTATCATTACCGATTTTTATTACTAAATTTTTGTTTAATATCTTTAATTAAATCACTACTCCCTAACCAATTTGACACAGTTGACATCATAAAGGTAATTATTCTTCCAACTAATTCCATATCATCCACCTACTATTTATATTCAAGTTTTTACAAACTTTAAAAATGATTCTAATAAAAGCGTTGTAAGATAGTCATCACTAGGGTTAATATACAAGCAATTAGCATAATATTTTTAGTTTTATCATTATTCTTATTACCTAATTTATATTCTCTAAATACAAATATCCACGATATGATAACAAGTAGACCTAAAATTATAGCGAATAACTTCATATAATCACCTCCATAATCCTTGGTTAGTTATATTACATTATTTCAAATCAATAACATACGATTTTCACATCATTTAATTGTAATTACTGCTAAAAAGTTTTGAAATATTTCAATAGATATATTAACAATAGTAAGAAATGTAAGTTTTATATTTTTTTAGTATATTATAATTAAAATAATAAATTCTAGCTTAGGATGTGTTAATCATGAAAAGCAATGAGATTAGGTTTCCTTATATGAAATTACTCCTCGATATTATAGGTATTTGTGCTAGTATAGGATTGCTAATAATTCTAGTTCTAAATATAGATTACACTTTTTAAGACAATGGTAGTTCAGAATTTAATATCACTATCTCTGGGACTAACTTTATTATTTTTACATGTTTACTTTTAATATCAATATTTTGTGCATGTTCTTCTTATATTTTAAAAAAGGTTAAAATTAAATAACCTTGATGAAATTAACTAGTCTATAGTTATGATTTTATCTATTAATTATGAATTTAATAATGTCGTATGGATGATACAACTTTATATATCAATACAAAAAATTGATCAAAGTATATTCCAAATTCCCCTTCATATGTATAT
Organism: Staphylococcus simiae; assembly: GCF_017357005.1. Classification (NCBI taxonomy): domain Bacteria; kingdom Bacillati; phylum Bacillota; class Bacilli; order Caryophanales; family Staphylococcaceae; genus Staphylococcus; species Staphylococcus simiae. The sequence goes on along the minus strand of NZ_CP071589.1, from coordinate 789,725 downwards.
AATATTTATCATATAAAATAATTACTTATTTTATAATAAAATTAGTTGTTATTTTATAGATAAATTTAAAGGAGAATGAAGAATGAAAAAAGCCTTAATTATTTTATTTGGAAGTTTATTGTTATTAAGTGCTTGTAACAACAAAGAGAACGATAGCACCGATTCCTCAAAAAGTTCTGACACTACGAAATCTACAGATACTTCAAAATCATCTAAAGTTGATGATAATAAAGTACAATTTAAAAATGATACTTTAGTTCTTAAGAAAGCAGTTCTTAAAATTAAAAATGTCTTTTTAGTCAATGATAAAGATTCTAAAAACAAACATAAATTATTAGCATTTGAATATGAAGTAAAAAGCAAAGCTAATGATAAGGCTATTACAGCTACGAATGTATGGATAGCATCATTAAATGCAACTCAAGATAGTAAAGATACAGTTAATAATTTAGAACTAGGTTCAACACCAAGCACTGGAAAATTTGAAAGTTGGCGAACACATAGTCACGATGCTATTAAAAAAGGTGGTACTGCCAAAGGTATAATCACCTATCAACTTCAGAATGATAAAGAAGTTACACTTACCGCAACACAAGGTATAGTTGGCAAAAAACTAGGCAGTAAAAAGATTGATATATCCAAATTAAAAACAGTAGATTATTCTATATCAGACGATATCCAAAAAGAAACGAATAATAACTAATTAAAAAATTCGGTTGATGACATAATAGTAATGTCTCAACCGAATTTTTATATGTGCTTATATTTATTTAGATTCGAACTTAAAATATAAATGATATCGCTAATATAACAATTGAAATCACAAGAGTAGCAATTCCAAGTGGAGTGTAGTTGCTTACCATTTTTTCATATTCTTTATCAGATGCATTACTTTTTCTTAAATTTCTAATTTTAAGCAAGAGATAGAGTGTTTCACCTAATGAAACGACTAATATGATAGATAATAAAGTAACCATACATTCTTCCTTTCTTGTTAATGGTTAATCTCTAATCTTGAATCTGTTATTTTTTACTTAATCTTCATCATTATTTTCTTTATTCAAGACACCTATAGTATAACCTAGACCTGAACCTAACATTGTTCCAAATGGAAATCCCAGAATAAATGTGCACAGTGCAGTAAAACCTATTATAGTTAATATTGTATGAACATAATATTTCTTTTGTTTATTCATAAGAATAGCCCCTTTGAAAATAATAATAATTTATATTTCTATTTTAACATAAATAATATAAATTATAATTTTATATCGGATATATAAATTCTATTTTCATTACATCATAAGTTATTTCTTAGTAAAAAGGGTCTGGGACATTAAGTTCTAGGTTTAAGTAAAAAAAAGACAATTTCTATTGAAAATTGATAGAAATTGTCTTTTTCGTTTTTAATTTTGAAATATACAGCTCGTTGAGCTGCTATTTTCCTTATGTTAACTGCCATTAGCACAAATCCAAGTTCACGTTTAACCTTATCGAGCCCTCGAACCGACATTCTAGTGAACCCCAAAATAGCCTTCATGAATCCAAAAACAGGTTCTACGTCAATTTTTCTTTGACTATAGATTTTTTTCGTCTCTGGCTCAGAAAGCTTTTGATTAATTTGAGATTTAAAATACTCCCAATTATAATTTTTCATTATTTTTTTATTTGTTTTTGACTTGGATTTCATACATTGATGTTTGAGTGGACAGTCCGAACAATCATCACATTCATATAATTTAAAGTCTCTTTTAAATCCATATTTATCGTTACGGTAAGCATATCGTTTAAAACCTAATCGTTTTTGATTTGGACAAATAAATTCATCGTTAATTTCATCATAATCCCAATTCTGAGTATTAAAAATGTCACTTTTAAATTTTTTAGTTTTATCTTTAATAAACATTCCATACGTAATTAAAGGTGTTCTATTAAAATCATCTATGATAGACATATAATTTTGTTCACTACCATAACCAGCATCAGCGACGATATACTCAGGTAAATAACCGTAGGTTTCGTTAATCAAAGTTAAAAATGGTATTAAAGTTCTAGTATCTGTTGGATTTTGGTAGACATTATATGATAAAACAAATTGTGAATTTGTCGCTATTTGTAAATTGTATCCTGGTTTAAGTTGTCCATTTTTCATATGATCTTCTTTCATTCTCATAAAGGTAGCATCATGATCTGTTTTAGAATAACTATTGCGGTCTTGAAGAATTGCTTTTTGCTCTTTATATTTCATTTTTCGTTCAGAATAATCATCAAATTTCTTTTTAACTTTTTTAATTTCTGTTCTTTTTTTACGAATTTGCTTTCTTAGTTCTGGTTGTGTTTCATTGTCAATTTGTTGATTTAAATCTTCGATTTCTTTATCCAAATGGCTACCGATTAAATCAACATCTTCTTTTGATAAATCAGTATCTTTATCTTCTATAATCTCTGGTATAATTTTGTCTTTTACCAATTCTTGATAGATTATTTTTGAATTTTCGTTCATATCTGATTCATAGTTTAAAATACTTTTCTTCCATACGAATGTATATCGATTGGCATCAGCTTCTACTTTGGTTCCATCGATAAAAATAGCTTGATCATCAATAAGGTTTTGTTTTAGACACTGACTATGAAATTGGATAAATAAAGATTCGATTAAAGCATCCGTTTTAGGATTAACTCTGAAACGATTAATTGTCTTATACGAAGGTGATTGGTTTTGAGATAACCACATCATACGAAGACTATCATTGAGCAGTCTTTCAATTTTTCTTCCAGAATATACAGATTGTGTATAGGCATATAGAATAATTTTCAACATCATTCTTGGATGGTAAGAAGTCGCACCACGGTAATGTTTGAATTCATCGAATTCTTTATCTGGTATACTTTCAACAATGTCATTAACGTATCTTGAAATATCATTTTGAGGAATTTTTACTGAAGTTTCCATTGGTAGTGTAAGTTGAGTCATGTTATAATCTTTATACATAAGACACCTCGTTAATTTAGTTTATTGGTATTTATTAAATTATACGAAAGTGTCTTATTTTTTTGAAGTATTTACATGTAAAATTACATAAAAACTGGAAATGATAATTTAATAATGTACACTTTTGACTGTTTAAGTATGTACAATCTGTAAAATTTAGAGATAATTTTATTGAGGTGAATAACAATGAAATTATCTTTAGATATAAATACAGATTATGAAGTTACAACTCTTTCAGATTTACCAAAATTAAAAATTGTTATGGAGAGCTTAAACATGAAAATTAATAAAAGTGAAATCGCAAGACAAATGAATGTAGATCGAAGAACAATAGATAAATATTTAAATGGCTTTAAACCTTCGGTTAATCGAAAAAAACAATCTAAAATTGATCCCTATTATGATTTAATAAAAGAATTGTTGTCTGAAGAATGTGAACAGAAATTCTTTTATAAACGCGTGTTATGGCAATACCTTAAAGATAATCATGGTCTAAATTGTGCGTATTCCACATTTAGAACATATATAAGAAAACATGATTTATTCAATAATTATTTTAAAAAAGGACGACAAAAGTCAACGCCTGTTGGAACAACTAGATTTGAAACAAAACCAGGTTGCCAAGCTCAATTTGATTGGAAGGAAGATATAAGATTTAAAACGAAGGATCATCAAGAGGTATCTTTAAATATTGGTGTTTTACTCCTGTCATATTCACGCTTCAAAATTATGCAAGTTACGATGAGTAAATCATTAGATGTATTACTTAATTTAATGGTTCAAGCTTTTGAATCTATTGAAGGTGTTCCAGAGGAACTTGTTACAGATAATATGAAAACAGTGATGAGTCAACCTAGGACTGAAACGTTTAGTGGACAAGTTAATCCTAAATTCAAACAATTCGCTGATGATTTTAATTTTAAAGTGAAGCCGTGTATAGCTGGTCGTCCTAGAACGAAAGGTAAAGTTGAATCCATTATGAAAATATTAGATGAAATTCATGCCTATCAAGGACAATTATACTTACATGAAATTCCACAATTTATTGACGAATTAAATGATCGTTTGAATTACTCAGTGCATAATGGGACAGGAAAAATACCAATTATTGAAGTAAAAAAAGAAAAGAGCTTCTTACAGCCATTACCCAATGTCCATGTAAGAAACTCATATAAAGTAGAACATAAATATTTGAAAGTCAATCGTTCGAATATGATTACATATCGCTCCAATCAGTACTCAGTTCCTGCTGAATACTATGGAAAAACGGTTGAAGTTCAAGTTTATGATCAACGTTTGTTTGTTTATTATAACACCAAATTAATCGTTGAGCATCCTATTACCCATCATAAATTAAATTATCAGCAACAACACTATTTAGAAACGCTAGCTGTCTCCTATGGAGACCATGATGATATTAATCAGCTGGCCTTAGATAATTTAAAAACGATAGGAGAGATGTATGATGAATAATATTACTAACTACCAACGTTTAAAAGATAATCTGTCATATCTAAAAATGAATCAAATGATTACTCATTTAGATGAAGTGATAGATTTTAGTATCACTAACGATTTATCATTTATTGATACTTTAATTAAATTGAGTGATTATGAAATCGCAGTTAAAGAAAAGAATATGATTGAATCAATGGTTAAGGTAGCAGCATTCCCTTTTAAAAAGGAACTGTGCGACTTTGACTTTTCATTCCAACCTAACGTCAATAAACAAGAAATCGTAGATTTTACTCATTTACGATTTATAGAAAACCATCAGAATATTGTCTTTTTAGGTCCAAGTGGTGTAGGTAAAACCCATTTAGCTACATCAATTGGTATGTCAGCAGCGAAAAAAAGAGTAAGTACGTATTTCATTAAATGTCATGATTTAATACAAAATTTGAAAAAATCTCAATTAGAGAATCGGTTAGAAAATAGACTCAAGCACTATAGTAAATATAAATTACTAATTATTGATGAAATAGGCTATTTACCTATTGATAGTGAAGATGCCAAACTCTTTTTCCAACTGATTGATTTAAGATATGAGAAGAAAAGTACCATTTTTACTACAAATATTAATTTCAATTTATGGAATGAAATATTTGAAGACCCTAAAATAGCTAATGCCATTTTAGATCGCATATTACATCACTCAAATGTCATAAAAATAACTGGGAAGTCTTATCGGTTAAAAGACCATTTTGTGAAAGTTGAAAAGACAGAATGACATTTTTGTACATTCTTAAACAATCATTTTTGTACATTCTTTTATTGACATTTACAATAAAAACGAAGTATTGTAGTGAAGACTCCTGAGGGAGCAGTGCTAGTCGAAGACTACAGGCTGAGACAGCACCCTAGGAACGCGAAACTACAATACGGAGTATTGAACATAAAATAGCACAAAGACGATTTAAAAATAAAATCATCTTTGTGCTATTATTTTTGGGATTTATGTCCCAGGCTCGAAATATAATTATATGTTTAGTCATCTTATACTATTAATTTATTTTTTAATGTTGGATATTTATTTAAAATAAGATAGATATATCGCTATTACAACCCATATTAATGCAAATAATGCGTGTAATATCAAGTTAATCGATATTTGTTTTCTACTTAAATTCTTACCGTTATTCATACGTCTATAATTAAAATTATAAATAAGAGTACAAATAATTGAATATATCACTATAAATAACAAAGCTAAAAACATAGCCGCATAAATATTCATATAAACAAACCTTTTCTATTAATAATTAATTTTATTTTAACATATAAGTAGAATTTGATTAGATATGTTTAGCATAGAACATAATTCTAAAGTTTCCTAAAAGTCATGTCATAATATGAAGATCAAACATGTTACTAACTATAATACGGTAACTTACCTTAATAGAAACATGAACAAACTAAATATAAATATTTATTACTTCCTCAATGCACTTTAACACTCTGTATATTTCCTTAATAATCTGGAAAAAAGACTGCAATGTAATCAATACCTAAATAATCATTATAGGTAATAAATATATAAATCAAAACACTTAAATAAGCCCCTATTTCCTACACTTCGGCTGTAACCCCCGCTACACCAACTCAAATCGAGTAGGAGGATAACCATTATTTGATTATCCGTCCTCTCACACCACCGAGCGTACGGTTCCGTACTCGGCGGTTCAATATCTTGCGTAAGCCGTCTCTGCGAGTTGGGTTAATGGTTCTAACCCCCACTTGTAGAGACGTTTTGTTGTAAGTGCACGATGAACTTCATGCGTTGATGATAAGCGCCAGTATTTCTTTCTTGAATTGGCAATTTTCATTGCACTCTTATGGTCAAGTCCATACTTACGTAACATCTTATATTTGGTTTTTATTCTTTTCCATCTTTTGAGGATTAGTTGTCTAATGCGTCGGTTTAACCATGATTGTAACTTCGTTACAAAACCTGTAATAAATCCTTTACCAAAGTAATTTATCCACCCTCGTGTTACTTGATTAATTTCTGATATAATCTCTTTAAAGGTACCTGGTCTATTTCGTTTCGTTAGACGTCTTAAGGTGCGTTTTAAATTTCTTCTTGCTTCCATAGTCGGTCTGAAACGATAAGTGCCATTTACTTTGGTCATTAGACAACTCAAGAACTTTAAACGTGTGATAGAACCTACCTTGCTCTTTTCACTATTTACAATAAGTTTAAGGTCTTTTTCGATAAACTTTGTCACACTTTCCATGACACGTTGACCCGCTCGTTTTGTACGTACAAAGATGACGAAGTCATCTGCATAACGAACAAAGCGATGACCACGTTTCTCCAATTCATTATCTAATTCGTGAAGATAAATATTACAAAGTAACGGGGAAATAACACCACCTTGCGGTGCACCTATTTCTCTACTTCGATAATTACCATTGAGGTCGATTGCACCAACCTGTAGGCTTCTACGAATAAATTTAGAAATGGCTTTATCTTGAACATGTCGTTCAAATAGATACATTAATTTATCATGGTTCAACATATCAAAGCACTGTTTTAAATCACAATCAACTGCAACTAAGTAACCTTCTTCATAGTATGTTGCACATTCTTTAAGTGCAGTTCCTGTACTACGATTCGGTCTAAAGCCATGACTGTGTTTTGAGAAAGTACGGTCGATACTAGGTTCAATGACTTGTTTAATGGCTTGTTGGATAACTCTGTCTCTTGCGACAGGGATTCCAAGCACGCGCTTTTTCCCATTTGATTTAGGTATTTCAACCTTTCTTACTGCTTGTGGCTTATACGTGCCATCAAGCAGTTTTTGTTTAATTTGTGGAAAGTATTTTGCGAAATGTGATGTTAATTCACTTACTCGCATGCCATCGATGCCAGGTGCACCGTTGTTTTTCTTCACTTTCTTAATTGCTTTTTGTATATTATTCTCTCTTACAACAAGCTCCATCATAGATGGAGACTCACGATACATTTCTTTCATTTCACCTAAGATTTACTGTACGCACTCATATATCCTTTTTCGTTCCACTACTTATCTTTCTATGAGTTGCCAATCATTAATTGTATTCTGTACGTTGTAAATCTCTAACCTCCATTCTTTACTTTGTATGAATATTGTTCAGTCCTTCAGTATTTCTACCTACTATGACCTCTGCTGACTTCTCATCATTCGTTATTACTACGATTTTTTTTATCGCTGATGAGACCTCCCCGGGTAAGAGTAACCACTTTCCACTCATTCCACTGCATCATTTACTATATAGAACTCGGGTAGTATCGGACTTTATCTTGTATTGCAGATTCATCCATTCCACATAGCCTTGTATGATATTTCTGTTCGTCAGTGCGAGTGTTTGCGTCCGACTTCCTTCAGATTCCATTTCACAATGGACACCCTTGTCTTTCGCTAACAGTTCCTACTACCAAGCCTGTAACGGACTTTCACCGTCTAGTAATTACCCATGCCGGGCGCACAACAAAAAGCTCACAACCGCAATGGCTGTGAGCTATACAATGGAGACGGCGGGATTCGAACCCGCGTCCAGAGGTCCTGATACACATCTTTCTACGTGTGTAGTTTATCTATAAGTTTCGCATCATGACAGGTGATAAACAACCAACATGATACTAGTTTGATTAAGTTTCATCTAAACAGACTTCAAACGGCAGTGTTTAGCATATCCTATTAAGGTTGAATCGCGTTAACAGCACATAGGAAATGCTGTTAGGCGATGCAGAGTGCTATTAGGCAGCTACTGCGAAATTATTGTTTGATTTGCCAGTTATTATAAACTGTGTGTGTTGATGACGAAGACAACCCTCCGACACGCTTAATGAGCTCGGGGGACCCCTGTCGAATCCAAAAACGCCCCCGTAATAAAACATCAAACGATAATAATTTCTCTAATCATGCTTCTAACAAAGCAAGTATAACTATATCAAATATAGCCCTATTAAGCAACTAGGTCGCTTAATAACGGGCTTTCATATCACGTGCCATATCACGTTTGACAGCTTTTTCTTTCAAGGCCTGACGTTTGTCATATTTCTTCTTACCTCTAGCGACACCTAATAACACTTTACAATGTCCATGCTTTAAATATAACTTCAACGGAACAATTGAATAGCCAACTTCACGTGTCTCTTCGCCAAGCTTGAGTATCTCTCTTTTATGCAATAACAATTTTCTAGAACGAAGAGGATCGTGATTAAAACGATTGCCCTCTTCATACGGTGCTATATGCATATTATTTAAATAAATTTCACCATTTTTTACTTGGGCATAGCTATCTTTAAGGTTGGCACTACCACGTCGTATGGATTTAATCTCAGTACCTTGTAGCACAATACCCGCTTCAATCGTATCTTCAATATTATAATCATGTCTTGCTTTACGATTTTCAGCTAACGTACCTGGTGATTTCTTTTTAGCCATATATAGTCACCTCTTAGTTGCTTATTTTTTCTTCTTTCGTGCTTTCTTTTTAACACTTTTAGCTTTATAAAATGGTTTGTGATTATCTTTGCCTTGTTTGTCTTTATGACGTTGATTTTTACCTTTACGTTGTTTACCTTTAGCTTGACGACCTTTGCCTTTATCACCAGATTTTTCTTTATCTAGAGACTTACCACGTGTCTTAGCTTGAATGGTTTTACCACGTGCTGGTCGTTCTGAGCGATTATTCTTAGGTAATGGCATACCAACGATTTGGAAATCAATTTGTCGTTCATCTACGTCTACATGCGTTACTTTTACTTTGACAGTATCACCAATACGAAAGACTTTAGCTTGTCTTTCGCCAATTAACGCCATTTGTCGTTCATCGAAATGGTAATAATCGTCTGTCATATTAGACATATGGACCATACCTTCAATGGTATTAGGTAATTCAATAAACATACCAAAATTGGCTACAGAACTCACTATACCTTCAAATTCATCACCAATATGTTGAACCATATATTCAGCTTTTTTAAGCTCATCTGTATCACGTTCAGCTTCAATTGCACGACGTTCGCGTTTAGATGTATGTTCTGCTAGTTCAGGTAACTTTTCTTCCCAATGATGTAACGACTTGTCATCCATTGATTTGTCAATTAAATATTTACGTATTAAACGATGTACTGTTAAATCAGGATAACGTCTAATTGGAGACGTGAAATGTGTATAATATTCAGCTGATAAACCAAAATGTCCTAAGTTTACATCATCATAATGCGCTTGTTGCATAGAACGTAACATCATCGTTGAAATAACCATTTGTTCAGGTCGACCTTCAACTTCTTCTTGAATTTTTTGTAAAGTAGATGGATGAATGTCTTCACCAGTACCTTTAACCATTACACCAAAATTAGTAATAAAATCAAAGAATTGTCTTAGACGTTCAGATTTAGGTTGTTCATGGACACGATAAATAAATGGTACATCTAGTTTACTAAAATGTTCAGCGACTATTTCATTAGCAATAAGCATAAAGGATTCAATCAGTCTTTCACCTTCACCACGCTGGCGTACTTGAACATCAGTTGGGATACCTTCATGGTTAACAAGCACTTTTGCTTCACTAATATCAAAATCAATTTCACCACGACGTCTTCTCATATGAACTAGACGTTGTGATAACTCTTGTGCTAAATCCAACATTGGTGTGATTTCTTTATATTGCTCTCGTACTTTAGGATCTTGTTCCGTAATAATTTGATTAACAGCATCATAAGTCATACGATAATCCGAATGAATGACACTATCAAAAATGTCATGATTCACTACATCGCCACGTTCATTAATTTCCATACGGCAACTAAGTGTTAAACGATCGACATTAGGATTTAATGAACAAATACCATTACTTAATCGATGTGGAATCATTGGAATAACACGGTCAACTAAGTAAACACTTGTAGCTCTATCATATGCTTCTTTATCCAATGCTGAATCTTCTGTGACATAATAACTGACATCAGCAATACTAACAGTTAATTGCGTATTACCATTCGCTAATTTCTTAACACTAATCGCATCGTCTAAATCTTTAGCATCTGCACCATCGATAGTAATTGTTAATTCATCACGTAAATCATGTCTGCCTGTTATTTCATCAGCTGTTATGTCATCTGGAACTGCTTCAGCTTCTTTGAGGACATTATCAGGGAATTCTATGTCGATACCATGTTGATAAATAATAGATAAAATATCAACACCTGGATCGTTTTTATGTCCTAAAATTGCAGAAACATGTCCTTCTGGATTATCTGTACCATCTGCATATTTAGTAATTTGTACTAATACTTTATGTCCATCTACTGCACCTAAACTTTGGCCTTTAGGAATAAAGATATCTTGCATGATACGTTTGTCATCAGGAATAACAAAGCCAAAATGTCGTGCTTCACTATACGTACCAACGACTTGCGTTACAGAATGCTTTTCAATGGATTTAACTTCACCTTCTATTTTCCCTTTATGTTCACCTTTAGAATTATGAACTTCAACAATGACAGTGTCTCCATCCATGGCTCTATTGATTTTAGTAGGTGGTATAAAAATATCTTCCATATCATCGTCTTCAGGTCTTAAAAATGCAAAGCCTTTTTTATTTTGACTAAGTGTACCTTTAACCAATTTAGATGCAGCTTTACCTGATTGTTTACGCTGATATCTATCTGTTTTAGTACGTTCTATTAAACCTGTTTGTTCTAGTTCAACTAGCACCTTAATTAAATCTCTAAATGAGTCAGCACTACTTAAACCTAAGGCATCTTGAAAATCTGACACAGACATGGGTTGATAATCTGGTTTGTTAATTATGTCTTCTATTGATTGCTTTAAATTCATTATGCCCCTCCTTTCTTATTGCTCTAATTTTTTTATTTTGACCAATCTAATGATTCTAAAAATTGATAAATGTCTTCAAATACCTGTTCTTTTTCTTTATCAATAGTAATGACATGACCTGAATTGGCATACCATTTTATTGATTTATCATCAGAATCGACATGTTCATATATATAATTTGCGGATTGTGGATCAATCATATCGTCTTGTTCTGCTTGCACTACAAAAATAGGATCAAGTACTTCATCAACATGTTCTTTAATGTCATTAAGTGTATTGCTTAATTCTTTTAATGTTTCAGTTGGTTTGAAATGTTCCATTTCTTGATCGATTGTTTGTTGATCTTTACCTTCATATTTTTTGAAATTGCGCGCATATTCTAGAAAACCTTCATAAATTGCACCTTCAGTTTTACCACCCATTGGTGCACACATCGTTACAATACCCTTTACATCACGATTTAAGCTTAATTTTAAAGCAAAATCTCCGCCTAATGATAAACCTGCGACTACAATGTCTTCGTATCCTTGATTTACTAAGTAATCATAGCCATCAAGTGCATCCTTAAACCACACGAATGGGCTTGATTGTAATATTTCTTCAGGTGGTGCAGCATGACCTTCATATTGTGGTGCATATGACGTGTAACCTTTCTTCTGTAAAAAGCGACCTAATTGTCTAACATCTGATGAGTTCCCTGTAAAACCATGCAATAATAATACTGCACGAGGTCCTTCTTCAAAAAAGAATGGCTTAGGTAATTTAATTTGCATGATTGATTGCTCCTTCTATTACATCTATTTAAATACGTTTTATATTATTTATCATTGAAAACTGTCTAATTCAACATTAATGATTAATTGACTTCTTATTAATATAACAAGTTAACATTGTCTATTATAAACAAAAAAGCCCGACATTCATATCGTCGGACTTACATACCAAGATAACTTACGCAAATCATAAGTACAAAAAATAAAATTGATAAAATAATTGTTAATCTATTTAAGAATAAATCGACGCCACGTTGTTTTTGTTTACCGAATAACTGTTCTGCGCCACCACTGATAGCACCTGAAAGTCCATTACTTTTACCTTCTTGGAGTAAGACTACAGTTATTAATGCAATACAATCAATGATTAATAATGTGATGATAAATGTATGCATAAATTGTCCTCCGTTCCTTATATACGTCATGAAGTATAACATATTTATAGCAATGAAATCAATTTTCTATCTATTAAACGTACTTTTATATTTAATAGAAACGACAACCATATAAATGGCTAATGCTAATGATCCGATGACAACAATGATAATTGGAAATGTTAATAGCGTTTGATGTGCATGTTGAATTGCTTTTATCGTCATTGAAAAATTAATCAATGTAAATAAACTATTAGAAAGATAAACAGCAAACATAAACCACCATACATATGTATGTCTATTCCAAATAGTAATAATACCTGCTAAATATGCCAAAATATACATAATACCCGTAAATCTAAAATTATTTAAAATATAGTCAGCTGCACGTGTTGTGGCATTTTGATTGCTTAACTCTAATAATGCTTTTGCTGTCGCAGCATCAAGAGACACAAAGTAATGAATAATTAATAGAATTGCAAACACAACAGAAGTAACAGCGATAAATCGACCGGTCTTAATTTCTTTACTTGTTTTGTCCATCCTTTTTGAACTCCTTTATCAATATCTACTCTATTATAACAGTTTCATATGCTAAGTTAAATTAGGATAACTATTTGACCTTACGTTGTCATTAACTTCAAAACACAATGATAAGATTAACATTTCATTACGATTTCTTATGAACATTTCAATGTATTATGAGACAGTATTTTAAATTTACCAAAAAGATTTTCCCACAAACTTGATTACATTTTTTCAGGTTCTCTCCCAAATTGGACTGATGCCATAATTATTTTTTCAAGCCTCGCGTTCCGAGGGTGCTGTCTCAGCCTGTAGTCTTCGTCTAGCACTGCTCCCTCAGGAGTCTCGGCTTCAAAATAATTGATGTTTAAACTATAAAACTTTTATTTATCAGTCCTAAAAAATAGAGAATTATTTTTCATCCATCAAATTTGGCAATGCAATCTGACAACAATCGAGTAAGAGGATAACTATTATTTGATTATTCATCCCCTCACACCATCAAGCGTACAGTTCCGTACTCGATGGTTCAATATCTTATGTAAGCTGTAAATATCAATAAAAAAACCTGCCACAGTCTCAACTCTGTGACAGGCATATATAAAAGCGTGAACTTTTTGCGTGAACTCAAAAACTTTCATGTTACTAATATAATTCAACTCAACTCAAATTATATTAGTGTCTATATTTAAATCTTATTTATCTAAATTGTAGAAAGATTTGATACCGTCAAATTTAGCAGTTTCAAATAATTCATCTTCGATACGTAATAATTGATTGTATTTTGCAATACGGTCAGTACGTGATAATGAACCAGTTTTGATTTGTCCTGCATTTGTAGCAACTGCGATATCAGCAATTGTTGTATCTTCAGTTTCACCAGAACGGTGAGAAACTACTGCTGTGTAACCAGCTTTTTGAGCCATTTCGATAGCATCAAATGTTTCAGTTAATGTACCAATTTGGTTAACTTTGATTAGGATTGAGTTACCAATACCGTTTTCAATACCTCTTGATAAGATTTCAGTGTTAGTTACGAATAAATCATCACCAACTAATTGTACACGGTCACCGATACGTTCTGTAAGTTGTTTCCAACCATCCCAGTCGTTTTCGTCCATACCGTCTTCAATAGAAATGATTGGGTATTTGTTTACTAATTGTTCTAAGTAGTCAACTTGTTCAGCAGCTGAACGTTTAGCACCATGTTCACCTTCGAATTTACTGTAGTCATAAACACCATCTTCGTAGAATTCTGATGAAGCACAGTCGAAACCTAAGTATACTTCTTCGCCTGGTTTATAACCAGCAGCTTCGATTGCTTGCATAATTGTTTCTACTGCGTCTTCAGTACCTTCAAATTTAGGAGCGAAACCACCTTCGTCACCTACTGCAGTTTCTAAACCACGTTTACTTAAAATTGATTTTAAGTTGTGGAAGATTTCAGCACCCCAACGTAATGATTCTTTAAATGATTTAGCACCAACTGGTAAAATCATGAACTCTTGGAACGCGATTGGAGCGTCTGAATGAGAACCACCGTTAACGATGTTCATCATTGGAACTGGTAATTGTTTACCATTGAATCCACCTAAATATTTATAAAGTGGTTGACCTAATAAATCAGCTGCTGCACGAGCTACGGCGATTGATACACCTAAAATAGCGTTAGCACCTAATTTACCTTTATTTGATGTACCGTCTAAAGCGATCATCATTTTGTCGATTGATACTTGATCTAAAACTGAGAATTCACCTTCTACAATTTCAGGTGCGATAATGTCGTTAACATTTTCAACAGCTTTAGTTACACCTTTACCTAAGTAACGTGATTTATCTCCGTCACGTAATTCAACCGCTTCATGTTCACCTGTAGAAGCACCTGATGGTACTAATGCACGGCCGAAAGCGCCACTTTCAGTTAAAACTTCAACTTCAACAGTTGGGTTACCACGAGAGTCTAAGACTTCGCGAGCGTAAACATCTGTAATAATTGGCATGTTTATAATCTCCTTTAAAATAAGTATTCTATAATTATTATAGCTTTATTTATTCATTTAATAAAATGATAATACTAGTAATTGTTAAAAATAAGTGTCATTAAGCGTTTACTTAACCATTTTTACATGATTAATGTTTGATTAATGATTCACCAGTCATATCTGCTGGTTGTTCAACATTTAATAAGTCTAATAATGTAGGTGCTAAGTCACCTAAACGACCAGTTTCACGTAATGTTACGCCTTCTTTAGTAACAATGACTGGTACTGGGTTAGTCGTATGAGTTGTCATTGGTTGATCATCATCAGTTAATACTTGGTCAGAGTTACCATGGTCTGCAGTAATAATTGCATGTCCATCCATTGAGATGATTTTATCAACAACTTCACCTAAACATTCATCGACAGCTTCAATAGCTTTAATTGTTGGTTCTAACATACCGCTATGTCCAACCATATCTGGATTAGCAAAGTTTAATAAGATTAAATCTAAATCACCTTTGTCTAATTCTTCAATTAAGGCATCCTTAACTTCATAAGCACTCATTTCAGGTTTTAAGTCGTATGTCGCAACTTTTGGAGAATCGATTAGACGACGACGTTCACCTTTAAATTCTTCGTTACGACCGCCACTCATAAAGTAAGTAACGTGTGGATATTTTTCAGTTTCAGCAATTCTTAATTGTGTTAAGTTATTATCTTGAACAACTTCACCAATTGTATTTGTTAAATCAACTTTTTCGAATACGATAGCTGCATCTACATTATCATTGTATTTAGTAAATGTTGCATAGAATAAATCGTTAATACGTTCAATTTTGAAACCATCAAATGCTCTATTCGTAAACACTTCTGATAATTGCGCAGCTCTGTCTGGACGGAAGTTAAAGAAGATGACTGCATCTCCATCATTAACACCACTATTTTGATCTTCAACAATAAATGGTACAACGAATTCATCAGTTAAACCTTCATTATAACTAGCTTCAACGCCTTCTTTAGCTGATTTGTATACAGGTGCATCAATGTTACGAATCGCATTGTAAGCTTTTTCTTCACGTTCCCAACGTTTGTCACGGTCCATTGCATAATAACGACCTGATACTGAAGCAAATTGTCCAATACCTAGTTCTTTAAATTTAGCTTCAGTTTCTTCAATATATTTAAGTGCAGATTTTTGATCAACGTCACGGCCATCTAAAAATGCATGAACGTATACTTGTTTTACATCTTGCTTTTTAGCTAATTCTAATAAAGCAAATAAATGTTTGTAGTGACTATGAACGCCACCATCTGAAAGTAAACCGAAGATGTGTAATGCTGAATCGTGTGATTTAACATGTGCAATCGCGTCATTTAGCACTTCATTTTCAAAGAAGTCACCATCTTCGATTGATTTATTAATACGAGTTAAACTTTGATACACGATACGGCCAGCACCAATATTCATATGTCCAACTTCTGAGTTACCCATTTGTCCTTCAGGTAGACCTACATCTAAGCCACTAGCTTCGATTTGAGTAGTTGGATATTTACTATAATAGCGATCAAAATTAGGTTTGTGTGCTAACTTAACAGCATTACCGTGTTCACTTTCACGATTTGCAAAACCATCTAAAATAATTAATGCAGTTGGTTTCTTAGCCATACTTATTTTGCACCTTCTAACAATGCTACAAAATCTTCAACTTTAAGTGATGCCCCACCTACTAGTGCGCCATCGATATCTGATTGAGCCATATATTCTTTAATGTTGTTAGGTTTAACACTACCACCATATTGAATACGAGTAGCTTCAGATACTTCTTTACTAGATAAGTCTGCAATTGTTTGACGTACAAATGCACACATTTCATTTGCATCTTCAGATGTAGAAGATTTACCTGTACCAATTGCCCAGATTGGTTCATAAGCAATCACTACTTGTTTAAGTTGCTCATCAGATAAACCAGCAACAGCTTTTTTCACTTGATTACCAACGACATCGTTAGCTTTTCCACTTTCACGCTCTTCATCAGTTTCACCAACACAAATAATTGGTGTCATACCGTAATTAAAGATTGCATGTGCTTTTTTATTAATTTCTTCATCAGTTTCATGGAATAACTCACGACGTTCTGAATGTCCAATAACAACATATTTAACGCCTAAATCTGCTAATGCAACTGGTGAAGTTTCACCTGTAAATGCACCACTGTCTTCGAAGTAAGCATTTTGAGCACCGATTTCTAATCCTTGTGCTTTACCTTCTTTAATTGCAGTTGTTAATGCATCTAATTGAATTGTAGGTGCACAAATAACTGATTCTACTTCTTTTGAATCTGGTAATGTAGGTAATTGGTTAATAAAATCTTTTGCTTCTTGTACTGTTTTATTCATTTTCCAGTTACCAGCTATAATTGGTGTTCTCATTAAAGACACTCCTTAAATTTTTGAAAATTATTTTTTGAAAAGTGATGTAACAAAACTTTATATTATTGTGTTCCCTTTATAAAAATAACAAAAACATGCACATCACTTTTATTGGTTATTCATTATTTATCATCTATTGCTTTAATACCAGGTAATTCTTTACCTTCAAGATATTCTAATGATGCACCGCCACCAGTAGAAATATGTGTGAAGTCTTTTTCGAATCCTAATGAGATTGCTGCAGCAGCTGAATCTCCGCCACCAATAATTGTGATAGCATCTTTAAGATTAGCAATTGCTTTACATACACCGATAGTACCTTGAGCAAAGTTACTAAATTCGAATACACCCATAGGTCCATTCCATACTACTGTATGAGCACCTTCTAATTCATCAGCAAATAATTTAACTGTGTTAGGACCAATATCCATTGCTTCTTGGTCAGCAGGGATATCATCTATTGAAACTACAGTGATTTTTGCATCATTAGAAAATTCTTTAGCTACTTTTGCATCAACTGGTAAGACAATTCTGTCACCATGTTTTTCAAGTAATTCTTTAGCGAAATCAATTTTATCTTCTTCAAGTAATGATAAACCGATTTCTTTACCTTGGGCTTTCAAGAATGTATACGCCATTCCACCACCGATAATAATTTTATCTGCAATGTTAACTAAGTTTTTGATAACATTAATTTTGTCAGAAACTTTAGCACCACCTAAGATAGCTACAACAGGTTTCTTAGGATCATTAACTACGCCACCAATAAATTTAATTTCTTTGTCCATTAAATAACCAGCTGCAGTTTCAAGATTCGATGAAATACCAACGTTAGAAGCATGTTCACGGTGCGCTGTACCGAAAGCATCATTGACGAAAACGTCGCCTAGTGAAGCCCAATATTTACCTAATTCAGGATCATTTTTAGATTCTTTTTTACCATCTAAATCTTCGAAACGAGTATTTTCAACTAATAATACGTCGCCTTCTTTAAGATTTTTGATAGCTGTTTCTAAAGTTTCTCCACGTGTTTCAGGAACAAAGACAACATCTTTACCTAATTTTTGTGATAAATCTTCAGCAACTGGGCGTAATGTTAATTTTTCTTTGTCACTTTCTTCTTTTACTTTACCTAAGTGTGAGAATAAAACAACTTTGCCACCTTGTTCAATAATATATTGAATCGTTGGTAAAGCTTGAACAATACGGTTATCGTTTGTAATTTCTCCATCTTTTAATGGCACATTAAAATCGGCACGCACTAAAACTGTTTTACCTTTCAAATCTAAATCAGAAACAATTTTTTTAGCCATGGTGTTTCCTCCTTGTTTTTAGGAACTTTAATATAAAAATAAGCGGAGAAGCGTATGTGCTCCCCGCTTACTCATAAGCATTATTTATGATGAATAGTTCTGAGCACTAGTAATATTAACTATGCTGTTATTATTTAGATAATTCAGCTAAGTAACCTAATGTACGAACTAATTGTGCAGTATATGACATTTCATTATCATACCAAGCTGCAACTTTAACTAATTGACGGTCTCCAACTGACATTACACGAGTTTGTGTAGCATCAAATAATGAACCGTAAGTCATACCAATTACGTCTGAAGAAACGATTTCGTCTTCAGTGTAACCGAATGATTCGTTTGAAGCATTTTTCATTGCTTCGTTAACTTGATCTACTGTTACGTCTTGTTTTTCTAATACTACTGTTAATTCAGTTAATGAACCTGTAGCAACTGGAACACGTTGAGCTCCACCATCTAATTTACCATCGATTTCAGGAATTACTTTACCGATAGCTTTAGCAGCACCTGTTGAGTTAGGGATGATGTTTTCTGCTGCTGCACGAGCACGACGTTTGTCACCTTTTCTGTGAGGTGCATCTTGAGTATTTTGGTCACCTGTGTAAGCATGGATAGTTGTCATTAAACCTTCAACTAAACCAAAGTCATCATTTAAAACTTTAGCAACTGGGGCTAATGAGTTTGTAGTACATGATGCACCTGATACAACTGTTTCAGAACCATCTAATTCTTGGTGGTTAGTATTGAATACGATTGTTTTCAAGTCACCAGTAGCTGGAGCTGAGATTAATACTTTTTTAGCACCTGCATCGATATGAGCTTGTGCTTTATCTTTGTCAGTATAGAAACCAGTACATTCTAATACAACATCGATATCTAAGTCTTTCCAAGGTAATTTACTTGCATCTGGTTCACTGAAAGATTTAACTTCTTTACCATTCACACGGAAACCACCATCTACTACTTCAACTTCACCTGTGAAACGACCTTGCATTGTGTCATATTTTAATAAATGAGCTAACATATCGTCATCTGTTAAGTCGTTTACTGCTACTACTTCAAGACCTTCTACATCTTGGATTCTTCTAAATGCTAAACGACCAATTCTACCAAAACCATTAATTGCTACTTTTACTGCCATTATAATGGCCTCCTTTAAAATGATATTTAAAAAGTATTAAACTTTTTATCTCTTATTCAAGTATTATTTTTGCGGCTGCTTCATCTGTGATTAACACAGTATTTTTAGGTGCAATTGAAAGGTATGCTTTAATTGCTTGTCCTTTTGATTGTCCACCGGCAACTGCAAAAATAAAATCTTTTGATTCAAGATCTTCTAACTGTAGTCCAATTGTTTTTACTTTATGAACGATGTGACCTTGATTATCAAAATAATATCCGAATGCCTCTCCGACGGCTTGGTGATGTTGAAGTTTATCAATAACCTCTTGAGGTGACTGACGTCTATGCGCCATCTTCAGCGCATCACCGATACCGTGTACAGTTACGTTTGCTTGTTTAATTTTGTCTAATGTATTGATTACTGACGGTTCTAACATTAATGTTTTATACGTTGTTTCGCTCACGTTATCTGGTACATACATCGTTGTGTAATAACCACCAGCTTGTTGAGCCATACTCGCAGCAATGGTATTTGCTTGAAAAACAACATTTTCACCAAGACCACCTCGTGCTGGAACAAAGAAAACATTAAATGGTAATAAATGAATAGCTTCACTTACATAAGCCATAGTTGAACCACCAGTCACAGAAACGATAGCATCTTCATATAGCGAACTTTCTAATAATTGTCCCGCTAGTCTACCAAGATCTGCTTTAACTGATTGATTATGGTCTGCATCTCCTGGAACAACATGTACTTCCTTAATTTGAAATTTACTTCTAATATCTTCTGCTAAACGATTATCGTCAACATAAATATCGAAATAGGATTTCAATCTCTCAAGTACTTGTTGACCTTCTACAGTAATTTCCATTCCTGTAGGTTTGACCTTAATCAAATCTTGTTTCTTCAACATATCTGTTTCTGAACGTAATACACGCTCAGTCATATCCATGTGTTCACTTAAACTTCGACGACCAACTGGTTGATTCTTAGAAATAGTAGTGAGAATCGAAAAACGTTTATACATCTTATCAATAAGATCTGGTATAAGTTTTTGTTGAACTTGTAATAAGTCTTTCACTACTACCTCCTCCTCTTAATGTTGAAAATATCAATAGCTATCAAACAGTGATTGTCTTATTAAGTCCCACCTGGGACAAAATTCAACCTCTTTACACATGCAATACTACTATTGTATTTCACAAAATGCAAGTGGATTAACTTAAATTTTCTAAATAATTTGATAAAACGTTTTCACTCATAACAAGTTACTTCGTCTCAACTATTTAATAACAGTAGTTATTGTATTTAATGAACGTTATACCCTTTCTTGTTATAATTAATCATTCTAGAATATAACACGATAATAAAGGTGTGATTGCGTCATGCATAATGAAAATTTATCAAATAATAATTCAGAGCAACAAGTCTTAGATCCTAGCGACCCAGAATATAAAGGAAATATGTATTTCAAACAAAACCGTCAATCTGTAGCATTTAATGGTAACTATCACTTTAGTTGTCGACTTCAAGGATGTGGTTGTGCCATGGGTTGCTTTGTCATTTTAATTATTTCTTTCATCATTACCGCTATCATTTGGTGGGTATTTTAACATTGGTCAAGTCATCTCAATTGTCAATTTCCAATTCAATAAAAAAGGTTCTCTTCCAAATTGGACTGATACATAATTATTTTTAAATTATTCTTTTTTATCAGTCTTAAAAAATTAGAGAACTTAAAAAAACTGTCAGTGAGTTATTTTGTCTCACTGACAGTTTAGTATTGATTGAGTATTTGTTTTTTAATTGTAATGAACTAGAGTTAAATATTAATTGCCACTTTGTCTATTAGCTTGTGTTGCATTGGAACTTTGACTCTGTTGTGGTGCTTGTCTAGGTGCTGTGGTAGCTTGATTATTACTGTTTCCACTATTACTATTTGCAGCACCACCACCTGCTTGTTGTTGTGGTTGTGTTGGTCGTTGTGTCTGTTGTTGTTGATTAGCATTATTATTTTGTTGTGGCTTAGCTTGTTCTTTATTGCTATCTGCTTTGTCATCACTTTGCTCTTTATTTGATGCTTCATCATCTTTATCTTTAGAGTCTGAATCTTTATCAGTTTTTGCTTTGTCATCGCTAGTCGCTTTTTCTTTTTGATTATTCTGATTAGATTGCTGTTGTGATGTATTACTGCTTTGTTGTCTTACTGGTGCTTGAGTAGCATTATTTTGTGAACGTTGTTGTTGGCTTTGATTTTCTTGATTATCTATGTCATCTTGTTGTTTTTCCTTTTCTTTTTGTTCTTTTTCTATATCATCTTGTTTCTTTTTTTCACGTTGTTCTTGTTCATGCTCTAAACGCTCTTTAGATTTATTAGAATGATCTACAAACGCAAATATAGCAAATGCTAAACCAAATAATAATAACAGCACGATAATAGCACTAATTATTTTAGATACCGTGCTCATTTTCTTTTTGTCTTGACCTTCAATATTATTGTAGTCGTTATGTTGATTCGACATACTCTCCCTCACTTTAAATCTTATTAATCTTTATTATATGTTGCACAAATTAATTAAACTCAATATATTTCAGTAAATGGCTCAGTTCTGTTTATATAGAAATACATGGTTTAATAGACTTGTTCATTTAACATACCTACAAAGAAATTGAATTAAATTCTATCTTAACATCTACAGTTTAAATACAACATTTATTAACTCATCATTTAAAATAAAAAATAGAAACCTCTTCATTTTCTTTATTAACTTTCAAATTACTTATATATAGAAATATACCCCAATTTTCAACATTGTAACTTCTTATAATTACAAAGTCATAATTAATTACATCAATAAATGGGTATAGTATAATAACGTTGCTTCAAATGTTATTCATAACTTTTTAAATTTTGATAATATCAAGGAATTTAATGTTATTTAACTTACCTTCCTTTCTACACCTTTTATAAGAACAACAAAAATAAGACCCGTACGATTCTCGCACGGGTCTTACTACTAAAGGGAGTCAAAATTTACCTTCGTTGTATCATGCAGCGTTTACATATACTTAATAAGAGATGTTTATTAGATATCGAAGGTACATCTTTATTATAACTTATATCATATTTATTTAAATGCATTGCTAAAAGTTAAAATGACATCTTAATGTCTAATTTTTGAATAACCTTTGAATAATAAGAATAATTATCAAATATTTACAATTAACTTTCAAGGTGGGATTATTTTGAAAAACTATTTAATTACTGGTGGAACAGGTTTAGTAGGTTCAAGCCTGATAAATGAACTTAAAAAAACGGACTGTCATATAACGATATTAACGCGTCATGACGAAACATCATCTGATGCTAAAATAACGTTTGTTAATTGGAGTAAGCCAAATTGGCAACAAATTGTTCCTGATAATATTGATAGCGTAATTAATTTAGCAGGTGCTACATTAAATAAACGTTGGACACCAGAATATAAGCAAACGCTAATGCTCAGCAGAATTCAAAGTACTGAAGCATTATTCGATCTCTTTAAATCACGTCAACAGGCACCTAAAGTCTTATTTAATGCAAGTGCTGTTGGATATTACCCTCCTGACTTATATATGACTTATACAGAATTATATAAAACCTTACCATTTGATTTCTTATCAGATATTGTTTATCAATGGGAACGATTTGCTCAACAGTTCGAGCAATTAGGAACTAGAGTTGTCATTGGTAGATTTGGTATGGTGCTATCTTCTGAGGGTGGCGCACTTAAATCAATGAAATTACCTTATCAATTTTATGTAGGTGGCAAATTAGGATCAGGTCGCCAATGGTATTCTTGGATTCATATAGATGACTTAACTAACGCTATTTTATATTTGATCAATCATCCAAGTGCCCAAGGACCATTCAACTTAACTTCACCTATACCAGAAAGACAAAATTTCTTTGGCTACACACTAGCTCGTACAATGCATAAACCACATGAAACATGGGTACCAGGATTAGTATTACGAACATTACTTGGTCAAATGTCAACAGTGATACTAGATACTCAAAAAGTAATACCTAATAAATTACAAGCATTAGGTTTCAATTTTAAATATAGTAATTTAAAATTGGCACTAGAAGATTTGATTAATGATTAAACATTATTAAGGAGTGTTCTTAATGAAACAATCTAAATCTTTTCATTTATTGTCACTAATGAATGGTGTGATATTAATTATTATTGGTTGCTTAACTTTTAATCATTCAATACCTTCAATTATTTTAGCTATGTTCTTTATTATTGTGGGTGCAATTACAGTAATTACTACCTTTGTACAATTATCAAAACATCGTTCTAATCGAGTAGGAGGATAACCATTATTTGATTATCCGTCCTCTCACACCACCGAGCGTACGGTTCCGTACTCGGCGGTTCAATATCTTGCGTAAGCCGTCTCTGCGAGTTGGGTTAATGGTTCTAACCCCCACTTGTAGAGACGTTTTGTTGTAAGTGCACGATGAACTTCATGCGTTGATGATAAGCGCCAGTATTTCTTTCTTGAATTGGCAATTTTCATTGCACTCTTATGGTCAAGTCCATACTTACGTAACATCTTATATTTGGTTTTTATTCTTTTCCATCTTTTGAGGATTAGTTGTCTAATGCGTCGGTTTAACCATGATTGTAACTTCGTTACAAAACCTGTAATAAATCCTTTACCAAAGTAATTTATCCACCCTCGTGTTACTTGATTAATTTCTGATATAATCTCTTTAAAGGTACCTGGTCTATTTCGTTTCGTTAGACGTCTTAAGGTGCGTTTTAAATTTCTTCTTGCTTCCATAGTCGGTCTGAAACGATAAGTGCCATTTACTTTGGTCATTAGACAACTCA
This sequence comes from Staphylococcus simiae, assembly GCF_017357005.1. Classification (NCBI taxonomy): domain Bacteria; kingdom Bacillati; phylum Bacillota; class Bacilli; order Caryophanales; family Staphylococcaceae; genus Staphylococcus; species Staphylococcus simiae. The sequence continues at coordinate 764,991 of NZ_CP071589.1, read as the reverse complement.
AGAACTTTAAACGTGTGATAGAACCTACCTTGCTCTTTTCACTATTTACAATAAGTTTAAGGTCTTTTTCGATAAACTTTGTCACACTTTCCATGACACGTTGACCCGCTCGTTTTGTACGTACAAAGATGACGAAGTCATCTGCATAACGAACAAAGCGATGACCACGTTTCTCCAATTCATTATCTAATTCGTGAAGATAAATATTACAAAGTAACGGGGAAATAACACCACCTTGCGGTGCACCTATTTCTCTACTTCGATAATTACCATTGAGGTCGATTGCACCAACCTGTAGGCTTCTACGAATAAATTTAGAAATGGCTTTATCTTGAACATGTCGTTCAAATAGATACATTAATTTATCATGGTTCAACATATCAAAGCACTGTTTTAAATCACAATCAACTGCAACTAAGTAACCTTCTTCATAGTATGTTGCACATTCTTTAAGTGCAGTTCCTGTACTACGATTCGGTCTAAAGCCATGACTGTGTTTTGAGAAAGTACGGTCGATACTAGGTTCAATGACTTGTTTAATGGCTTGTTGGATAACTCTGTCTCTTGCGACAGGGATTCCAAGCACGCGCTTTTTCCCATTTGATTTAGGTATTTCAACCTTTCTTACTGCTTGTGGCTTATACGTGCCATCAAGCAGTTTTTGTTTAATTTGTGGAAAGTATTTTGCGAAATGTGATGTTAATTCACTTACTCGCATGCCATCGATGCCAGGTGCACCGTTGTTTTTCTTCACTTTCTTAATTGCTTTTTGTATATTATTCTCTCTTACAACAAGCTCCATCATAGATGGAGACTCACGATACATTTCTTTCATTTCACCTAAGATTTACTGTACGCACTCATATATCCTTTTTCGTTCCACTACTTATCTTTCTATGAGTTGCCAATCATTAATTGTATTCTGTACGTTGTAAATCTCTAACCTCCATTCTTTACTTTGTATGAATATTGTTCAGTCCTTCAGTATTTCTACCTACTATGACCTCTGCTGACTTCTCATCATTCGTTATTACTACGATTTTTTTTATCGCTGATGAGACCTCCCCGGGTAAGAGTAACCACTTTCCACTCATTCCACTGCATCATTTACTATATAGAACTCGGGTAGTATCGGACTTTATCTTGTATTGCAGATTCATCCATTCCACATAGCCTTGTATGATATTTCTGTTCGTCAGTGCGAGTGTTTGCGTCCGACTTCCTTCAGATTCCATTTCACAATGGACACCCTTGTCTTTCGCTAACAGTTCCTACTACCAAGCCTGTAACGGACTTTCACCGTCTAGTAATTACCCATGCCGGGCGCACAATAAAAAAAGCTGCGCATCAAAGCGCAGCTTTTTTATATGATTATATGCAATAAATTAGGCTTCAGGAACCATTACATCGTCAATTAAACCATATTCTTTAGCTTCTTCAGCTGTTAAGAAATTATCACGATCTGTATCTTGTTGTATTTTTTCAATACTTTGTCCAGTACGTTCAGATAAAATTCGATTTAATTTTTCACGTGTTTTTAAAATGTGGTTAGCAGCAATTTCAATTTCAGTTGCTTGTCCTTGTGCACCACCTAATGGTTGGTGAATCATTACTTCTGCATTTGGTAATGCAAAACGTTTACCTTTAGCACCAGCTGCCAATAAGAATGAACCCATTGATGCAGCCATACCGATACAAATTGTTTGTACATCTGGTTTAATATGTTGAATCGTATCATAAATTGCAAAACCAGCTGTTACACTACCACCTGGTGAGTTAATGTACAAGTAGATATCTTTTTCTGAATCTTGTGCTTGTAAGAATAATAATTGTGATACGATAGAATTTGCTACATTATCATCGATTTGAGAACCTAGCATAATAATACGGTCTTTTAATAAACGTGAATATATGTCGTAAGCACGTTCGCCTCTGTTTGTTGTTTCAATAACTGTAGGAATTAAATTCATTTATATTTCCTCCTTGTAATTTCTGTTATTTTTTTATTTTACATAAAAAGTCAAAAATGGTCAAAATATTTGATTATACTTTTTATCGACGATTGACCTTACAACTTTTCATTTGTAAACTATTAATAGCTATTCAAATTGTACTTATTTTAATTACTATAGTACAGAAATTTGTTTGTTACTTATTATCCCCTTGTAGTGTAATGGATAACACATAAGATTCCGGTTCTTAAAATAGGGGTTCAATTCCCTTCAAGGGGGCTATAATACTTTATAACCTAAGTAAAAGCATCGGATCATTGGTATTAAGTGCTATTGTTATTACGTCAGTTTCCCCTTTAGCAAATGCGAAAGAAGTACAAGAAAGTTCTCAAAAAGTAAACCAACCACAATATGTGAATGTTGATGGTGTTAAAATTAATCGAAATCCCGATTTGCCTCAGAATCCTCAAGCTCAAGAACGAATTGGAGCAACAAAAGTAGCAAAAACAGCAATTAAATTTATAATAAATCATAAAAGTGGTGCAAGAAATGTAATTAAAAAAGTTGGTGGCAATAAGGCGGCTAACTTGTTTGATAAAGCTTATTCACCTATAGTTCAAGAATTGAAACCATTACTTAAATGGTCAGATGTACCAGCTCAAGCTGTTGGTGATGCTGCAAAACGTGGTGCCTTAAATGCTGGTTTAAGTAAAGGAAATGCCGGGATAATTTCAACAACTATTAAGGAAGCAATATCATGGTTGTTTTAAATGGAGTGAGCTAAATGTTAGAAGATAAAAATGATATTAGACTTTTATATCAATCAGTTCAAGAATTAGCATCAGAAATGGGACAAAACCAACTAAACACAAAAACTGTTAGTTTAATATTTTTAGAAATGGATTTAAAATATAGTGTTTTTGAAGAAGTTCAAGGTAATTTCCTTAAATATATTGCCCATAAAAATTCTGATGAAATTATTTATTCGGATTTAGTTGAAATAATTAATTCTGCACTACCTACAGATAGAGAGTTATCATCATTAATAATTAATCAGATAATTGTAGGTTTTGCTAATAATTATTATCCAATATTAAAAGAGACTGCTAGTAACATTATAAGTGAAGAAGGTCATACGATCTATAAACATTTTAATCCTAAAAATTTAGATGATTAAAGATAAGGCTCAGCATTAATTTGTTGAGCCTTTTGTCTTTATATAAGGGTTCTCTATTTTTAGGACTGATAAAAAATGGTGGATTTTATAATCAACTTAGCCACCTATAAATAAAAAACGTCACGTGAATTTCATGTTATTATTGAGGCTCTCACACTCTTCAATAAAGGATGAATTCACATGACGCAAAATCATTGTAACACGATAAAACATAAAGGAACACACCTAACTTATGAAGAACGCATTCGTATCGAAACCCTTAAAGATTTAGGCTTTTCTAATCGTGCTATTGCACGTGAATTAGGACGTGCGCCTCAAACTATCCATAATGAAATAAAACGCGGTACTACACGTCAAATTTCACGCCAAAAATATCAAGATAAAGTTTATGAATATGAACAATTCCAATATATTCCATCACTCGCACAACAAAATTACTACAAGAATCGACAACGTTGTGGCGCACAATCTTTATGGCGGAAAAATCCTCATTTTATAGCTTGGGCTGATGACTTAATGATTCAACAACGTTGGTCACCTGAAGCTGTTGTGGCATGTGCTCATCGTGAAAATGTATTCCGTAAAGATTTAATACCATGTGTGACAACTTTATATGCTTGGATTAATGATAATATCATGGCGACTAAAAATATCCATCTTTTAGAGAAGTTAAAACGTCGAATGTCTAATCAAACTTATCATCGTACACATCGTCGTATTTTAGGTCCAAGTATTGAACAGCGTCCACAGGACGTCCAATCTCGTCAAACCTTTGGACATTGGGAAATCGATACTGTCATCAGTACCAAAGATAAATCTAAACCTGTCATCTTAACACTCGTTGAACGTGCTACACGTTTTGAAATCTTAAAGCTGATTAATGATAAAAGCGCTCATTCAGTCTCACAAGGATTAACATCAATATTTAAGCATTTAAAGTCGCTCACACCACATATATTCAAATCAATCACAGCAGATAATGGCTCAGAATTCGCATCATTATATGAAGAATTTGGTCATGACATCAATATTTATTTCGCACATCCATTTTCATCATTTGAACGTGGTACCAGTGAAAATCAACATAAAATGTTACGTCGATTTATACCTAAAGGAACTGATCTATCAACCGTGAGTCAATGTCGCTTAAAACAAGTGCAACAATTTATGAATGATTATCCTAGAAAAATCCTAGGCTATGACACAGCTCATCATAGAATGGCTCAAGCATTAAAAGTATTAAATCTATTATAGTTATTTAACAGCTAAATACTTTAGCTGTTACTAACCCAAGATGAGTCATAGATAGAATATCTACCACTCATCTTGGGTTTACAAAACAGAAAAGAGCCTAAAACGTTAGTACTACTTAAAAAATATAAGTGGCTAACTTAAACTTGAAATTTACGGACTGATAAAAAATAAATAATTTTAAAACGAAAATTAATTTGAAGCCGAGACTCCTGTGGTAGGGACCCAACATAGAAAAACTGGTTATCCAGTTTTTCAAGCAATGCAGGTTGGGCAAGAGCTAGTAAAGATTGTAAATCTAACTAAAGGATTACAATTGGTTGCTAGCGCAACAATTGCATAAGAGCTAGTAAAGATTGTAAATCTAACTAGCTCTAAATGTGCAAACGGGGTTACGAGGCTTGAAAATTTAATTATGTATCAGTCCGATTTGTTAGAGAACCATTTATAATAAAATCGGTTGCTAAGATATTATAAATACTGTCTTAGCAACCAATTTTTAAAAATTTTTTTTCCTATTATTTAAGTCACTTTAATTTAAAAAGAAGCACTTAGATAATTGTGGTTTTAAACTACCTTTTATAATTCAATATGTTCCCCATTACGAATTTTATCTGCTAATTCATTTAATTTGCGTAATCGATGATTAACTCCGGATTTAGAAATTGGACCATTTGATACCATTTCACCCAGTTCTTTTAACGATATTTCTTGATTTTCGACACGAACTTTAGCAATTTCGCGTAATCTTTCAGGTAAATTTTCTATACCTATCTCTTGATCTATTAATTTAATACTTTCAACTTGTTTCATTGCTGCACTAACTGTTTTATTTAAATTTGCCGTTTCACAATTAACAAGACGATTGACAGAATTACGCATGTCTCTAACTATTCTGACATCTTCAAATTTTAACAACGCTTGATAACCACCTATTAAACTTAAAAAGTCAGAGATTCTTTCAGCTTCTTTCAGATAAGTGATACTACCTTTTTTACGTTCTAAATGTTTAGCATTTAAGTCATAGCTATTCATTAATTTTGTTAATCCTTCAGCATGACTTTCATATTGGGAAAATATTTCGAGATGATATGATGACGTTTCTGGATTATTAACAGAACCACCTGCTAAAAAGGCACCTCTTAAATAACTTCGACGCATTTCATCATCTTTGATCATTTCTTGATCAATATCATAAGTAAAGACACCATTTTTTAAAATACCTAATTCATCTAAAATGTCTCGCGCCTTCATTTTAGTCCGACAAATATATATGTTATTCTTTTTTAATTTCATTTTCTTACGCACTAAAATTTCAACTTCTACATTAAACACTCTTTTAATTAATGAATAAATACGTCTTGCCGTTGCTGCATTTTCAGTCTGAACGTTAATAACAAATTGTTGATTTGATAAACTTAATGCGCCGTTCATTCTAATTAATGCACTGAGCTCTGCTTTAGCATTTAACGGATCTACTTCTATACGTGTTAATTCATTTTTCATTTCTGATGCAAAGCTCATTTGACAACCATTCCTTTCGATTTATTCATCTTTAGTTAGATATCAGATAACATTCATGTTATAAACACAGTCTTATTATCATATCATAAATATTGTATTCAAAATATTAAACATGTTTGTCTCCAGGAATGAATTGTATCGTACTCGTTAATTCTAAAGCAATATCATATATCATTGTAGATAATACTTTCGTATTATGCCTTACTAAAAAGTCGTCTGATATTTCAATTAAATTAGATGCCGTATAGACTTTAATTCTGTCATCATCTTCCAATTCTTCTCTATTCACTTCTACTGGATTAGAGTGCTTTTGTTGATATTTTTTAAGTACATTATCGTCGTATTTTTGTGTATTACAAATAACATAATCTATAAATGCTTGACCGGCTTGTCTATGAATAGCATCAATATGGTCTTTCACACTATAGCCATCTGTTTCACCAGGTTGAGTCATAACGTTTGATACATAGAGTTTAGGCGCCTTTGAGTTAATTAAGGCATCTGAAATACCATTTACACATAAGTTAGATATAACACTTGTGTATAAAGAACCAGGCCCTAGAACAATTAAGTCAGCTTCTTCTAACGCTTCAATTGCTTCTTCCATCGGTTGCACATCACTAGGTTCTAAAAAAACACGCTCAATTTTTTTTTGCTTTTTAGGAATGTTTGATTCACCATAAACGATTTCTCCATCTTCCATCACAGCATTCAATTGTACGCTTGTATTCGTTGATGGAATGACTCGTCCTTTAATATTCAGTATTTTACTTAAAGCTTTAATCGCATGCCCAAAATCATTTGTAATATTAGTCATGCCTGCAATAAGTAAATTACCTAATGAATGACCGCTAATTTGATTTTCTCCAAATCTAAATTGAAATAATTGTGATAATACAGATTCTGAATCACTTAATGCTGCAATCACATTGCGAATGTCTCCCGGGGCTGGAATATCCATTTCATCTCTTATCTTACCTGTACTGCCACCATCATCTGCTACAGTGACAATGGCAGTTATATCAATTGGAAATTCACGCAAACCTCTAGCTAATACTGATAAGCCAGTGCCACCACCAATGAGTACAACTTTTATTTGTTTCATTTTTTCACGCCACTTTCAATATGTGCATCTCTATGATGTACATAAACATTATAGTCGAACACTTCATTTAGATAATTGCCTAGACGTTCTGCTAATGCGACAGAACGGTGTTGTCCACCTGTACAACCAATAGCAATTACTAATTGTGACTTCCCTTCTTTTTTATACCCAGGAATCATGAAATTTAACAAATCAGTTAATTTTTCAAAAAAGATTTCCGTCTCTTTCCATTTCATAACATAATTGTAAACTGCTTCATCTAAACCTGTTAACGGTCTTAAATCAACTACATAATAAGGATTAGGTAAAAAACGCACATCAAATACTAAATCTGCATCCATTTGTATGCCATGTTTAAATCCAAAACTCGTTACATTAATCGTAAATGTTTCAAATTCGTCATCTTCATAAAATCGTTGGATACGTGCTTTTAGTTCTTTTGCTTTTAAATTAGTGGTATCTATAACAAAATTAGATATACTTCTGATTTGTGATAAACATTCCCTTTCATCATTAATCGCATCAATTAATGAACGCTTCCCTTGTTCCATTAATGGATGTGCACGTCGTGTTTCTTTATAACGTGAAATTAACTTTTCAGTCTTAGCTTCTAAGAACATAACATCAACAATAACATCACTCGTGCTTTTAATAACATCAAGTTCTGTGATTAATGACTTAAATAATTCTTTACCTCTTAAATCAATAGCAATCGCTACTTTTCTTAATGATGGATTTCCCTGTTCCATCAATTCTACAAATTTTGGTAATAATACAGGAGGTAGATTATCTACACAAAAGAACCCCATATCTTCTAAGCTTTGAATAACTAGCGATTTCCCTGCGCCAGATAATCCCGTTACCACTAGTAATTCACTTTTACTTTTTTCTTTTTCATTATTATCCATTATGACACCGCCTATAACTCATTTATGTTACTTAGATTGTTAATTATTAGAATTTCATTGATCCAATTTTCATAATCGTATTTTCCCAATTAATATACGACATTTGAAAACCAACAACTTTTAATGCTAAAAAATTGGGTTCTCTCCCAAACTGGACTGATACATAATTAATTTTTTAAGCCTCGCATTCCTAGGGTGCTGTCTCAGCCTGTAGTCTTCGACTAGCACTGCTCCCTCAGGAGTCTCGGCTTCAAAATAATTTATATTTTAAATTATTCACTTTTTAATTATCAGTCCTGAAAAATAGAGAACCAAAAATTGTTATACAATGCTATTTTGTAGCACATTTCATAAAAATATATTTTACTATAGTTTAAATATAACATAAAAAAACTAGAACTATAGTTGATCAATGCTTTAACCACTATAGCTCTAGTCTCAAATGATATCATTTAGTTCTAGTTAGTCATTTAATTGTTCTAAATAATCAGCTGCACTTTGTGCTGCAATACTACCGTCTCCAGTAGCTGTAACGATTTGACGTAAACCTTTATCTCTAACGTCACCAGCAGCAAAAATACCTGGGATAGATGTACTCATGTCATCTTTAGTTTCAATATAACCTACATCATTTGTAATACCTAAATCTTTAAATGGTGCAGTTAATGGTTTCATACCGATATAAATGAAGACACCGTCCGCTTCATGTGTTTCTTCTGAACCATCTTTGGTTGAAACTAAAGTAACAGAACCTACTTTACCATCTTTTTCATTAATTGATTTTAAAGTATGGCTCCAAATGAAATCAATTTTATCATTTTTAAATGCTCTTGATTGTAAAATACTTTGTGCGCGTAACTCATCTCTACGGTGAACAATTGTTACTCTATCAGCAAATTTAGTTAGGAATGTTCCTTCTTCAACTGCTGAATCTCCACCGCCAATGACAAATAGACGTTTGTTTTTAAAGAATGCACCGTCACATACTGCACAATAACTTACACCACGACCACCTAATTCTTGTTCGCCTGGTACACCAATTTTTTTATATTCAGCACCTGTTGCAATAATAACTGCACGAGCTGTAATTTCTTTATTACCAAAATCAATAACTTTATACTCGCCTTTGTCTTCTACTGATTTAATGTCACCATATTGATATGTTGCACCAAATTTTTTCGCATGCTCGAACATTTTAGTAGATAAGTCTGGGCCTGTAATCATTTCAAATCCTGGGAAGTTCTCTACTTCTTCTGTATTGGCCATTTGTCCACCAGGAATTCCTCTTTCAATCATTACTGTGCTTAAATTCGCACGTGATGCATATACTGCTGCTGTCATACCGGCAGGACCAGCACCGATAATTGCTATGTCAAAATCTACTTCAGCCATTTTGCAATGCCTCCTCATTATTTATCATTATGCGCATTATATAATAAAACTAATATTTCATAAATCTATATGCTCAACAATAATTCAATCATCTTATTCAGTTTATATTGTGTAATATCTAGCCACGTAATAATTTCTTTTTTAGTCATACTTTGATATTGGTTTTTAAAATATAAATAAGTGAATGCTGCAATATATGGTTCAACACTTGTTAAATCAACTTTTTCCGCAATAATATCTTCTGCTTTTGCAATCCAAGCTAAGAACAAATCATGATTTAATTTTAATTGTGGATGGCTATATAATTGTTTCATCCCTCTATGAATAAAATCTAATTTATTTAATGTTAGGCCTTGGACTAAATAAGTTAAGTATAACTTTTCATAGTCATTCATATTTTCAAGTATTTTCCAAATTTCTTCAGTAATCAAAATTTCTTTGCCATTCATTTCATTCAACAGAAAAATACCGTATATACGTTCATGACTATCGTCACTTTCTAATCGTGGTAAAATTTGATTGTCAAAAAGTACCTTACTTTCTTCAATAGCCCACGGTGCATACCCTATGTCTACTTGTGAAATTTGTTGTAACTTATCCCAATAATAGTGACTCTCTTTAATATCACCTAAATAATAGCAGTTAAAAGTTAATGCATTATACATCGGCACTGAACCCTTAAAACGGGAACTTAATAAAAACACTATATTCTAGGCTGCTAATTTTCTAAAATCTATAGGAGAAAAGTAGCCTAGTTTTTGTTGAATTCTAAATTTATTATAATAATCAATGTATTTTTCCACAATATCGATTACAATGTTATTAGAGCTACTAAGCTCATTGTTGAGATAAAAGGTTTCACACTTTAGCGAGGAATGGAAACTTTCTATCGGGGCATTGTCAGCAGGTGTTCCCTTACGGGACATGCTTCTGACAATGCCTTTTTCTTCGCATAAGTGATAGTAAGAATACGATGTATACACACTTCCCTGATCGCTATGTAGTATACAACCCTCGGGTATATCTAGTTGATTTAATGTGTAAATGTCAATAAAAGAATGTACAAAAATGATTGTTTAAGAATGTACAAAAATGTCATTCTGTCTTTTCAACTTTCACAAAATGGTCTTTTAACCGATAAGACTTCCCAGTTATTTTTATGACATTTGAGTGATGTAATATGCGATCTAAAATGGCATTAGCTATTTTAGGGTCTTCAAATATTTCATTCCATAAATTGAAATTAATATTTGTAGTAAAAATGGTACTTTTCTTCTCATATCTTAAATCAATCAGTTGGAAAAAGAGTTTGGCATCTTCACTATCAATAGGTAAATAGCCTATTTCATCAATAATTAGTAATTTATATTTACTATAGTGCTTGAGTCTATTTTCTAACCGATTCTCTAATTGAGATTTTTTCAAATTTTGTATTAAATCATGACATTTAATGAAATACGTACTTACTCTTTTTTTCGCTGCTGACATACCAATTGATGTAGCTAAATGGGTTTTACCTACACCACTTGGACCTAAAAAGACAATATTCTGATGGTTTTCTATAAATCGTAAATGAGTAAAATCTACGATTTCTTGTTTATTGACGTTAGGTTGGAATGAAAAGTCAAAGTCGCACAGTTCCTTTTTAAAAGGGAATGCTGCTACCTTAACCATTGATTCAATCATATTCTTTTCTTTAACTGCGATTTCATAATCACTCAATTTAATTAAAGTATCAATAAATGATAAATCGTTAGTGATACTAAAATCTATCACTTCATCTAAATGAGTAATCATTTGATTCATTTTTAGATATGACAGATTATCTTTTAAACGTTGGTAGTTAGTAATATTATTCATCATACATCTCTCCTATCGTTTTTAAATTATCTAAGGCCAGCTGATTAATATCATCATGGTCTCCATAGGAGACAGCTAGCGTTTCTAAATAGTGTTGTTGCTGATAATTTAATTTATGATGGGTAATAGGATGCTCAACGATTAATTTGGTGTTATAATAAACAAACAAACGTTGATCATAAACTTGAACTTCAACCGTTTTTCCATAGTATTCAGCAGGAACTGAGTACTGATTGGAGCGATATGTAATCATATTCGAACGATTGACTTTCAAATATTTATGTTCTACTTTATATGAGTTTCTTACATGGACATTGGGTAATGGCTGTAAGAAGCTCTTTTCTTTTTTTACTTCAATAATTGGTATTTTTCCTGTCCCATTATGCACTGAGTAATTCAAACGATCATTTAATTCGTCAATAAATTGTGGAATTTCATGTAAGTATAATTGTCCTTGATAGGCATGAATTTCATCTAATATTTTCATAATGGATTCAACTTTACCTTTCGTTCTAGGACGACCAGCTATACACGGCTTCACTTTAAAATTAAAATCATCAGCGAATTGTTTGAATTTAGGATTAACTTGTCCACTAAACGTTTCAGTCCTAGGTTGACTCATCACTGTTTTCATATTATCTGTAACAAGTTCCTCTGGAACACCTTCAATAGATTCAAAAGCTTGAACCATTAAATTAAGTAATACATCTAATGATTTACTCATCGTAACTTGCATAATTTTGAAGCGTGAATATGACAGGAGTAAAACACCAATATTTAAAGATACCTCTTGATGATCCTTCGTTTTAAATCTTATATCTTCCTTCCAATCAAATTGAGCTTGGCAACCTGGTTTTGTTTCAAATCTAGTTGTTCCAACAGGCGTTGACTTTTGTCGTCTTTTTTTAAAATAATTATTGAATAAATCATGTTTTCTTATATATGTTCTAAATGTGGAATACGCACAATTTAGACCATGATTATCTTTAAGGTATTGCCATAACACGCGTTTATAAAAGAATTTCTGTTCACATTCTTCAGACAACAATTCTTTTATTAAATCATAATAGGGATCAATTTTAGATTGTTTTTTTCGATTAACCGAAGGTTTAAAGCCATTTAAATATTTATCTATTGTTCTTCGATCTACATTCATTTGTCTTGCGATTTCACTTTTATTAATTTTCATGTTTAAGCTCTCCATAACAATTTTTAATTTTGGTAAATCTGAAAGAGTTGTAACTTCATAATCTGTATTTATATCTAAAGATAATTTCATTGTTATTCACCTCAATAAAATTATCTCTAAATTTTACAGATTGTACATACTTAAACAGTCAAAAGTGTACATTATTAAATTATCATTTCCATTTAATGTTTCGTTAACTAAATTTTGATCCTGTTTAGATCCTATTTTATATGCCACAATCTCTCCATTGTAAAGATCCATAATCGAAGATAAATACAACATTGAATTACCGAATGGTAAATAAGTAATGTCAGTAGTTAGTAACTTCATTGGTTGATTAGCTTTAAATTGTCTTTGTAATAAATTATCTGTTTTATAATAAGCAGATCCAGCTTTTTTAGCCTTTTTAGGTCTAACTCGACAATTCAAATTGTTCTCCTGCATAATTCTCTGAATTCGTTTATGATTAACAGGTACAGAAGATGATTGATTAATTAGCGCTGTAATCTTTCGATAACCGTAGGTATAGTTGTTTTCTTCACATAATTCAATGACTTTTTCAGTAATAAAATCTATTTTATTTTGGTTCTTTTTCCATCTATAAAATGTTGATTTAGGTATGTTTAAAACCTCAAGTATCATTTTGGTTGAATACTTATCCTTCAATTCTTCTACTAATTCTATAACTACTACTGGAACCACTTCCTTTCCAATTCTTTGTACTTTTTTAAAATGTCCAATTCAACATCTTTTCTTTTAAGCTCTAATTCTAGTCTTTCTAATTCACTTAATTCTTCAATACCCTTGCCATAACTGTACTGTTTTCCTACTTGTTGAGAAAATCTATAACTTTCTCCATTTCGATACCAACGCCACCATGTATCGACCTGTGTTCTATTTCTAATATTTAAGGTCTCCATAATTTGTTTTGAAGTATAACCAGCACTTTTCATTTCAATAGCTTTATTTTTAGTTTCTAATGAATAAGATACTCTTTTCATAGAAAAACACCTCCGTTTAGATTCATTTTACACGAATTCAACGGAAGTGTTTTTATTTTATTCCCACTAATTGGGGTCAGCTCACATCTGAATAGATAAAAATTTGCCTTTTTTATATAGCGGTAATAATAATTGCTGAGATGCTTGATATTGCTTTAAATAACTAAGAACAATACCAAGTTTAAAACTTTCATCTTCATTCATCGGTGCTACTTTATTTAACATCGCTAAATATTTTTGATATTGTTCCATATTATTAGTGTTATAAAGTAACAATGTGTAATGACATAAAGCATATATATCGGATTTATCCTCATTTAATAATTGTTCATAAAATGTTTGTGCAACATCATATTCACCTAAATATAAATAACACATTGCCATTAAATTTCTTATAATTCGATGCTGCTGTATATATTCAGGTTGTTGTAATACAAAATGTTTAGCATCTTCTAACTTACCTTGTGAAAATAAATATTGAAATAATATTTGAAGTGAAAATAATTGTGCCTCAGTTTCAATTTGTTCTTCATCATCATAAGAAACATCAAACATTTGCTCTAGTTCTTCTCTATATTCTTGATCATCACTAACTATGACATAATTAATACCAAACAAGAATGCCTTGTTTGGTTCATTTAATTCAATATTCAATTGACTCAATTCGTAATAGCTATCTTCAAGATGCCTATCTTGAATAATATTATCAAAGAATATATGCTCGGCTCGACGCCCTTGACCTATATTCAAAAGACACTGTGCATAATCAAGTTGAATATCTAAATCTTCTGGTGACAATTCTAGCACTTTATTAAAGTATTCTGCTGCTTTACCATAGTCACGTTGTCCAAATTTTTGTGTTGCCATTTTACGATAAAACGCATCATCAAATGTCATTGATATAATATTGTTCTTTTGTTGTGCCATTGATATTGTCACCTCCTAATTCTTTTTAATGTACATAGGATTACCATATACGAATGCATGGTCTGGTACATCTTTAGTTACTACACTACCTGCTGCTATTGTCACATTATTTCCAATTCGTATGCCTGGTAAAATGATACAATGTGCACCTATTAAAGTATTTGACCCTATCGTGACAGGTCCATATCTAAATTCATTTACTAACGCTTCATGTGTTAATATCGTTGTTCGATAACCAACAACAGTGTTATCGCCAATTGAAATCAACTCTGGATAAAATATATCAATCATTACTTGATACGCCATAGACGTATGTTGCCCTATGGTCATTTTTAATAAATGGCAATATAGCCATCTCTTAACTGACATTGCTGGTATAAATTTAGTCATTTCGATAATAAGCGTATTTTTTAAAACTTTGCTAAACTTAACAATTTGGTAAATACGCCATAAAGGATTAACTTTATAATTTTTAATCGTTGTAAGCTGTCTCAAACTTTCACCACTTTATTTATTAGTGGGCCATGGTAATGGACCTGTTTTACTATATACTGTTGGTTGATATTTAACTCTTCTATATATAATTAATATCAAGCTTATTAAAATTAAAATAATTGATACGACTTGCGCTACCCTAATATTGCTCGTTAGCATTAGACTGTCAGTACGAAGTCCCTCTACAAAGAAACGACCGATAGAGTACCAAATTAAATAGACAAAGAATGTTTCACCAATGCGCATATGTTGACGTAAAGATATTAATATTATAAATCCAATAACATCCCATAATGATTCATACAAAAATGTTGGATGATAATATTGACCATTAATGTACATATTTTCAATGATAAAGTTTGGTAAATGTAAATGTTCTAAAAATGCTTTAGACACTGGACCACCATGAGCTTCATGATTCATAAAGTTACCCCATCTACCAATACCTTGCGCCAATATAATACTCGGTGCAACTATATCACCAATTTGCAAAGGGTGTAAATTCTTTATTTTACAGACAAATACTCCTGCTAAAAATCCACCAATTAAACCACCATGAATCGCTATGCCGCCATGCCAAATCTTGATGATTTCTCCTGGATTATCAGCATAATATGGCCATTGAAAGATAACGAAATAAATTCGCGCACATAGAAAACCTGCTATAGCACTATAAAAGATGATATCTACTAACGTATCTTTATCAAGACCAACGTTAACCACTGCTCTTTGTGCTATAAAATAACCTAATAATATTCCTAACGCAATGATAATACCATACCAGCGTACACTTAATGGTCCTAAATCAAATGCTACAGGATTAATATAGTTAAACATTAAATTCATTTAACTTACTCCTCGCTCTTATGACTGTTCTTGCTAATTTCTTCATTTAAACGTTCACTAAATTCTTCAGCCGTATTAATTCCCATGATATTTAAACGATAATTCATAGCTGCTACTTCTATAATGACTGCAACGTTTCTACCTGGACGTACCGGTATTGTTTTTTTAGTGATTTCTGTATCTAAAATACTTAACATTTCTTCATTTAAGCCAACTCTGTCATATAATTTTTCATTATTCCAATTTTCCAAATTAATATTAAGACGAATACGTTTTTCAGTTAGTATAGAACCTGCACCAAATAATGTCATGACATTAATGATACCTAGTCCACGTATTTCTAATAAATGCTCAATTAATTTAGGTGGTTTACCTATTAATTCATCTTTATTAATTTGACGTATTTCAACGTTATCATCAGCTACTAGTCTATGACCACGTTTGACTAATTCTAGTGCTGTTTCACTTTTACCAATTCCAGAGTCACCTGTAATTAAAACACCAACACCATATACATCAACTAATACGCCATGTAATGAAGTTGTTTTAGCAAGTGCATGTTCTAAAAATGTAGTTAAACGGCTCATAAGGCTTGTAGTAGCGTCTTTAGCAATAATTAATGGTGTGTTCGTTTCTGTCGCTGCTTCTATTAATTCTTCTGGTGGTTGTAAACCACGTGTCACTATAATTGCTGGTGTTTCTGGACGGCATAACTTACGCATACGTCCAACACGATCTTTATCAGGTAATAAATTGTAAAATGATAATTCAGTAGTTCCTAATAATTGTATTCGATCTGATGCGTAATGAGAAAAATAACCAGCCATTTCTAAACCTGGTCTTGATATATCTGCATTTTTTATTAGTCTTGATAGACCATCTTTACCCGCGATTAATTCTAACTTTAACGTTTCTACTAATTTTTCTGTCGTTAACATGGGTTCACCTCAATTAAATTTATCCCTTATCTTACATCTTCCCTTTTATCATATCAAAAATCTATAGTTAAATTATATCGAAAAGCTAAAATAATTATTAATTGTATATTACAAATTGTGTGAGTTCTATAGTCTATTTACTTAATTTAGGCAATTTTCTATTTATTTATCTTAAAATGTCCATACTTCATCTAGCAAGTCATTCTAATTAAGTTAGTACTAGATATCGTCGTACGCTATTAAGTTAAGTGTTAAGTTTGGATTAAGACAGAAAATTTTTTCAAAACTTTATGTCGCAGTTCCATTACAATATGACGATTTAAAATAGTAATTATTTTATAATATAAACCGATACAGTTAGTTTCATTTTATTAAGTATAGAATATTTATTGATTCTACACGCATCTCCTACTGAATAAACAACAAAACTGCCGACAACATTATCAAATATTGTCGACAGTTTGATATCAAGCTATTCTTAATATACTATTCACTTTGTTGTTTATCTCTATCTAATACTTGTTTTAAGTATTTTCCAGTATAAGATGCTTTTACTTGTGCGATTTCTTCTGGTGTTCCAGTAGCAACAATTGTGCCACCTCCATCGCCACCTTCTGGTCCTAAATCTATAATATGATCGGCTGTTTTAATTACATCTAAGTTATGTTCAATAATAACAACTGTATCTCCGTTTTCAACAAGACGATTTAACACTTTTAATAATCGGCTAATATCATCAACATGTAAACCAGTAGTTGGTTCATCTAAAATATAAATTGAACGTCCAGTTGAACGCTTGTGTAGTTCAGAAGCTAATTTAACACGTTGCGCTTCTCCGCCAGATAATGTTGTAGCTTGTTGTCCTAAAGTAACGTAACCAAGACCAACATCAACTAGAGTTTGTAATTTACGACTTATTTTAGGGATATTCTCAAAGAATTGTGTAGCTTCTTCTACTGTCATGTTTAACACATCAGCAATATTTTTACCTTTATACGTTACTTCTAACGTTTCTCTGTTATAACGTTTACCGTCACAAACTTCACAAGGCACATAGACATCTGGTAAAAAGTGCATTTCAATTTTAATAATACCATCGCCTTTACAAGCTTCACAGCGACCACCTTTAACATTAAAGCTAAAACGTCCCTTTTGATATCCTCTTATTTTAGCCTCATTAGTTTGTGCAAATACATCACGAATATCATCAAAGACGCCAGTATATGTTGCAGGATTAGATCTTGGGGTACGCCCAATTGGTGATTGATCAATATCAATTATTTTATCTAATTGATCAATACCTTCTATACTGTCATATATACCAGGTTTAACTTTTGATTTATTTATTTTTTGTGCTAATGATTTATATAATACTTCGTTGACTAAAGAACTTTTTCCTGAACCTGAAACGCCTGTAACAACAGTCATTACAGATAAAGGAATATCAACATCAACATGTTTTAAATTATTACTACTTGCTCCACGAATAGCTATTTTTCTATCACTTATCGGTCTGCGATATTCTGGTACATCAATACGTTTTTTACCACTTAAATATTGACCAGTAAGTGATTTTTTATTTTTCATCACTTTTTGTGGTGTACCACTCGCAACAATTTCTCCACCATGATCGCCAGCTCCTGGACCAATATCTACTAAATAATCAGCTTCTCTCATTGTATCATCATCATGCTCAACAACAATTAATGTATTACCTAAATCACGCATTTCTTTTAGTGTACTAATTAATCTATCGTTGTCTCTTTGATGTAAACCAATAGAAGGCTCATCTAAGACATATAGTACACCTGTTAATCTTGAACCTATTTGTGTAGCTAAACGAATACGCTGTGCTTCTCCACCAGACAAGCTTCCTGACGCCCGATTTAACGTTAAATATTCGAGTCCAACATTATTTAAGAAAGATAATCTAGATATAATTTCTTTTAATATCTGATTAGCAATCGCAAAATCTTGACTAGATAAATTAATATTTTGGTAGTATTTTAAAGCGTTGCTAATTGAATATTCTACAACTTCACCTATATTATAATCGCCAACATATACTGATAATGCTTCACGACTTAAACGTTGTCCATGACATGTTTCACAAGGCAATTCCGTCATGTACTTACTCATCATTTCTCTTGTATATTCTGAAGGTGATTCATGATAACGACGACTGATATTAGGTACGACACCTTCAAATACCATTGTTCTTTTTTTAGTACCACTATTCCAACCAGTAAATGTAAATTCTATTTCTTTATCACCTGAACCATAAAGAATAATATTTTGTTGGCGTTCTGTTAGCTTTTTAAACGGTTTATCCATATTAATTTTATATACTTCACATACTCGTTTTAATAAAGTTGGATAAAAATCTGAACTAGTAGGAATCCATGGCTCTATTGCACCTTCATTTAATGTTTTATTTTTATCTGGAACAACTAAATCAATATCGACTGTTAATTTTTGACCTAGACCATCACAAGTTGGACAAGCACCAAACGGACTATTAAAACTGAACATTCTTGGCTCTAACTCACCAATTGAAAAACCACATATTGGGCAAGAATGGTTTTCAGAGAACTTAAGGTCTTCACCATCAATAATATCGACAGTTAGTTGTCCTTCAGCTAATTCTAATGCTGTTTCGATAGAATCTGCTAACCTCGTTTCAATACCTTCTTTAACTACTAATCTATCGACAACGACTTCAATCGTATAATTTTTATTTTTATCTAGTTCTGGAACTTCATTAACATCAACAATATCACCATCAACTCTCAAACGAACATAGCCTTTTTTACCAATATCTTCTATAAGTTTTTCATGACTTCCTTTTCGATGTGAGATGACCGGTGCTAATAATTGTATTTTCGTTCTTTCTTCTAGTGACATAACTCGATCAACCATTTGTTGCACAGTTTGAGATTCAATTTCTATGTGATGATTTGGACAATAAGGCTTACCAATACGAGCATATAATAAACGAATATAATCATAAATTTCAGTAACTGTTGCGACGGTTGATCTAGGGTTCTTGCTAGTTGTCTTTTGGTCAATGGAAATTGCTGGCGATAAACCTTCTATGGTATCAACATCCGGTTTATCCATTTGACCTAAAAATTGTCGTGCATATGCACTTAATGACTCAACATATCGTCGTTGGCCTTCTGCATAAATGGTGTCAAAAGCCAATGAAGATTTACCAGAACCTGATAAGCCAGTCATTACTATTAATTTATTTTTAGGTAATTCAATATCAATATTTTTTAAATTATGTGCTCTTGCACCCTTTACTATTATGGATGGTTCTTTCATTTATACGTCACCCTTCTGCTTTTAATTCAAATAACATATCTCTCAATTCTGTCGCTCTCTCGAAATCTAAGTCTTTGGCAGCTTGTTTCATTTCTCGTTCTATATTTTGAATTGTTTTTTGTCTTTCTTTCTTCGTCATTTTCTTAGGAACTTCTTTTTGTTTATTATCATTAGTATCATCAGTTTCAACAGTAGCACTGATAACATCATGGATTTTTTTATTGATTGTTTTTGGAGTAATTCCGTGTTCTTCATTATGAGCCATTTGTATTTCACGACGACGCATTGTTTCATCTATAGCGTATTTCATCGAATCAGTCATTTTATCAGCATACATGATAACTTCTCCTTTATCATTTCTAGCTGCACGACCGATTGTTTGGATTAATGAACGGTTTGAACGTAAGAAACCTTCTTTATCCGCATCTAAAATAACTACTAATGAAACTTCTGGAATATCAATACCTTCTCTTAATAAATTAATTCCAACAATAACATCGTAAGTTCCCATACGTAAGTCTCTAATAATTTCAATTCGTTCTAACGTTTTAATTTCTGAATGCAGATAATTTACTTTAATACCTGCTTCTTTCATATATGTCGTTAAATCTTCACTCATCTTTTTAGTCAAAGTTGTTACTAGAACACGTTCATTACGTTCGACTCTTGCTTGAATTTCACTTAATAAATCATCTATTTGATTTTCAGTAGGACGCACTTCAATTTTAGGATCTAGTAATCCAGTAGGACGAATAATTTGCTCGACCATTTTGTCAGTATGTTCAATTTCATATGGTCCTGGTGTTGCAGAAACATAAACAAGTTGTTGCGTTTTTTCTTCAAATTCTTCAAATTTTAATGGACGGTTATCCAGCGCACTAGGTAATCTAAAACCATGATCCACTAATACTTGTTTACGCGCTCTGTCTCCATTATACATACCTCTAATTTGTGGCAAGGTAACGTGTGACTCATCAATCATCACTAACCAATCGTCACCAAAATAATCTAAAAGTGTATACGGGGTTGATCCTAATGGACGTAATGTTAAATGTACTGAGTAATTCTCAATCCCAGAGCAGAAGCCCATCTCTCTCATCATTTCCAAATCATAGTTTGTTCGTTGTTCTAATCGCTGTGCTTCAAGCAATTTATTGTCATCGCGTAATTCTTTCAAACGTTCTTCTAGTTCTTTTTCAATACGTTCGATGGCTAACTTCATTTTTTCTTCACGCGTAACAAAGTGAGATGCTGGGAATATGGCAAAGTGATCACGTTCTTTTAATACTTCTCCAGTTAAATAATTTACTTCTCGGATGCGATCAATTTCATCACCAAAGAATTCTACTCTAATACACATTTCTTCTCTTGATGCTGGAAAAATTTCCACAACATCACCACGTACTCTGAATGTACCACGTTGAAAATCTATGTCATTACGCGTATATTGAACGTCAACTAACTTTCTTAGTAATTCACTACGTTCCATTTCCATGCCTACACGTACACTTACTACCATATCTTTATATTCTTCTGGATTACCTAAACCATAAATACAGCTTACACTAGCAATGATAATGACATCATCTCGTTCAAATAATGCACTTGTTGCTGAATGTCGTAATTGGTCTATTTCATCATTAATTGATGCATCTTTTTCTATGAATGTATCGGTAGATGGAACATAAGCTTCTGGTTGATAATAGTCATAGTAACTAACAAAATATTCAACTCTATTTTCTGGAAAGAATTCTTTAAACTCACTATATAATTGTCCAGCTAATGTTTTATTGTGAGCAATAATTAGTGTCGGTTTACCGACTTCTTTAATAACATTACTCATGGTAAATGTTTTACCTGTTCCTGTTGCACCTAATAATGTTTGATGTCTTTTACCTTCATTTATGCCTTGTACAATTTCTTTAATTGCTTGAGGTTGATCCCCTTGCGGTTCATACTCTGAATGTATTTTAAAAGGATAATGTTCGACCATTGTCACATTTTCCTCCTTTATATTTTAAATTTTTCTTCATATATTGTCATAAGTTCATTTCATATTTTATCAAATACGCAGCCTCAAAAGCAAACATTTGTTCGTAACATCACAGAACAAATAAAAAACAAACATAGCCATATAACTATGCTTGTGATGCGATAAAATAATTTTTAAATTAATAGTGTATAAGTATACTTTAATGAATTTCTACATTTGTTGCAACAAATCTGTTTGACTATAATCAACGATCTTCATCACGATGTTTGTGAAACTCTAATTGATCTATGACTAAATAACCAGCCAACAACGACACAACATCAATAAATATAATCCATTCATTATGAAAGAATTCTTTGTATATTGATGTCGCTATTAAAATTAAAGTTAATATTGTTCCTATCCATTTACTCCGTGTTAACACACTTAACAATACAACTAACACACACGGGAAGAATGCGGCGCTGATATACCATATCATTCAACTTCCTCATTTCTTTTCTTTAAAATGTTCATTGTCGTTTCTCTTAATTCTGCTCTAGGTATAAAGTTTTCAGTTAACATTTCTGGAATAATATTGTTGATAAAATCTTGTACTGAAGCTAGGTGATCGAATTGTATGATTGTTTCTAAGCTCATGGCATAAATTTCAAAAAATAATTCTTCCGGATTACGTTTTTGAATCTCACCAAATGTTTCATATAA
Organism: Staphylococcus simiae; assembly: GCF_017357005.1. Lineage (NCBI taxonomy): Bacteria > Bacillati > Bacillota > Bacilli > Caryophanales > Staphylococcaceae > Staphylococcus > Staphylococcus simiae. The sequence continues at coordinate 742,401 of NZ_CP071589.1, read as the reverse complement.
TAAATCTATTTTATCAGCTACTGATAGTAATTGACCTTCTATTGAATCATCTTTACCTTCTTGTAGCCGTTGTCTATAAATATTTTGGTATGGCTCAGGTATTTCTTCTTCGATAAATGTTTCAACCATTTCTTCTTCTACTTGTGAAAATAATTTTTTTAATTCGCTACTGGCATACTTTACAGGGGTTTTAATATCTCCAGTAAATACTTCAGCGAAATCATGATTCAATGCTTTTTCATATAAGCTTTTCCAGTCAATACTGTTACCATGATGTTCTTCCACTGTTGCTAAATATTGTGCGATTTTTGTTACTTTAAAAGAATGTGCGGCTACATTATGTTCAAAGTATTTAAATTTACCAGGTAATCTAATAAGTCTTTCCATGTCTGATAGTCTTTTAAAATATTGATGTACACCCATATCAATTACCTCCTCTTTTATTAATCATAGATTATACTTATTTTTTTACTATCAATCAATTAAATATCATGTAAATTTGAAATAACAAAAAACTCTCCCATTATTATTAAATAATAGAGAGAGTTATATACTAGCTATTTAGTATTTAATGAATAAATTTATATTGACTAAGATCGTTAATTGTTCTAGTAGATTTAACATTAAAGCCTGCATAGTTCATTTCAGATACTGTAATTGAACCATTTGGATTTACTGATTCAACAACACCTACATGACCGTATGGTCCAGCTGTAGTTTGGAAAATAGCACCTACTTCAGGTGTTCTGTTTACTTTGAAACCTGCATTTGCTGCTGCATAGCTCCAGTTATTCGCATTACCCCATAAACTTCCAATGCTACGACCTAATTCAGCGCGACGATCAAACGCATAGTATGTACAGTTACCATATGCATATAAATTACCTGAATTAGTAACTGATTTATTATAATGTTGTGTTGATACTGTTTGAGTTGGTGCACTTTGATTGTATGAAACATTATTTGAACTTTGTGGTGTAGCTTTATAAGATACTGCTTGAGTTATTGTCTTAGTTTGTACTTGGTTACCTTGTTGTGGTACAAGTGAAATAATATCTCCTGGGAAAATTAATGGTGTTACTCCAGGATTATATGCATATAATTGATTTAATGTTAAATGATGATTTAAAGCGATTTGATATAAAGTATCTCCAGGTACTACTGTATATTGAGTTGGTGCTTGAACTTCTGTCTGAGAAACAACATTATGTTGGATTGGTTGTGTTGTTGTTTCTCCTTGTTCTGCATGTGCTACATTATTTAATGCTAAAAAAGCGATTACTGACGAAATAGTCATAGTAAGAGTTTTCTTCACTAGTTGTCATTCCTTTGCTGTTAGTTTTAAAGTATGACTTTACTATAGCATAATCACTTTTCAAGGAGTTTATTGTTAACGGGATGTAATATAATGGTTAATATTACTATTTTCACTTTCTTTTAATCACTTTTATAAAAGCCAATTAACATCAACGTTTGCATACGCTATCATTTTATCATAGATTTCCTCTCACTCTTAAGTAGTAATATTACTCTATGCATAGTACATATTTCATTGATATAAATCCAAATATTATAAAAACACCTTACTAACTTATCTAGCAGTCAGTAAGGTGTTTGCAATATTAATTCGTAGACATTTCTTGTCTTAAATAAGCTTCAATAAAAGGTCCAATATCTCCATCCATAACTGCATCTACTTTCCCAGTTTCCTCATTCGTTCTGTGATCTTTCACCATAGAATATGGATGGAATACATATGAACGTATTTGACTTCCCCAGCCAATTTCTTTTTGTTCTCCTCTTATTTCGGCCATCTCACGCTCTTGCTCTTCTAATTTTAATTGATAGAGTTTAGACTTTAACATTTTCATTGCTGCTTCACGGTTCTTGATTTGTGAACGTTCATTTTGGTTATTGACTACAATACCAGATGGATGGTGGGTAATACGTATTGCTGATTCTGTTTTATTAATATGCTGACCACCCGCACCTGAAGCTCTAAAGGTATCAACCGTAATATCATCTGGATTAATCTCTATTTCTATTTCATCATTATTAAAATCAGGTATCACATCACATGATGCAAATGATGTATGTCGACGACCTGAAGAATCAAATGGGGATATTCTAACTAATCTATGTACACCCTTTTCAGCTTTTAAATAACCGTAGGCATTATGTCCTTTAATTAATAACGTAACACTTTTAATACCTGCTTCATCTCCAGGAAGATAATCTACTGTTTCGACTTTGAATCCTTTTTGCTCACAATACCTTTGATACATTCTTAATAGCATATTAGCCCAATCTTGAGATTCAGTACCACCTGCACCTGGATGTAATTCTAAAATCGCATTATTACTGTCATGTGGTCCATCCAGTAAAAGTTGTAATTCAAATTTATCAACTTGAGCTTTAAATTGATTAACTTCTTGCTCAAGATCTTGTTTCATATCTTCATCAAACTCTTCTTGTAGCAACTCCCACGTAGCTTCCATATCATCTACGTTATTTTGTAATTGTTCATATCCAGAAACTACTGACTTAATTGCATTATTTTTATCTATAATTTCTTGAGCTTTATTTTGGTCATCCCAAAAATTAGGTTCCGACATCATTTCTTCATATTCTTGTATATTTGTTTTTTTATTATCTAGGTCAAAGAGACCCCCTAATTTGTGTTAAATCTTGATTATATTTATCTATATTACGTTTGATTTCAGATAGTTCCATCGTCTTCTCTCCTATTTCACATTAATTATATATATACTTTATATTATATGATGTGTTCATTTTAAACTTTGATTAACTAATTGACAATAAATACCCGTACTATATGTCGTAAAAAAAGAGTTCTGAAGTATTTCATTCAGAACTCTGTTATTTATAATTTATTGACCATGACAATTTTTATATTTTTTACCGCTTCCACATGGGCAAGGATCGTTTCTACCTACTTGATCACCTTTAACAATTGGTTGCGCTTTTACTTTTTCTTTACCATATTCGGCAGAGACATGTTTTGCTTCTCCAAATTCAGTAGTCTTTTCACGTTCGATATCATCTTCTACTTGCACAACTGATTTAAGAATATACTTACAAGTATCTTCTTCAATATTTTGCATCATGATATCAAACAATTCATGTCCTTCATTTTGGTAATCACGTAATGGATTTTGTTGTGCATATGAACGTAAGTGTATACCTTGACGTAATTGATCCATAGTATCGATATGATCTGTCCAATGGCTATCAATGGAACGTAATAAAATCATACGTTCAAATTCATTCATTTGTTCACCTAAAATGTCTTTTTGACTATTGTACGCTTGTTCAATTTTAGCCCATACAATTTCAAAGATATCTTCTGCATCTTTACCTTTTATTTCAGTTTCAGTTAACTCGCCTTCTTGTAAGAAAATGTCATTAACATAATCGATAAACGGTTGATACTCAATGTCATCATCTTCAGTATTAATGTAATAATTAATACTACGTTGTAAAGTTGAACGTAACATTGCGTCTACAACTTGTGAACTATCTTCATTATCGATAATACTATTACGTTCATTATAGATAATTTCACGTTGTTTACGTAATACTTCATCATATTCTAATATACGTTTACGAGCATCAAAGTTATTACCTTCTACACGTTTTTGTGCTGATTCAACAGCTCTAGAAACCATTTTAGATTCAATTGGCGTAGAGTCATCTAATCCTAATCTACTCATCATTTTTTGTAGTCGTTCTGATCCAAAACGAATCATCAATTCATCTTGCAATGATAAGTAGAAACGGCTATCTCCGCGGTCACCTTGACGTCCTGAGCGTCCACGTAACTGATCATCAATACGTCGTGATTCGTGTCGTTCTGTACCAATAACAGCTAAGCCACCTAATTCTTCTACACCTTCACCAAGTTTGATATCTGTACCACGACCAGCCATGTTAGTCGCAATAGTAACAGCACCTTTTTGTCCTGCTCCCGCAACAATCTCAGCTTCACGTTCATGGTTTTTGGCATTTAATACATCATGACGTACGCCACGTTTTTTAAGTAGATTGGAAATATATTCAGAAGTTTCAACTGCTACAGTACCTAGTAATACTGGTTGACCAGCTTTGTGTTTTTCAACTACATCTTCAACTACTGCATCAAATTTACCTTTTTGACTAATATAAATTAAATCAGATTTATCTTTACGTTGTATCGGTTTATTTGTAGGAATTTGAGTTACAGTCATATTGTATATATTTCTAAATTCTTCTTCTTCAGTCTTCGCTGTACCAGTCATACCTGCTAATTTATTATACATTCTGAAGTAATTTTGGAATGTAATTGATGCCATCGTTTTAGATTCATTTTGAATTTGGACACCTTCTTTTGCTTCAATAGCTTGGTGTAACCCTTCAGAGAATCGACGTCCTGGCATTGTACGTCCAGTAAACTGGTCTACAATTAATACTTCACCATCAACTACCATATAATCGACATCTCTTTGTAATGTCACATGTGCTCTTAATGCTGTATTAATATGGCTAATAACATCTACATTTTGTACGTCATATAAGTTATCTACTTTAAACATACGCTCTGCTTTATCTGCACCTTGTTCAGTTAAATGAACAGCTTTTGTTTTTTCATCATATTTATAATCTTCATCAAGTTTTAGCATTTTAGCAAACACATTAGCTTGAGTATAAAGTGATGTGGATTTTTCAGCTTCACCAGAAATGATTAATGGTGTACGAGCTTCATCAATTAAAATAGAGTCAACTTCATCGATTATAGCAAAATGTAACGGTCTCATTACACGATCTTCTGCGTAATTAACCATATTGTCTCGTAGGTAATCAAAACCTAATTCATTATTTGTACTATAAGTAATATCTTGTGCATATGCTTCACGTTTTTCTTCAGTCGTTTTACTATTTAAGTTCAAGCCTACTGTCAATCCTAAGAAATTATATAATTCAGCCATTTCTTCACTTTGTACACTAGACAAATATTCATTGACTGTAATAACATGTACACCTCTACCAGCTAATGCATTTAAATATGTAGGCATTGTTGCTGTCAAAGTTTTACCTTCACCAGTTCTCATTTCAGCGATATCACCTTTATGAATAGCGATACCACCCATGATTTGTACTCTATACGGAGACATATTAAAGACACGTTTAGATCCTTCTCTTACTAAAGCATAAGCTTCTGGTAAAATCTTATCTAAATAGTCATTCTGTTTTTTAACATCCTCTATTTGTGATAATTCGTCTTGAAACTCTTTTGTTTTATTGCGAATTTCTTCATCAGTTAAAAGTGCTGTTTTTTCCTCTAACGCAAGTACTTTATCAGCAGTTTTTCCTAATTTTTTTATTTCTTTATTATTGCCATCAAGAACTTTTGATAAAAATCCCATTATGTTCGCTCCTTTAGCTTCAAACTCTTTAGCCTTCAACAATTTATCTTATCATTTATAGATATAAAATTATACTTATTCACTCATTTGACAATTGTATAATAATCTTATAATGACGTATTTCATATCATTAAGTTGTTAGCAAGTTTATTTTATATTAATTCGTTATAAATTACATCCATTTATTCGACTAAAATATAGTATATCCTAACTACAAAGTCTTTTAATCATTTAATCATCACAATCGCTGTGTAATTAATCCCATTTTCAATTATATACATCAATTTACATTATCACAGTATAACTATTTCGTTCAACAATTTGCTTAAGCTATTTCTTGATGACACGCTTATAATTACTTTTTAAAATTGTTACTTACTTTTTGTTATTTCTAAATTTATTATTAAAAGAAGGACTAGTTAACTTCTTATTACTATTACTTAATATTAGTTTATGTTTCAACATCGTAGTGGGAGTGTAACAAAAATAATTTTTTAAAAATTATGTCGTAATCCCATTCTTACAAGACTGACTATGCTTTTAAAATGTGGATTTATCATCATTTTAAAAATCAGACAATTAGTGCAAAATGCTTTTTGTCTCAGGCTCAAGTACCATTTTATTTCTATTTACAATCTATAGTTTGTGATGTTTTTACAACAAAAAAGCTGAGACAACTAAATGCCTCAGCCTTGAATGAATATTATCTTATTGTTCTGTTGTTTGAATAAGTCCATATTTACCATCTTTACGACGATAAACAATACTTGTACCATCTGTTTCTCTATCTGTAAAGACATAGAAATCATGGCCTAATAAATTCATTTGTAGTACTGCTTCTTCAGAATCCATTGGTTTCAAACTGAATTCTTTAGAACGAATAATTTCGATGTCATTATCGTCAGAAGCCTCATTGTCTGCTGGTGCTTCTTGAAGTTCAGCGACAAATACTTCTTGGTCCCCACGATCACGACTCTTACGATTGATTCGAGTTTTATATTTTCTAACTTGTCTTTCAAGTTTACTATTAATTAAATCAATACCTGCATATAAATCATCGTTACGTTCTTCAGCTCTTAATGTTACATTTTTTAAAGGAATTGTTACTTCAATTTTAGTTGCTGAGTTTGAATACGTTTTAACTTTCACGTGTGCTACTGCATTTGGTACGTCATTAAAATAACGCTCCAATTTACCAATTTTTTCCTCAATATAGTTGCGAATTGCATCTGTGATAGTGAGGTTATCTCCATGAATTTCAAATCTAATCATAGTAATCTCTCCTTAAACCTCTTTATTGGTAACTCTTAATTATATATTAACACGTTTATGCTATCGTGCAAACGCAAACACTTTGAATTTTCTGATATTTTTATCGTATAATTTACACCCTGCGTGATGAATCGTTAATCCTGTTGTATAAATATCATCAACGAGCAATATTTCCTTGTCGGTTAAGTCGATATTATCATCAATCGTAAATGGATTGTCCATTGTCATACGTTGATACTTTGTTAAATTATACTGTTTAGGTCTATATTTAGCACAAAGAATATTATCATAATGAATACCTTTAGCTTTCAGTACTTCTCTAATTGGATTAAATGTCCTTTGTCTATCTCGTTCATTTGAAGATGGAATTGGTACTATTAAATCATATGATGTAGACGGAAGTTGAATGAGTTCTGCTAAAAGTTGACATAAATATTGATCTTTTAAAAATTTAAACTGATGTATAATGTCTTTCATAATACCTGTATATTCAAAGTTACAATACAGTTGGTCCATTAATGTGAAGTGTCGTGATAAAAATGCACAATCTTGGCACTCTAGTTCTTCATGGTCCAATATTTTCAAACATTTCAAACATCGCTTGCTATTGTTGTTAATTTTTATTTCCAACAACTGTTGTTGACATGTATCACATAATGTCTTCGTAGCTGTAAAAAAATGATAAACATCATATTGAACTGGTATTTTAGCGTTACAAACTAAACATTTATTCATCTAACCACCCTTTTTGACGTGCCAATTTATTCATCATAGCAATATTTCTTTTAGCTCTAAGCATTTCTAAAGTTACACCTTGATGTAAAAACCAAACATGCCCACTAGTAGATTGTAATTTCCTACCTACTCTACCTGCAATTTGAATTAATGCCGCTTCATTAAAAGTATGTGAATCGATGACAATAACATCTAGCTTAGACATGGTAAAGCCTCGTTCCAATATTGTAGTCGTAAATAAAACTTGATAGTCACCTTTTCTCAATCGTTCTACTTTTTCAAAACGAAAAGCATCAGAACTATAAACATAAGTTAAATTGTTCAATATTTGTTGATAAGTTTGATACGTTGTAATCATAGTATCTATATTGTTAAAGAAAACTAATGTAAAACGTTGACTTCGAATTTGTTGCATGATCATGTTTAATAATAAAGTTTGTCTTTTGTTTGGAGTTAATTTGAAATATTTAAAAGAAGGGAGTAGTAATGGTTGTCTATGAAAACGCGCAGGTAATTTAACTATATTGTTTGTCGGAATGTTACGCAATAACTGCTTGGGAGGTGTTGCAGTCATATAAATAATTGTGCATGTTGTTTTAGTAGCGCTCTTAATCGTCTGTTGTAATGAAGCATCCATTGATAAAGGAAAAGCATCTACTTCATCAATAAACACTACATCAAAATGACCTTTAAAGCGATACAATTGATGTACTGTTGCAATAATAAAATGTCCATTAAATTGTTGTTGCGACTGTTGATGCAAAATGTCTATTTCTTCATCTTTAAATGCTTCTTTAATACGTTGGCTAATTTCAATCACCACATCAACTCTTGGAGATACTATAGCAACATTGTCTCCATTTTGTCTTGCTTGCTGTATCCCTTTAAACATCATTTCAGTTTTGCCAGCTCCTGTAACTGCATATAATAGAACAGTTTGCCTTATCTTAACAGCTTCCACAATTATATTTGAAGCATATTGTTGTTGTTCAGATAACTCGAATGCTAGATCATAACACGCTTTAGATGAGACATTGACACTTTGAATGCGTCGATAATGTGTTACATTATCCATTCGCCCTAATTGTATACAGTTTCTGCAATATATAATTTTATCATTGGTAATATCAGATATATAACTATGAAAATGACTTGGCAAATCACTTTCACATTGAATACAAAAGTCTCTACCCTTTTTCTTTATAACACCAGGACTTATAGATTGAACTTGTTCAGTAGTTATTATTGTTTGAGGATGGATTAATTTTCCATAATGTTTCAATTTATCACCTTTTAAATATATACATATAATTTTTCATAGTTCTAAGGAAAAATTTTAAACATCTTATTTTCTTTTTTATACAGTTATAATATTAAAATCAAACTGTCTAAATTAAAAAAGCCTATATATTAAATGCTAGTGGTATTTAAACTATTAATTTAAGGTTTGAACCTCATCGATTAACAGTTATACGCATAATCATTTAATAATATAGACTTTATAACTATTGATTAAATATATTGTTACGTTAACCTAATTTTTCTTCCTACATAACCTAAACCTAATCCACCAGAACCTAAATGTGCTGCTACTACTGGTCCAAATTCTGAATATGCAACTTGATAGTTATTTGGACATTCAGATTGTAATTTTTTATATAGTGCTTGACCATCTTCAAAATGATCACCATTAATTACAAACAAAGTAACTTCATCATAATCTTTAACAATATCTAAAATTTTATTTTCTAGCGCTTGAATGGCACGTTTTTTAGTACGTACTTTTTCATCAGGTACAATTTTACCATCGTCAAATTTAAGTACAGGTTTCATTTTCAATAAAGTTCCAACCCAGGCTTGTGCACCTGTGATGCGTCCACTTTTTTGAAGGTTCTTCAAATCATCAACAATTAAATAAGCGCCTGTATTATTGCGCATATCTAATAAATCATCAATAATTTGTTGTGGCTCATATCCTTGTTCGACCATTTCAATTGCACGTAACACATAGCACCCTTCCATCATCGTTGCAAGCTTACTATCAAATGCATGGATATTAATACCATCAACCATATCACCAGCTTGCTTAGCAGACTGAAAACTTCCACTAATACCACTAGATAGGCACACGACAATAATATCAGAATAGCCTTGTTCTCTTAATGATTCATAATTAGATAACCATTCTCCAATGGCAGGTTGACTTGTTGTTGGTATTGTTTGCGAATTTGACATTTGACTATAAAAATCGTCCATATTTATATCAGTTTTTTCAGTGAAATTTTCACCATTATCAAAAGTCACGCTCAAAGGTGCTATCGGAATATTATATTTATCTATTAACTCTTGCGACAGATAGCTTGTAGAATCAGTCATTACAGCAATCTTCATAGTCGTCCTCCTCAATTATACTCATAGTCATAATACAATAATTTCACTAAAAAGAAAATGCTAATCAAAGGATTTATAGTTATAAGCTCATCAGTGTATAATAAAGATTAATAGCCAAAAGTAGATATTAGGTAAGGAGTTATTATGACAAAACATATTATTACAATTAAACAAGAACATACAATAGAAAATGTAATTAATAAGTCTAGATTTATTGCTCATATTAAACCTGTACAATCTGAAGATGAAGCAAAAGATTTTATTAACACCATTAAAGCAGAACATAAAGATGCAACACATAACTGTTCTGCTTATACAGTTGGTCCTGAAATGAATATTCAAAAAGCTAATGACGATGGTGAGCCAACTGGTACTGCAGGTATTCCTATGCTCGACATTTTAAAAAAGTTAGACATACATGATGCTTGTGTCGTCGTCACAAGATATTTTGGTGGTATTAAATTAGGTGGTGGCGGCTTAATTCGTGCATATAGCGGTGCTGTTAGAGACGTTATTTACGATAGTGGTCGTGTTGAATTGCGTGAAGCTATTCCTTGTATCGTGACTTTAAATTACGATCAAACTGGTAAATTTGAATATGAACTTGCTTCAACTTCATTTTTATTAAGAAATCAAAGTTATACTGATAAAGTCAGTTATCATATCGATGTTGTTAAAAGTGATTATGAAGACTTCATCAATTTCTTAAATAAAATTACTGCAGGAAATTATGATTTAATTGAAGAAGATCCTAAATTATTACCGTTTGATATTCCTACAACATAGTGCTAAACATATGTTCAATCATTGATTTAAATTTTAATATCAACCAGTATAGTCATAAAATCAATTAAAAAACTCTAGTAATACTATATCGACTCATCCTATTCAAAGATCAGTATGATAGAACTATTACTAGAGTTTAATTTATATATCATCACTATTATTCTTTATATTGATGTGTTTTGTTGTTTGTTTTACGGCTAATTAAATTCAAAATCGGTCTATAATTATTATCAATTAAGCCAGTAAATTCGACAATAAGTTCAATTGAAAAAATAATCAAAATAAACATAAAGATAACTCCAATTGGAGGAGAAACATAAAGAATGATACTAGACAAACTAAACAATATAGATATGGAATAAATTAACAATACTGTTTGTCTATGTGTATAACCTAACGCTAACAACTTATGATGCAAGTGTGACTTATCTGCTTGCATAATATGTTGTCCTTTTTTAACTCTACGAATCATAGCAAATAAAGTATCGATAAAAGGCACTGCTAAGATGACTATCGGGAAGAATAAAGCAATGATTGTAATGTTTTTAAAACCTAATAATGATAAAAACCCTATTATAAAGCCAATCATTAACGCCCCACTATCTCCAAGAAATATTTTTGCAGGGTGAAAATTATAAAATAAAAATCCTAATAATGATCCAAGTAAGACACAACAAATCATTGTTATAAAGATATTAGCTTGTAAAATCGCAATAAATCCTATAGTCATTAATCCAATTGCTGAAACTCCGGAGGCAAGACCATCTAGTCCATCAATCAAATTAATAGCGTTTGTAATAGCTACAATCCAAATAACAGTAATTGGAACACTTAAAAAGCCAAAATGTATCGTCGCACCCATGGGTAATGAAATAAAATCAATCGTTACACCATAAAATGCAACCACTAAAGCAGCAACGATTTGGCCAGCTAATTTAATATATGGTTTTAAATCATATATATCATCGATGAGACCTAATAAATACATAATGATTGCCCCAATGATAAGGGGTTTAACTTCTGATTCAATAGGCTTGCCAATCCAAATGCCAATTAAAAAAGAAAATAAAATCACTGTACCACCCATCATTGATATAGGTTTAGTATGTACTTTTCGAAAATTTGGTTTATCTACTAAATTTAAACGCTTTGAAATTGCAATAACGATTGGTGTTATAATTAAACTTACAATCATTGTTACAGCAATAAGGAGTAATGTAACCATTTATTCACCTTCATCAATATAAATTATTTTAGAGCTAGTTAGATTTTTAATCTTTACTAGCTCTTGCCCAACCTTCATTGCCTGAAAAAACTGGATAACCAGTTTTTCTATGTTGGTCCCTGCATTGCATGTTAGAGTTTCTGCTATCTAATGTAGCTAGAAAATCTTATGCAGTTTATTATGAATTAATAAACTGTAAACCTTTTTCACATCAATTGTAATCCTTTTTAATTTTTCTATGTCGGATTCTACTTAACCTGGCAAGACTAACTAGTATAATAAAACATTGATAGATCATTATTTATAAGCCAGAAAGTTACACCTATTTACATCATATTAACTATATAATGCTGTTGTTCCAGGCTTATACTATATATCATATGATATTTTCATTAATGTATTTATCTATATATCACTTTATTTTAATATGCAACTATTTTCATTAATATCGTTTATATTTATTTATGTAAACAAATTATTTTCTAATCATAACATTTAAGTGAACATTTTAACATTAATGTCACTAGATTAAGTTATTTTATCTGTTAACTAATGACAAAATGTAAGTTTTCACTTACAATAGCTAGTGGTCAATTAAAGGAGTCGATTAAGATATGTTCGAAGCTTTCATTTATAATATATCTGTTATTGTCGCTGGTATATATTTATTTCACAGATTACAGTATTCCGAAAATAAACGCATGGTTTTCTCAAAAGGATATGTAACTGTTCTCATGACAATTGTTTCATTATTATTATCAGTATACCCTATTCCATATAGAGGTGAGTACTTAATACATTTAACATTTGTTCCGTTATTATTTTTAGGTCGTTACACTAATATGGTATATACACTATCTGCAACGGTTATTGTATCCATTGTTGAAATTGTTGTCTTTGACAATTCAATTATGTATGGCGTTACTTTACTTGTTATTGCAGCAGTAACTAGTGCTATTGGACCATTTTTAAAACAAAATGATATTATTGCGTTACTCATTCTTAATGTTATTACAATAATTATATTATTTGGAATTGCACTTGTCAGTCCTTTATATAGTTTAAATGAAGTGATAATTTTAATTCCAATGTCACTAATTATAACTTTAGCTTCTGCAATCACTTTTGTAGACATTTGGCATTTTTTCTCATTAGTCAATCGCTATGAAAATGAAGATAAGTACGATTACTTAACCGGTTTAGGTAATGTTAAAGAATTTGATCGTCATTTAAATGAGGTATCTCGTAAGGCTGAACAAGACAACCAAAGTATCGCATTATTATTAATTGATATCGACGGCTTTAAAGATGTCAACGATACATACTCACACAAATCAGGTGATGCAGTATTAAAACAAATGTCACAACTATTAAAAAATTATGTACCAACTCAATTTAAGATTTTCAGAAATGGTGGCGAAGAATTTTCAGTTGTTATCGCAGGTTATACTTTAGATCAAAGTGTTAGACTTGCTGAAAATATTCGTTCTGGAGTAGAAAAATCATCATTCCACCTTCCAGATAAAGAAGTCATTAAATTATCAGTATCAATTGGTGTCGGTTATTTAACTGCTGACGACCCAAAATCACAACGTAAAGTTTTTAAAGATGCTGATGATATGGTACATGTAGCAAAAAATGAAGGACGAAACAAAGTAATGTTTAATCCAATCATTCAACTGTAAATAATTTAACTGCTAATGTAATTTTAGCGCTGTCATGAAATAGCGTTAACTTTTATTAGCAGTTTATTTTTTTATTTTAGCTCTCTATGTAATTAATACCAACTGTCTATTGAAAGTTGGCATAACAAGTTGTAAACTTCAATTATTCAAATTTTTAAATTATTTATTGTGGAGGTGACATGTATGCCTGATTCAATCACTATCATTGATGAAAATAAAGTGATTGACGTAGTGTTAATAGCTGGAAGAATTTTACTTGAATCCGGTGCAGAAACATATCGTGTTGAAGATACTATGAATAGAATTGCTCATAGTTATGGGCTTCATAATACATATAGCTTTGTTAGTTCGACTGCGATTATTTTTTCTTTAAATGATCGAACGAATACACGCTTAATTAGAATACGTGAACGTACGACTGACCTTGAAAAAATTGCATTAACTAACAGTTTATCCCGTAAAATTTCAAACCAACAATTAACTATTGATGAAGCTAAATCAGAATTTATTCATTTACAACATGCATCACTACAATATTCATTCATTATGAACGTTTTTGCCGCTGCTATAGCATGTGGTTTCTTCTTATTTATGTTTGGTGGCGTAGCTTCAGACTGCTGGATTGCTGTTATTGCTGGTGGTGCCGCATTTTTAACTTTTAGTTTTGTGCAACGTTATATCCAAATTAAATTCTTCTCAGAATTTGTTGCTGCTGCAGTTGTTATTTCTATTGCAGCTACCTTCACTAAATTAGGAATAGCAACCAATCAAGATATTATTACAATTGCAAGTGTGATGCCTTTAGTACCTGGTATTTTAATCACTAACGCCATTCGTGATCTGTTAGCTGGTGAATTATTAGCTGGTATGTCACGTGGTGTTGAAGCAGCACTCACTTCATTCGCCATCGGTGCTGGTGTAGCCATTGTACTTTTATTATTATAAGAAAGGACTGTTAAATTATGCTATTTTATTTATTCCATTTTACAATCAGCTTTATTTCAACAGTGCTTTTTTCGATTATTTTTAATGCACCAAAGCGCTTGTTACCAGCTTGTGGTTTTGTTGGAGCTGTAGCTTGGACGATCTATCAGTTTACCGTTGACTTAGACTTAGGAAAAGTTGGCGCCTCCTTTTTAGGAAGTTTGATACTTGGTTTAATGAGTCATACAATGAGCCGTAGATATAAACGACCAGTAATTATTTTTATTGTACCCGGAATCATACCTTTAGTACCTGGGGGTTTAGCTTATCAAGCTACAAGATACCTAGTGTCGAATAGTTATACAGCAGCTATTAATACGTTTTTAGAAGTAACATTAATTTCTGGAGCTATTGCCTTCGGTATATTAGTTTCGGAAATTCTATACTATCTATACACTCGCATGAAACATTTATATGGTAAAATCAAAGGTAAAACTTACAAAAAGTCTTATAACATGAATAATAGAGTTTAAGGGGACCTGAAATGATGAAAGCACAATTGATTGATAGATTAACTAGATATGTCAAAATTGATACACAATCTGATCCAGCGTCATCAGCAACACCATCAACTGACAAACAATGGGATTTATTGAATTTATTAGCTCAAGAGTTGGAACAAATGGGTGTTGCCACTGATCTCGATGATAATGGATATTTATTTGCAACACTTGAAAGTAATATTGATTATGACGTTCCTACGGTAGGATTCTTAGCTCATGTCGATACGTCACCGGATTTTAATGCAACCAATGTCAATCCACAACTCATTGAAAGTTATGATGGCGAAGCTATTCAATTAGGTGACACAAGCCGTGTATTAGACCCTGCAGTTTTTCCTGAATTATCAAATTTAAAACATCACACATTAATGATTACTGATGGTACTTCATTACTTGGCGCTGATGACAAAGCTGGCGTTGTTGAAATTATGGAAGCTATTCAATATTTATTAGAACATCCTGAAATCAAACATGGTAAGATTCGTATTGGCTTTACACCCGATGAAGAAATTGGACGTGGTCCTCATAAGTTTGATGTTAAACGTTTCAATGCCGATTTCGCTTATACCATGGATGGTAGTCATTTTGGTGAATTGCAATATGAAAGTTTCAATGCTGCTGAAGCTACTGTTACATGTCATGGCGTAAATGTTCATCCAGGCTCTGCCAAGAATGCTATGGTCAACGCTATTAAATTAGGAGAACAATTTGATAGTTTATTACCAGATACAGAAGTACCTGAACGTACTGATGGTTACGAAGGATTCTATCATTTAATGAATTTTTCAGGTAATGTTGAAAAAGCTACATTACAATATATCATTCGTGATCATGATAAAAAACAATTTGATTTACGTAAAAAGCGCATGTTAGAAATTAGAGATGATATTAATGCCCATTTTGAAAATTATCCAGTCAAAGTAGATATAAATGATCAATACTACAATATGGCTGAAAAAATTGTACCATTGCAACATATTATCGATATTCCAAAACGTGTCTTTGCCAAATTAGACATTACACCTAACACTGAGCCAATACGTGGTGGAACTGATGGTTCTCAATTATCGTATATGGGCTTACCTACACCAAATATTTTTACTGGTTGTGGAAATTTCCATGGTCCATATGAATATGCATCAATTGACGTTATGGAAAAAGCTGTTCAAGTAATCGTTGGTATCGTTGAAGAAGTTGCAAGTAACAATAGCAACAACTAATATCAAATCATACTAAGATTAAAAGCCGTAAATAGAAGTTATAGTTGAAACAATAGTGTTTCAGTTACCTCTATGTACGGCTTTTTTGAGTTTTCAAACTGAGACAACAAAGATTCTGTAATAAACTTTTGTTGTTGTCAGTAACTATCTGAGCCTGGGACAAAATGTATTTTACACTTAAATTTAAGCATTTGGCAGTAACTGTCTGGTTTTCAAAGCGTTGATAAATCACCATTTTGAAAACCTAGTCAGTCTTGCCAAGGAGAATGGATGGGACGCAACATAGAAAAAATGGTTGCCAGTTTTTTCAAGCAATGCTGGGACCCGTCATAGAAAAAATTAAGGATTACAGTTGATACTATTAGTGCAACTGCATTGGGACCCAACACAGAGAATTTCACCAAGAAATTCTACAGGCAATGCAGGGACCCGTCATAGAAAAATTTTATAACTAAAATTTTTACTTTAATGTGCAAGACGGTCAAGGTTGGGCAAAAGCTACTAAAGATTAAAATCTAACATAAAGGATTACAATTGCTTGCTAGCGCAACAATTGCATAAGAGCTAGTAAAGATTAAAAATCTAACTAGCTCTAATTGGTTTTATTATTTTGTAGTATCAAACGGTGTTTTCAATAATTTTAAAGCTTGAACGGTATAATGTCTGATTTGAATACCCATTTTAAAATCTGTATAGCTATCAGGCATATCAATAAAAGTATTGAACATTGCTGTTACACCTTGTGATTCAAATAAATCAAATTTTTCAGGCGTCGCACAAATAGCGATAGATACTTTATGATACTTCTGACATAGTTCTGCTATTCTTAATGTCGTTGTTTCTAACAGATGATCTTTTTCATTTAATCCTTCGCCAAAGATAATTAAATCTGCTTGTTCTACTAAATGATCAAGATGCGTTAATTGATCAACAAGTTCATGACTTGTTAATATTTCTGCTTGATACAGTCCTCTTAGAACAGCAGCAATACCGCCTCCTGCACCGCCACGTTCAACTGGACCTATTGCTAATCTCAATTCACTTTTGAATAATTCACTGAAATACCAAACTAAATTATCTATTTCTGCCGCTTCATTATGACTTAAATGATGACTTTTATATGTTTGCATGATTTCACTATTTTTACCATACATTTTACTAGAGAAATCTGACATCAATTGGATACGAGCAGATGCTAATTTGGGATGAATATTTGTCATATCAATCCTTCTAATATATTTAATACGACTTGCTCCTTGAGATACATCAACAACACGTGCCTCATCATCATAAAATGTAGCGCCTAATGCTTGTAACATACCGGCACCAGCATCAAAGCTATCTATACCGCCTAAAGAAATAACAATATGTTGAGCATCATTATCTAAAGCATGTTTAATCATCTCACCTAAACCGTAACTTGAACGTTGCTCAATTGGTTTGTGACCTTTTAAAAACAAGTTACCTTCAATGACCGTCATCCCTGAATCAGTTTGACCATAAACACCTTCTACTGCATTCATATCAGCATCGTGTACTGGTATACGGTATCTTTCTCCTGATTGCCATAAAAATACAGAATCTAATAGTTCATGTCTCCCATTAAATAAGGGGACTTGTACAACATCTGCAGTTTCTATTTGACTTGCAACTGCTTCTTCAACATATCTATTTGCTTGGTAACTGGAAATAATTCCATTAAATTCATCCATTGCTACTAATACTTTCATTAATATAACCACCTTTGTACTTATTTGTGATTTGTTGTGTATTAAACGTTCTCTTTTTAACTAATTACTACAATGAGAATTTTTAAATTATATAATAAAGATTGTTCTGATATTTGATTAATCTATTATTTTGTATCATTCATATGTTAATTTCAAATACATGTTAACATTATACAGACTTTTAGGATATTTTTCATAATTAAAAGCTAACTCAATCAATTAAGAAAAGCCTGAGACAATATATTGACCCAGGCTCTACTTGTACGATTAACATGATTAGATATCATTATAACCTATAATATTATGCTATATGACTTCATCATTACACTTAAAGTTATTCTTCAGCTTGTGCTAATGACGACACATTTATATCACTATGGTCTCTATTCCAAACCACTTCACCATCTACAAAATAAAATGCTTGTGGTGATTCATGTTTAACATTTGTTTTGTCCGCAATATAATCCGATAATTCTCGTTCTTGTTGTACGATTAAGTAATATCCATCCATATCTCGTTCATATAAAAATTTATTAAATTGATCATATGCATTAGCTGAAATAGGACATGTATCACTATGTTTTAAAACAAATACATATTTATTTTCTGTTATTACTTGTTCAAACTGATCGATCGAACTTAGCTTTATAGCCACCCTTTTCACCTCAATAAATAATTATCACATTTAAATAACGACTCGCGTGACATCACATTTGTTTTCAATCTCAATGTTTACCATTATACACATTGTAAGATGTCATGTTAACAGTTAATGTAAAATTTTTAAATTTGAATACTATTTCTATTATTGTTCTTTTACTTTTTCTAATTTCTTTTCAAAAGCTTTATCGTCCTTAATTATATCTTTACCCTCTTTTGGTAGTTTATCTACATCAATCTCAGATAATTTATTACTTACTTTGATCGTTTCCAAACGTGTATTGTAATAATTTTGTAAACTATAATACATTTCAATAGCATTTTTTCTCGCATTATTGACATTTTTATCACTAATATTAGTTTGGTTAATATCAGCTATTTGCTTATCAATAAGCGGTATAATATCATCTTTAATAACTTCTTTTGCTTCATTGTCATCGACATCTTTTAACTTTTTACTCGCAACTTTTTTCAGTGCTTCGTTATTTTTTTCTATTTTACTAGTTAATGTATTAGCTTCATCTTTATCTGAAGCTTTTTTGATTTCACTTTCAACTTTATATCTATTATTTTCAAATTGCTTTGTATAATCTAAAATATCTTCATTATATTTAATCGATTGATTACATAAATCAACAAATGATTTTAATTGCTCAATATCTTTCTTTTTACTTCTAAAAATTGTCAAATAATCTTTTTTTAATGATTTAGTCTTAGCAGTTTTACCAGGTAATTGTTCAACAGCTTTATCATATTGTTTAAACTTAGGCAGCATTTGTTGATTAATTCTTTGTTGTAGTGCTTTAAATTCTTTACTATTTTTATCAGTTGTATCTGTTTTACTTAGTTGATCTAAATTTTTAAAATGTATGTTATCCATTTCTTGACGTAATTCTTTATCTTTTTGTTTAACCTTTGTATATTGATTATCAAATTTTGCAATGTCTTGTTGTTCTTTATTACTACAAGCATTAGCAGTAATTATAATTATCAATAAACAAAGTGGTATAAGAAATTTTTTCATAGATGCACTCCTAACAGATTCATTATACAAAAACATGTTTATTATGAAAATAAATTATGGTATAGTATTTCAGACTTTTACGTGTAATACGTTTAGTTTTGATACTAAAGGAGAATATCATGTATTCAAATATACAACCATTCATAACAACTCAATTAAATATAAATTATAATCAACAATATAACTTAATTAAATCAACGTTATTAAATTTATTAGATAGTCCTGTTCAATTTACTAAACATATAGGTGGTACACGACACTTCAACTATGCTACTGAACCTATTTTAGATATTTTAGTAGGTGTGAATAATTTACACGATATTACTGCTCTTGATGAAAAACGCCTTAATTATGTTGGCTTTTATCGACTCCATCATAAATATCATAAAAAAGTAGTTATGGCTAAATTTAATAATTTGAAAGATTTAAAGCAGCAAGTTCGTTTGCATATAGTTCAAATTAATTCACCTAAATTCCAAGCGTATATAGACATCGATCATTTGTTAGCTACAAATAATGATATTGCCATGGAATTCAATGCAAAAAAACAACAGATATTAAATTATACAACGAGCATAGGACAATATGAACAACAAAAACAACAATACTTCGACCAATTGTATAAGAAAGTTCTAGCAAACTAAAACAATATACATTATTAATTATTATCATAAGATATTTTCAATTTTCGCAAATGATTTTTAAAATTGGTATAATATAGAATGACATAAAAGACAGGAGAAAGGATGTACTTAAAAGTGATAAATGAAGACATCTATCAAGATTTACAACAACTCATTCCGAGTGACAAAATTAAAGTTGACGAACCTTTGAAACGTTATACTTACACTAAAACTGGTGGTAATGCAGATTTTTATATCATACCTACTAAAAACCAAGAGGTTCAAGCTATCGTTAAATATGCCTATGATCATCAAATTCCTGTTACTTATTTAGGTAATGGTTCAAATATTATCATCCGTGAGGGTGGCATCAGAGGAATTGTTATTAGTTTGTTAGCTCTTAATTATATCGATGTTTCTGATGATGCAATTATTGCTGGTAGTGGTGCTGCTATTATCGATGTCTCTCGAGTTGCACGAGATTATGCCTTAACTGGTTTAGAGTTCGCATGTGGTATACCTGGTTCTATTGGTGGAGCAGTTTATATGAACGCTGGTGCATATGGTGGAGAAGTCAAAGATTGTATCGATTATGCATTATGTGTAAATGATCAAGGAGAGTTAATTAAATTAACGACAAACGAACTAGAATTAGATTATCGTAATAGTATTATTCAACAACAACATTTAGTTGTGTTAGAAGCGGCCTTTACTTTAGCACCTGGAAATATTAATGATATCCAAGAAACTATGGATGATTTAACTGAACGTCGTGAATCTAAGCAACCATTAGAATACCCTTCTTGTGGTAGTGTCTTCCAACGTCCTCCAGGCCACTTTGCAGGTAAATTAATTCAAGATTCCAATTTGCAAGGACATCGAATTGGTGGCGTTGAAGTATCAACAAAGCATGCTGGTTTTATGGTTAATGTTGATAATGGAACAGCAACGGATTATGAAGATTTAATTCATTATGTTCAGAAAGTAGTTAAAGAAAAATTTGATGTTGAGCTAAATAGAGAAGTCCGTATTATTGGTGAACATCCTAAAGCTGATTAAAGTTTGGAGATATGTAAATATGCCTAAAATATTTGGCTCAGTTATAGACTCTGAAAGTCGCTGTAGACATTACCATACGGGTTTGGATATTATTGCTATTAAATTTAAATGTTGCCAAAAATATTATCCATGTTATAAATGCCATAATGAACATGAATCACATTATATTAAACGTTGGCCTGAAAGTCAGTTTAATGAACGTGTCATTTTATGTGGTGCGTGCAAGCATGAGATGACGATTAATGACTATATGCTAGTAGAAAATTGTCCTCATTGTAATAGTCATTTTAATCAAAGATGTAAGTTTCATTACCATTTATATTTTGAAATATAAAGAAGCGTGACCACTCATGTTACATAAGTGGTCACGCTTGTCTTCTTATTATTCTACTACTTTTTCTAATTCTTCAATTTGTTTAACTGTTGTAGTTGTAGAACCAGATGAGAAGTACCATAATTTAGGATCTAAATTATATACTTTATCTTCTTTCACAGCATTAACATCTTTTAATACCGCGTTGTTTAATGTTTTCTTAGCTGTTGATTTACCACTGATAGCTTGTCCACGGTCCATCGCTAAAATAACATCAGGATTTTCTTTATTAATATATTCATTTGAAACATTTTGACCATGAGTACTATCACTCACATCTTTATCAACTGGTTTAAATCCTAATGTATCGAATACTAAACTACCGAAACGACCTTTAGGTCCATATGTTGATAATTCTCCTTCATTGACTAATAAATACATTACTGATTTATCAAATTTCTTCGTTTTATCTTTCATTGAATCAATTTTATCATCTAATTTTTTATTTAATTCTTTTGCTTTATCTTCTTTGTCGTATATTTTACCAATGTTTGTTGTATTGCTCTTCATTGATTTTACTAATTGTTTATCATCTGAACCAACATAAACGATTTTAGCTTTAGGTGCTGCTTTTTTAAATTCGTCCATGTTTTTTTGATTAGCAGTTCTACCTGAAATGAAAATAACTTCCGGTTTTGTTTCTGCGACTTTATCAAAATTAACTTCTTTCAAATTACCAGTATTTGTATACTTATCTTCTTTAAAGTCACTCAAGAAATCTGGTAAAGATTTACCACCTTCACCTTTAGGTAATGCTTTAACTTTATCAGCAAGACCCATTTCCTTCATCACATCTAAAGCACCATAATCTAATACTACAGCATTTTTAGGATTTTTTGGTACTTTTACAGTTTCATTGACTTTCTTAGCATCACTGCCATCTTTTTTCTCACCACTAAGTTCATAGTTGTTTTTTATTGTTACTGTATCTTTTGAATCTTTACTATCAGTGCCAGAATTTTCTTTTTCTGAATTGTTGCCACATGCTGCTAAAACTAATACTAAAGTTAATAATAAATAAAAGACTGTTTTCTTCATGTTATAAAGACTCTCCTTTAAAATTTTTGTCGCGGTGCAAAGTGACGTTGTGGCTTATGTAAATATATAGTTAACACTTATCATCGCATCACCCCTTCTAAAGAAATAGTTATTATTTAAAATAAAGACAAATCTTTTGATCTCTAATTTCTTCAATTTGTATGTTCATTTCATATAAATCACTTAACACATCACTCTTGATAACATGATCTTTGGCCTCTGATCTTACTAATTGTCCATTTTTTAAGGCGATAATTTGGTCAGAATAGCAAGATGCAAAGTTAATATCATGTAACACAATTACAATCGCTTTATTCATATTATGCGCGAGCATTTGCAATGTTTGCATAATTTGTACTGCATGTTTCATATCTAGATTGTTTAATGGTTCATCTAATAAGATATACTCAGTATCCTGAGCGATAGTCATAGCAATATATGCTCGTTGACGTTGCCCACCTGACAACGTTTTAATATTACGATCCTTAATATCGTGTAATTGTAAGATATCTAACGCTTGATTAACTGCTTCATGATCCTCTTTAGTTAAACGACCTTTTGAATATGGAAAACGTCCAAATCTAACTAATTGTTCTACTGTAATATTCATCTCAGTATGGTTAGATTGTTTCAAAATAGATATCTTTTTCGACAAGTCATTATTTTTATAGTCAGACATTAATTGGCCATCAACTTCAACTTCACCATGATCAATGTCGATTAAACGGCATATCGCTGAAAGTAATGTACTCTTACCTGCACCATTAGGTCCAATCATTGAAGTGAGACAACCTTTATGAATATCTAAAGTAATATCTTTCAAAATACTATTATTTTGTATGTTTTTCGAAAGGTTATCGACATGAATCATTATGCATTTCTCCTTTTAATTAGTAGATATATAAAATAGCTACCGCCAATTAAGTCAATAATTAAACTCATTTCTGTTGTGGCTTCAAATAGATTTTCAACCACCCATTGTGCACTAAATAAACTAATCCAACTTAAGAAAATTGTCGTTATTAAGATATATTTATGTTCATAAGTTTTCATTAATTCATGAGCTAAATTGACTGTTAATAATCCTAAAAATGTAATAGGACCTACGAGTGCCGTTGACACTGAAACCAGGATTGAAACCATAATCAGTAACAATCGTGTTAAGCGATCAAATGATAATCCTAAATTAATCGCTTCATCTCTTCCTAATAACATTACATCAAGATACGGTATGCTGATTATAGTGATGACTAACATGATTATTAAAATAATTGCTCCAAAAACTACTAATTTAGAATTAGATGCATTAAAGTTTGCAAACATACTACTTTGTACTGCTAAGAAAGATTCAGGGTCCATAATAAGTTGAATAAAACTAGTAATACTGCGGAAAAATGTACCGAGCAAGACACCAAAAAGTAAAATAAAATACACAGAGAAATTACCCAGTTTAAAAACAACTTGAAATAAAAACAAGGCAAATAAGACCATAGTTACTAAAGTTAAAATAAAATTTAAATAAATATTTGTAACCCACATCGATTGCGTACCTAAGACAAAGATTGGTAATACCTTAATAAATAAATATACTGCATCTAATCCCATAATCGATGGAGTCAGCAATCTGTTATTAGTTATGGATTGGAATATCACAACAGAAATTGCAATTGCTGTACCTACTAATATCATTAATATTAATTTACGCAAGCGACTAGAAAATTGATATTCAAATATTTCAAAATCTAAACCAACTAATAGGTACACCAAGCTAATGATCAGAGTGACAATAGCGAGTATCATTAGTTTTTTATTTTTAGTGATGTGCATAATTTTTCCTACCCTTCATTAACAAGATTAGGAAAATAACTGTTCCAAAGACACCAATTGTTAATCCAATATTGATCTCATATGGATAAACAATAATTCTTCCAATAATATCAGCAAAAAGCACAAAAATTGCTCCAAGCATCATCGTATGAGGAATAGCATGTTTTAAATGATCTCCTCTATACATTGAAATAATATTAGGTACTACTAAACCTAAAAATGGTAACGTTCCAACTGTAACAACTACTAAAGCAGTTATGGTAGCAGTAATAAATAAAGCAATATTAATCAATTTTTCATAGCTTAACCCTAAATTTTTAGTGAAATCTTTGCCCATTCCTACAATCGTAAAATGATTAGCAAAAAAGTAAGTCAAAATTAATAAAGGTATACTTAAATATAAAACTTCATAACGTCCACTGGTAATAATGGCAAAATTGCCATTCAACCAATTTCCGATACTTTGTACAGCATTCGTTCTGAGTGAAATAAAAGTAGTGAAACTAGATACAATACCACCAATCATAATACCTAGTAGTGGCACAAAAATGATATCTTTTACTTTAATAAAATCAATGATTTTAACGAATAAAAACGTACCTCCAACACTACAAACTACAGCAAAGATCAACTTTACTAAAATATGTCCTGTTGGAAAGAATAGTAATGCTATTAATATACCTAATTTTGCCCACTCCATTGTTCCAGCAGTTGTTGGACTGACAAATTTATTTTGCATCATTTGTTGCATTATCAACCCGGCTAATGCCAATGAACTACCAGAAATCAAAATACTTACTGTTCTTGGTATTCTACTAGCGAATAAAATATTGACTTGCTTATTAGAAAGATGGAATATATCAGCGAAAGATAATTCACTAACACCGATAAATAAAGAGCTTACAGTTAAGAAGATGATCAAGATAAATAATACATATCCCTTTAATAAGTATGTCATTTGTAAACTTTCTCCCTTAAAGTAAATGATAATTCTTTTCGATGATAATCATTATCATCTATGTTAACTGCTTTACTAACTCATTTCAATAGTAATTCAATTTATTTTCATTTAATTTATATTATTTTTCACATTTTGGTGATAATTAAATAAGTGTTACCAAAAGATTAATTCACTTTTATTATTATTTAACACTAATATGTATTATTTACATATTCAATAAAGTTATTTCAAACTTCATATTGTTATTGTGCATATGATTCCTCTCACAAATTGGACTGATTGATAATTACTTAAAATTTTCTATCAGTCCGATTTATTATAAAACCTAAATTACATACAAAAACCCTCATATAGCTAGGATAAGTCATCTTTATCCACCACTAATATGAGGGCTGTTATGATTATTTATTAATCTTCAAAATTAAAATCTTCATCTTGTAATGCTTCTACATTCAATGCTAATACATAACCATCACCTTTAACTGAGAAAAAGTCATGATTTTTAGTTGAAGTATCTAAAGCATTTTCAATAATAGGATTAAATTCTCTCTCTTCAAAATAAGGTTCGAATCCTAAGTTAGATAAAGCTTTATTACCGTTATACTTAACATAGTTTAACACATCTTCTGTCAAGCCTATGTCATCATATAACATACCTGTATATGATACTTCGTTTAAATATAAATCATCCAATAATTTGTACATTTCTTGATCTGCTTTTTGTTTTTCACTTTCAGATAATTCATTACGTAAACTTTGAGCATCCAAACCAGTGAACACACCATGAATCGATTCATCTAATAAAATTTTACGAATAATTTCACCTGAAGTCGTCATTTTACCTTGACCAGCTAAATATAGAGGATAATAGAAACCTGAATAGAATAAGAACGTCTCTAGAAAGACACTTGAAACTCTAGCCATATATTGATCATAAATTGAAGCTTCTTTACCCCAAAGTTTATGATAATTGCTGACAATCTTGTCTGATTTATATTTTAAATGTGGCTCTTCAAGTACCCATTCATCTAACAAGTAGTTCGTTTCAGCAGATGGTAATAATGTAGTAAAAATATGAGAATAACTTTTAGCATGGATTTGTTCCATCATAGCCATGAATGAATAGACAGCTTTTTTTCTTAAGTCAGTTGTATGTAGCATAACTAATGGCATACCATCATCTGCTTGATGTGTGTCTAAGCCTGTTAATCCAGCTAAAGCTTTTTTAAATGCTTCTTGTTCTGCATGAGATAATGTTTTCCAGCTTGCGATATCTTTTGATACTTTAAACTCTGTTTCAACCCACATTTGAGAGATATTTTGGCGCCAAAACATGTTTGTCATATCTTCTTGAGTATTCCAATTTACAGCTATCATGAATATAATTTCCTCCTATATGTAAATCACTAATAACAAGACATTTCAACATCACCATCAACAATTTCGTTGCAATGGTGATGTCTATTCGTCTCTATATGTTTATATTGCGCAGCTTGTACATTCTTCAACACTTAATAACTTGTTACGAGTATAATACAATGATTTCAATCCTTTATGATGAGCATAGACATATAAACGCGCAAGTTCACGTGTAGATATTTCTGAATTTACATAAAGAATTGTTGAAATACCTTGGTCAACGTGTGTTTGAATTGTTGAAATTAAGTCAATTAATTTCATTTGATCAGTATTAAATGCTGATTTATAGTACCACATTGTTTGTGGTGATAAAAATGGCATTGGATAAAATGTCTCAGCATTACCATAGGTACGACGTTCAATTTGATCGACGATTGGCATTACTGAACTTGTAGCATTTTGAACATAAGAAATACTTTGAGTTGGTGCAATGGCTAATCTATATGCATGATATAAACCATACTGTTGAACATCTTGTTGCAATTTTTTCCAATCTTCAGCTGTTGGAATATCCATATGTGCAAAAAGTTGACGTACTTTATCATATTGAGGTTCAAAATTTTGAGAAGTATAGAAGTCAAAATATTTACCATTAGCATAATCAGATTTATCAAAGTCTTTATATTTAACACCACGTTCTTTAGCAATTTGCATTGAACGTTCAAGAGAATAATAATTCATCATCATAAAGAAGATATTTGCAAAGTCTTTTGCTTCTTCTGATTCATAACCAATACTATTTTTAGCTAAGTAACCATGTAAGTTCATTACACCTAAACCAACTGAATGTAATTCACTATTAGCTTTTCTAACTCCTGGTGCATTTTGAATATTTGCCTCATCACTTACAACAGTCAAAGCATCCATTCCTGTATGCACTGAATCTCTAAATTTTTCAGATTCCATCACGTTCACAATATTTAAAGAACCTAAGTTACATGAAATATCACGTTTAATTTCATCTTCAATTCCATAATCATTAATAATTGACGTTTCTTGTAATTGGAAAATTTCAGTACATAAATTACTCATTTTAATTTGACCGATATTAGAATTGGCATGTACTTTATTAGCATTATCTTTAAACATTAAGTACGGATAGCCAGATTGTAATTGTGTTTGAGCAATTAAATTCAACATTTCACGAGCATCTTTTTTCTTCTTATCGACGTTTGGATTTTGCACCATATCGTCATAATATTTATCAAGATCGATATCGTCTAGTGTGACACCATATTCTTGTTTAACTGTATGTGGTGCAAACATATAAAAATCTTTGCCCTCTTTAGCTAAATCAAAGAATTTCGAAGGGACAATTAAACCAGTTGAAATCGTTGATAAACGTAAATCTTCATCTGCATTTACTTTTTTAGTATCTAAAAATTCTTCGACATCATAGTGGAAAATATTTAAATAAACAGCACCAGCACCTGGTCGTTGTCCTAATTGATCAGCATAACTAAATCCACCTTCTAATGACTTCGCAACAGGTAGCACACCTTTAGCTACACCTTTAATACCTTTTATTGCTTCGCCACGTGCACGTAGTTTAGATAAGTTAATGGCAACACCACCACCAATTTTACTTAACTGTTTTGCTGTTGAATCAATAAAGTTAATTGAATTCAAACTATCGTCTACTTCTAATAAGAAACATGACACTAATTCACCACGACGTGCTCGTCCAGCATTTAAGAATGTTGGTGTTGCTGGTTGGTAACGTTGTTCAACCATTGCAGAAATAAATTGTTTAGCTTGCTCTTTATTACCATTTGCTAAATATAAAGCAACAATTGCTACATGTTGATTGTAATCTTCTAAATATTGACTTTTATCGTTTGTTTTTAATGCATAATCTTTAAAGAATTTACTTGCCGACATGTAACTCGCAAATTTAAATGGTATTGATTTAGCATAGTCTGTAATCTCAACTAAATCTTCTTCGCTATAAATTTCAAAAACATTAAAGTAGAAATCATGATCAACTAAATAATGTAATCGTTCAATTTCACTATCAAAGAAAATTGTTTTATCGTGAATTTCTTCAAGATATACACTTAATGCTTCTTGATCTTTATCTAAACTAAAGAAGCCATTCTCTTGTCGTTTAGTCACCTCATTATTTAATTCAATATGATTGTACTTTTTCTCGTCCATGGTTTTCATTCAAATTACCCACCTTGTTCTTAAATTCTATAACATCGTTATTCGTTCCATGCAATTCAAACTTCATTAATAAAGGGACATTATATTGTTCTGAAATTGTGCGTCCTGCTTTTGCGAAATTTTGTCCCCAATTTCGATTGCCACTAGCAGCCACACCTACTAAATTTTGATGATTTACTTCTAAAAAAGATTGTACTGGGTTTGGAACTTCTCCAAATCCAATAGTACCGGTAACAATAATAAACGGTTCATTGATCACTTCTGTACAATTACTTTGCGTAATTTCTAGCGCGTTTGTTATTTCGGCACGTTTAATGAATCTACGAACATTGCCAGTAAATGAAAAATAAATAACTTTCATTGGATCACCTTCCTTCCGCCAATCTCCTAAAATATAAGTAACTTGAGTAATTAAAAAATGCCTAAACAACGTAAGAGTGCACTGTTGTTTGTAGCATCTTATCAATAACTAATGAAGCTACTCATTTTCTTAAATACAAACCTTCTGCTATAGATTGATATTTGAGAAAATAGTAGCCAATATTAAGTAAACTTATTTAACCACAACATGTTGTAGTGAATAACTCAAAATATTTACATCATACCTTACTACACTTTTCTAAGAATATTACTATATAATTGATGAATTTTAATAATTTCTAAGTGTTAATTTACCTTTTAAAGTAATTTATGCAAAAATAAATCTCTTACTATCAAAACACAAGATATTGTGTCTGTATTAAATTACTAACACTATATTATGTGTTTCATTATACATAAGAGCACAGCTTATTTAAAGTCCATTTTTCAGGATGAATGTTCGTAAAAAGTCTTAATCACGCACCACTACTAAACTACATTTATTTTTGTCTAAAATAAAAATTTTTTCAGGGTATAATACTTGCTTTTTGATAAATTATCAGTAATCCAATCACGGCAATGAAATGACAATTTATCTCGATATATTAAATACAATTATTTGTTAATCAATTCGTTTATAACACAAACATTCTTTCTCAAATACATGCTTAAACTTCCGTCAATACACACAAGAACATTTGTTCGTATTCATTATTATAAGACATTTCCCTAAAATTTCAACTGTTTATGCAGACTTTATTGTTTTATGCTAATATATATACGTTAATTTTATATAAAAGAGGCGATAAAATTGAATCCAAAAGTAAAAGGTATTATTGCAATTTTAATTTCAGCTATCGGCTTCAGTTTTATGTCAGTATTTTTTAGATTGGCCGGAGATTTACCTGTCTTTCAAAAATCACTAGCTAGAAACCTAGTAGCTATGTTTATACCCTTATATTTTATTTATAAATACAAACAACCAATGTTCGGTAAACTTTCTAGTCAACCTTTGCTGATAACTCGTTCTACATTAGGGCTTATTGGTGTGTTATTAAATATTTTTGCTATTGATCATATGGTATTAAGTGATGCTGACTCATTAATGAAGTTAAATCCATTTTGGACTATTTTATTAAGTTTAATTTTCTTACATGAAAAAGTTAGAAAGTATCAGATTACAGCTATGCTTATCGCAATTATAGGTATGTTACTCATAGTGAAACCTGAATTTTCATCATCGATGATACCATCATTAATTGGTTTATTATCAGGTATCTTTGCTGCATCAGCTTATACATGTGTAAGAGCATTAAGTTCTAGAGAAGGACCATATACGATTGTATTCTACTTTTCATTATTTTCTGTAGTAGTATTAATACCATTTACTTTCTTCACCTATGTTCCAATGTCTAATTTGCAATTATGGTATTTATTAGGTGCAGGTTTATCAGCAGCTGTAGGTCAAATAGGTATTACACTTGCCTATAGTTTTGCAGCAGCAAAAGATATATCTATTTTCACATATGCGTCAATTATTTTCACAGCATTATTTGGTTTTATTCTATTTGGCGAATCACCAGATTTATATGCTACTCTAGGTTATGTTGTAATTATTGGTGCAAGTTATTATATGTTTGATAAAGCACGTCGCGAAGCTAAATCATAAAAAGCTAATTTATTAAAAAATAAAGGAGAGAATATCATGACACATGGCCGTCAACAAGATGAATTACAAGATATTACATTATTAGGAAATCAAAATAACCAATATAACTTTGATTATAGACCTGATGTTTTAGAATCATTTGATAACAAACATCAAGGTCGCGATTATTTCGTAAAATTTAATTGTCCAGAATTCACTTCATTATGTCCTATTACAGGTCAACCTGATTTTGCAACTATTTATATTTCTTATATACCTAACATTAAAATGGTTGAATCTAAATCATTAAAATTATATTTATTTAGTTTTAGAAATCATGGAGACTTTCATGAAGATTGTATGAATATCATTATGAATGATTTAATTGAACTTATGGATCCACATTATATTGAGGTATGGGGCAAGTTCACACCTCGTGGTGGTATTTCAATCGATCCCTACACAAACTATGGTCGACCAAATACTAAATATGAAACAATGGCTGAACATCGTTTGATGAATCATGACCTATACCCTGAGAAAATTGACAACCGTTAATAACATGTAATAAATAAACGCTTAAATGTCATATACAAATGTCATTTAAGCGTTATTTTATTATTCTTTTTTAAGAATTAAGGATTTAAAAGTGTTGTTGATAACTTACTTATATAGCCATTTAAATTCCAATCAACGTATCCCTGTTAATATCTTCATATTAAAGTATTAAATGGCGAAGCCAAGGTAAAAATTGTACTATATCGACATGACGCAGATTGGCTAGAAACTATCTGTATTATAAAATGTTGATAAATCAACGTTATGTAATTCTAGTCAATCTTGCTGAGATAGGATTAAGAAATAATTTGTTTTGAAACAATTATTTCTGTCCCACTTCCATATTGTTCAATACTTTATTTTTAAAAATTTTAATATTCGTAATTCTACAAAAATTCAATAATGTTTTTATAGAAAGCTATTGCACTTTGTCAGTTTTCAGTATATTTTTATATTACCTATAATTTATTGTACGTATTCAATAACAGAAAATTCTAAATATTTCTATTTTTTTGCGTTTATTGAAAGTTCTTTTTTACGGGCGTACAATCAGATTTAATTACTTATTTTGTATTAGGGGAAGAAAGGATGGGATGTAACAATGACACAACGCAACTCCCATGGAAGTGAAATACAAGAAATACCACAGACAGGATTCTTTGGACACCCTAGAGGTTTAGGCGTACTCTTCTTCGTAGAATTCTGGGAACGATTTAGCTATTATGGCATGCGTGCATTACTACTTTTCTATATGTACTATGCGATTGTTGATAATGGTTTAGGCATTGATAAGACAACAGCGATGTCAATTATGTCTGTATACGGAGCTTTAATTTACATGACATCTATTCCAGGTGGTTGGATTGCTGACCGCATTACAGGAACACGTGGTGCAACTTTAATTGGTGCTGTATCTATTATCATTGGACATATTTGTTTAAGTTTACCATTTGCATTATTTGGTCTATTTGCATCCATGTTCTTTATCATCATTGGTTCTGGTTTAATGAAACCAAATATTTCTAATATTGTTGGGCGCTTATATCCAGAAAATGACAAACGTATGGATGCTGGTTTCGTAATTTTCTATATGTCTGTTAATATGGGCGCTTTAATTTCACCAATTATTTTACAACAATTTCTTGATGTAAAGAATTTCCACGGCGGTTTCTTAATTGCTGCTATTGGTATGGCATTAGGTTTAGTCTGGTATATTCTTTTCAATCGCAAAAACTTGGGTAATGTAGGTATGAAGCCGACCAATCCACTTAGTTCTGAAGAAAAGAAAAAATACGGTACAATGATAGGAATTATTACTGCCATTGTAGTAATTGTTTTAGCTGTAACCATTATAACTAATTCGTTTTCATTTAATTTAATAAGTAATACTGTTTTAATTCTTGGTATTGCTTTACCAGTTATTTACTTTACGACAATGATTAAAAGTAAGGATATTACAGATACTGAACGCTCTCGCGTAAAAGCATTTATTCCTTTATTTATTTTAGGAATGATTTTCTGGGCTATTCAAGAACAAGGTTCTAATGTTTTAAATATCTATGGTCTTGAACATTCAGATATGAAATTAAACTTATTTGGCTGGAAAACGAACTTTGGAGCAGCCATTTTCCAATCAATTAACCCACTCTTTATATTGTTGTTAGCTCCAATCATTTCATTATTATGGCAAAAATTAGGTACTAAACAACCAAGTTTACCTATCAAATTTGCAATTGGTACGACACTGGCTGGTGCTTCGTATATCCTTATCGGTATAATTGGGTATACATCAGGTTCAGCACATTTCTCAGTTAACTGGGTGATTTTATCATATATCGTTTGTGTTATAGGTGAATTATGTCTATCTCCTACTGGTAATAGTGCAGCCGTAAAATTAGCACCAAAAGCATTTAATGCCCAAATGATGAGTATTTGGTACCTAACTAACGCATCAGCTCAAGCGATGAATGGTACGTTAGTTAAATTGCAAGATCCATTAGGTCCAACGAATTACTTTATTTTCTTAGGTGTTGTAGCCATTGTTGTAACATTAATTGTCTTATGCTTCACACCTAAAATAGTTAAAGCGATGAAAGGTGTACGTTAGTCACCTATTTATACTCTAAACTGTTATCAAAGAAAAAACTTTGGTAACAGTTTTTTCTTTTAACTGAATCATTTAGCCCATTAGGTGATTTATAGTTATAACTTTAAAAATTGGGTATATATAATTAAATGACGAATCAAGTATAGGAAGAAGGCATTGCGATGGAAAGTAAATATACACATGGCGTACTATTTTATCATGAACACAGTGGCTTAAAAAATATAAATGAAGGCATTGGTGAAGTAACTAAATCACTGAGTTGTATATGTAAACATCTTTCTATTCAATTAAGTGAAAATGAAGGTGATATTATTAAATATTGCCAAAAAATTAAAGATAAACAGTATGCTGATGATATTGATATTTTATTTATCTTAGGTGGTGATGGAACTGTTAATGAATTAGTCAACGGTGTCATGACGCATCAATTAAACTTACCTATTGGTATTTTACCTGGTGGTACTTTTAATGATTTCACTAAAACTTTGAATTTAAACCCTAACCATAAACAAGCAAGTGAACAACTCGTATCCTCAGAAGTTGGTAGTTACGATGTTATTAAAGTGAATAATCAATATGCATTGAACTTTGTCGGTTTAGGACTAATTGTTCAAAATGCTGAAAATGTACAAGATGGTTCTAAAGATATTTTTGGTAAATTAAGTTATGTCGGTTCAACAGTCAAAACATTAATGAACCCTAGTAAATTTACTTATGACTTAACAATAGATGGCAAAAATTATACTGGTGAAACATCTATGATATTAACTGCAAACGGACCATTTATTGGCGGTAGTAGAATTCCTTTAACTGACTTATCACCACAAGATGGTGAGTTAAATACTTTCATTTTTAATGACCAAAGTTTTAGTATTTTAAATGATATTTTCAAAAAACGTGATAGTATGAATTGGAATGAAATTACTCAAGGTATTAATCATATCGCAGGTAAAGAAATTACTTTATCTACTGAACCAGTAATGAAAATAGATGTTGATGGTGAAATTTGTCTCAACACACCAATTACAATTGAAGTATTACCTAAAGCTATACAATTATTAACATTTGTTAATTAGTGGTTCCCTCCCAAATTGGACTGATACATCATTATTTTTTAAATTATTCACTTTTTATTTATTAGTCCTAAAAAAATAGAAAACTTAATTAGTAAGACAAAAGAGCTATCCAGTGACGTAGAGTCATGTACAGTTATTTACTGTTATTAACATCATTCTACTTATAGATAGCTCTTTTTTAATATTATTTAGTTGTCATTCAAAAAATAATGTTCGACGTCCTGCCAACCATTAACACGAGTGAATCGATCATCATTTATATTGTGCACAGCAGTATACATAATAGGTTTACCACTAAATATTTCTAATTGTCTTGGATTATCATCGATTAAATAATCAGCTTTGACAATATTTTTACGCCCACAAAATACAAAATGCTGTGGATCTAAAAATGGAAAGTATTCCAATAACCACTCATATTTATCCTCAAATGACGTTGGAACGTCCATTGCAGCAGTTGCAATATAAACATCGTAATGTTTATTTAATTTTTCAACTACTTCTTGAGCATGTGGCATAACCTTTAAATTTCTAAAAAATCCGGGTTCCCTTAAAATATCAGTTATTAAACCATCATGTTCTGGTATGACATGTTTCAACTTCTGACCATTCAAATCTTCCACTTTAATCCCCAAAGATTCCCTGTTATTGACTGCTTCTATAATTTCACCGAGCGTATCAGCCAATACTTCATCCATATCTATAGCGATTGATTCGCGTGCCATGTTAATCTTCTCCTCAATATTTCTCTTTTGTTAAATTATAGCAAACATCATACAATTAACAAATAACTGCGTAAATTAAGAATTAATAATAAGACATCTAACTTAAACTTATTTTGTAAAAAAGTAAGTTTAGAAAATAGACGCTATGACGTATGCATCAATAATTAAAATGTTTCAAGACGTCCAACATTTTATCATTCTGTTCTTCAAAACCAATAGTAATCCTTACACCAGTTGGGAATGGTCGTGTAATACAACCAACATTTAATAATGCTTCGTATAAGTCATTCACATGATCTGTTTTAACGAAGATAAAATTAGTTTGACTTGGTAAAAAATGCTTACTTTGAGGTATATCATAAAATCTTTGACGTTGTTCACTATTCTTCTGTGTTATCTCGTGTAAATAATCTTGATCTGCTAATGCTGCTACTGCTGCATATTCAGATAAACGCGTGACATTAAATGGTGGTCTTATGATATTCCATTTAGTTATTGCTTGTTCACTAGCTACAACATAACCAACACGTAAACCAGCTAAACCATAGGCTTTAGAAAATGTTCTTAACAGAAAAGCATTATCATATTGTTGTTGGATGGCTAATGTATCAGGGAAGTCTTCAGCAGTTACAAACTCAAAGTATGCTTCATCAATAATGACCGGCACGTGTGATGGTACACGAGCCATAAAATCTACTAAATCTTCATGACTAAAATATGTACCCGTTGGATTATTAGGGTTACATAACCAAACTAATTTAGTATCGTTATCAATTGCATTGATAATTCCTTCTAAATCAAATCCACCGTCTTTTAATGGTACTTGTACAACATTAGCCGCTTCTACGATTGCATTATGATAATATTGACCAAACGTCGCTTCACTTGTAACGATTGTATCTCCTGGTGTTAATACAGCTCTTGAAATCATTAATATAACTTCATCTAAACCAGCACCAAATAAAATACGTGAAGGTGCTACGTTTAAATGTTTACTAATCGCTTCTTTTAACAACGGAGACCCTGTTTCTGGATAATAATAAAGTTCATCTAAATGATTTTGAATGGCCTCTTTAACTTTAGGAGAAGGTCCATATAAATTTTCATTTGATGCTAATTTAAAGAGTTCACCTTCAATACCATATTTCTCTTTTAATGCTCTTGGAGATAACCCTGGCTCATATGCCGATAATTGATTCAACTGTTCTTTCATAGTCAAAACAGTCCTCCTTTAAATAAACTGAAATTTTAAAAAACTTATGCTCATTATATACCTCATTATTATCAAAATGCAATGTTATGTCACAACTACTGTTATAATTGTTAGCGAAGTATATTTTATGATGTGATATAAAGACAATTTATCAAAGGAGCATATATATGCCAACAACCAAACAATACCATGATGACATACTAGCAAATTTAGATAGTCATCATTTAACAACACGTAAAATGATGGGAGAATATTTACTTTATTTTGACAAAGTATTAATAGGTGGTTTTTATGATAATCGAATATTACTTAAGCAACCACCCCAACCTATTATGCTATTACAAAACATACCACTAGTTGAGCCTTATAAAAATGCTAAGAAAATGTATCATATTGATCAGACTATTTCTATCGAACAAATATTAACTATTATGAAAGATATTCAACAACAATTAAATAAATAAACACACACCCTATATAAGTAGCATCTTGTTCTCTACTCATATAGGGTGTGTTATTGATATATTATACTATTCACTATTCATTAACCTTAATTACCTCGCAGTGATTATATGAAGCGTTGCTATATATTATTTAATTCTTAATAATACCTTTTTTAGTTAAATAATCTTTTGCAACAGTATAGGGATCTTCATTTTTAACAGTTACTTTGTAGTTCATAGTCTGCATATCTTCATCAGAAATTTTATTTTCTAATTTATTTAATGGTTTTATAATTTCAGGATGTTCTTTTAAGAATTTTTCTTTAAATATTGGTGCGCCTTGATATGGTGGGAAGACATGTTTATCATCCTTTAGTACTACCATATCATATTGTTTTAATTCAGCATCTGTTGAATAAGCATCGATTAGATTAATATCGTTTTTATTCACAGCTTGGTATCTTAATTTCGGTTCCATTGTTTTGACATTACTTAAATCAAGGTTATATGCTTTTTTTATAGCTTTATAACCATCCGGACGATCATTAAACTCTAGAGTAAATCCTGGTTTCAATTGATCTTTAACTTTATTTAAGTCCCCAATTGTTCGAATATGATGCTTGTCGGCAAAATCTTTTTTTACTGCTAGTGCATACGTATTATTATATTTCATTGGTTTCAACATTGTCATATGATATTTACGTTCTAAACTATGTTTCGCTTGCTCATAAACTTGATGTTCTTGTTTTGATTTTAAATCTTCTTTTGTTAATTCACCTAGAACAGTACCTGTGAATTCAAGATATCCGTCAATATCATCTGATTTTAAAGCATTAAATAGAAATGCTGTCTTACCCATACCATCTTTTATTTCAACAGAATCCTTTGTATCATTTTCTATTAAAATCTTATACATA
Source organism: Staphylococcus simiae (assembly GCF_017357005.1). Taxonomy (NCBI): domain Bacteria; kingdom Bacillati; phylum Bacillota; class Bacilli; order Caryophanales; family Staphylococcaceae; genus Staphylococcus; species Staphylococcus simiae. The sequence goes on along the minus strand of NZ_CP071589.1, from coordinate 704,250 downwards.
TTGGTAATTACTGATGGTTCAGAACCAAGTTTACCAGCTAACGTAATTTTATCACCTTTATTGGCAAATAATGGTATGACAATAACCAGTACAATAATTAACACTATCGTGCCCAGAGTAATGAGTAATTTTCGATAAGATAAGTGTGCCATAAAGCGTAAAATTAAATCAAAGACGATAGCAAGTAATGCTGCTGGTATTGCACCTAATAAAATTAATGACGCATTGTTTCTATCTATTCCGAGTAAGATTAAGTCTCCTAATCCACCAGCACCAATTAATGCTGCTAATGTAGCTGTCCCAATAATTAAAACCATAGCCGTTCTGATACCGGCCATAATCACTGGCATCGCAATCGGTAATTCCACTTTCGTCAAACGTCTGAGTGGTTTCATACCTATCCCTTTTGCCGCTTCAATTAAAGAACTGTCAACTTCGCTTATACCTGTATATGTATTTCTCAGAATAGGTAATAAAGCGTAAACTACCAGCGCAATAATTGCTGGTACACGACCAATACCAAACAATGGAATCATTAAACCTAGTAATGCCAAAGAAGGTATAGTTTGCAATATAGCAGCAATATTCATCACAATTTCAGATATTGTTTTCGTTTTTGTAAGCAAAATGCCCAAAGGTACCGCAATAGCTGTAGCTATCAACAAAGCTATAAAAGAAATTTCAATATGCTCAAGTAGTGTAGAAAGTAGCTGTCCTTGTCGTTCACTTAAAATTTGCCAAAAACTATTCATGACTAGCTACCTCCTTATGTTGCGATAAATATTCAAAAATATCTTGTCTCGTAATTACATATTCATGACCGTTATTATTGCTAACAATAACAGCTTCATGTTGCGATAATAGTTGATATAACTCTTCAACGACTTGATTGTCATTAACTTTTGGAAGATCACTTTGATATTGCGCTTCATTAATCGGTCTATAAATATTTAATTCTTTAATATATTTTTTATCGATGTCCGTCTGACTATCATTAGTTAAATGACTGCCCATAAATTGCTTAACAAAATCACTCTGTGGATGGTCTTTAAAGCCATCTGGTGTATCAATTTGCTCGATGCGCCCTTCATTGAGTAAGCATATTTTATCCCCCAATTTCATCGCTTCTTGTATATCATGTGTCACAAAGACAATAGTTTTTTTTATCTTTTGTTGTAAGTTTAATAAATCATCTTGTAATTTCTCACGACTAATTGGATCTAATGCACTAAAGGGCTCATCCATTAAAATGACAGGTGGATCAGCTGCAAGTGCCCTAATTACACCTACACGTTGACGTTGTCCTCCAGATAATTCATCAGGTTTTCTATTTTTATATTTTTCTGGTTCTAATCCGACCATATCAAGTAATTCATTAACGCGTTGATCAATCTCTTTATCTTTCCACTTTTTCATTTGCGGTACTTGTGCAATATTTTCTTTTATCGTCATATGTGGAAATAGGGCGATTTGTTGTAGTACATAACCGATATCCCAACGCATCTCGTAAACTGGATAATCACTAATAGGCTTGTTGTTAAAATAAATATATCCTTCACTTAAATCAATTAATCTATTTATCATTTTTAATGTCGTTGTTTTCCCACAACCTGAAGGTCCTATTAAGACGAAAAACTCACCTTCATTTATATCGAAACTAACGTTATCAACTGCGACGTTGTTATTATAACGCTTAGTTACATTTTTAAATTTAATCACTGTGGCACCTCTTTATTTATCTTTGCTAATTACTGATGTAATTTGTTTATTCCCTATTTAACCACGTTTAACTCAATTTTAAAATTCAAATGTTTTAATTTTAATACTTTTTTTCAATTAAGGATATTTATTAGCATTCTTGGATTTAAATACTTTAAAAAATAGAAAATAAGCTTTAGTAGTACTTAATGATTAGTACTACTAAAGCTTATGCAATTAGACAATAGCTTTATAGTTTTGAATCGTTTCTAAGAAGGCTGGACAATAATGTTTTAACTTATAGCTTCCTACGCCTTCTATGGTTATCATTTCCTGTTTTGTTTCAGGCTTACGCTTAGCAAATTGTTCTAAAGTAGAATCTGAGAAGATGCTCACTGGCGCAATTGCTAATTTATCACTCAATGACTGACGTACTTCTAATAATTGACTATAAAGTGCCCTATCTACTCCTTCAACTGTATTAATGTAAACAGTTTCAGTAGATTTTTGTTTAAATGGTGTAGTGAAAATTTCAACTTCATTATTCAACAGTTGCTTAATAGAAGTATCACATAATAATATTTCATCTTTTTCATTTAAAAAGCCCTTAAAACGTAACTCGTCAATTAAATGACTTAATTCAGATGTCGTATAGTCTTTCATTAAACCGTGCGTAGTCAATTGATCATAGTGACTAAATTTAATATAATCTGTAATTTCTCCTCTTAATACTTGAATAATCACACTATAGTTTTCTTGCTGTTTCATTCGAGCTATGCAACTAATAATCATCTTAGCTTCTTGAGTCATATTATATGTTTTATTTTCTTGTACACAGTTACTACATTGTTGGCATTCTGCTAACTTTTCATTAGGTTCAAAATAATGAACAATGGTTGCTTCAAGACATTTTTTCGTTTTAGTATACTGAATCATTTTTGTTAATTTTTCGCCCATCTTATCTTTGTAGTCATCATCAGCTTGAGAAATAGTAATAAAATATTCATGAAGTTGTATGTCACGTTCACTAAATAACAAGATACATTCACTTTTCAAACCATCTCTTCCAGCACGTCCTGCTTCTTGATAATACGATTCTATATCTCCTGGCATATTGTAATGAATAACAAAACGCACATTAGATTTATCAATTCCCATACCAAAGGCATTAGTGGCAATGACAACTTTAACTCGGTCATAGACAAAATCATTTTGTGCTTGCTCTCGTTCTTTATTGCTAAGTCCTGCATGGTAAATTGAACTTTTTATATTTTGGTTTTGTAACACTTCTTGTAATTCTTCTACTTGTTTACGTGTTGAACAATAAACAATACCTGCTTCATCACGATGTTGTTGTACGTAATCTAACACAAATTTTTGTCGTTGATATGTAGGATTCACTTTAAAAATTAAATTACGACGTTTAGTACTTGTTTTAATTTCATTATCTAGCGAAATATTTAATTTTTGTCTAATATCTTGTTGTACTTCAGTCGTTGCTGTTGCAGTTAAAGCCACAATTGTAAAATCTTGCGGTAAAGTAAATACTTTTGTAATTACATTCTGATAACTTGGCCTAAAGTCATGCCCCCATTTTGAAATACAATGTGCTTCATCAAAAGCAATTAGATGAATATTGATACGGCTTAACAAATTGATAAAGAAACGATTTTCAAAACGTTCTGGAGCTACGTATAAAAATTGAATCATTCCTTGTTGTAACTCATTTTCAATTCTCTGTTGTTCTTTTTGTGTCAAGCTACTATTTAAATATGCAGCATTAATCCCCATTGCTTTTAATTGATCAACTTGGTCTTTCATCAATGAAATAAGCGGACTAATAACAATTGTTGTACCTCCAAGCATTAACCCAGGTACTTGGTAACATATTGATTTCCCTCCACCAGTTGGTAACACACCCAATACATTTTGGTGATTGATAACTCTAGTTATAATCTCTTCTTGACCAGGACGAAATTGATCATAACCAAAATAATGTGATAATGTCTGTTGCATGCTCATTAGACCCCTTATTGTTGTTCTTTTATTTCTTCTAATTCACTCCATCTGGTGATATCACAATCATATTGCGATTCTAGTTGTTCTTTTTCTAAGTTCAATTCCTTAATTTTACTATAATCAGCACTTGCTTCTACCATTTGACTATCTATTTCTTCCATACGACGTTCAGTCTGTTCAATGCGTTCCATCAATGCTTGATATTCTATTTTTTCCTTATATGATAAGCCACTTTTTTTGCGATTAGATTGCTCAACTTTGGGTTTATGTTGCTTTTGCTGTAATAATAATTTATCTTGTTCTTTTTTATAACTTTCATAATCTTCAAAAGTACCAATAACTTTCTCCATCTTACCATCATGTATAAACCAGTAAAATTGAGCTACTTTATTAAGGAAGTATCTATCGTGACTGACAGTTATAACAGCACCTTTAAAAGTAGAAATATAGTCTTCTAATATGGTTAATGTTTCTGTATCTAGGTCATTGGTAGGTTCATCTAGTAATAGTACATTAGGTTGATGAACTAACAAACGTAATAAATATAAACGCTTTTGTTCTCCACCTGATAATTTATATACTTTTTTACCATGAGTTGAACTTGGGAATAAAAAGCGTTCTAACAATTGTGTAATAGAAACAACTGTTCCATCTTGCTCTTTCGCAATTTCACTTTCTTCTCTTAAATAGTCAATGACACGAATATCTCTATCTAGCGTTTCTTCAGTCTGTTTAAAATATGCAATTTTAACTGTTTGGCCTACTTTTAATGTACCATCAAAGTTTAAATCATCACCATTTAATATATTTAATAAAGTCGTTTTACCTGCACCATTGGGTCCAACTATTCCAATACGTTGTCCACTTTGAATAATTTCATTAATATCACTAAATAACACTTTATTGTTAATCACTTTAGTGACTTGTTCTAATTCAAACACTTGTTTACCTAATCGTGAATGTGCAAGATTCAGTTCAGCTTTATCTTCTTTATGTTGATTTTTAACATCTTGTTCAATATCATTAAAACGATTTATACGTGCCTGTTGTTTTGTTGAGCGTGCTTTAGCACCTGCCCTCATCCATGCTAATTCTTGTTTATATAATGCGCGTTGTTTTTGATTTTGTTTTTGTTCAATAATTTCATTTTCAGCTCTCATTGCTATATAATCTTCATAATTACCAGGATAAGTCTTCAATTTCCCTCTATCTAATTCAATGATTCTCGTGGAAACTTCATTTAAAAAATATCTATCGTGGGTAACAAATAAAACGGTATGAGGATATTGTTTAACATAGTTAATCAACCAATTAATTGATTCAAAATCTAAATGGTTAGTCGGTTCATCTAATAATAGCAGATCAGGTTGTTCAATTAATGTTTTAGCTAAGACAACTCTTTTTTGCTGGCCACCAGAAAGCTCTTTAATATATTTCGATGTATCATTAATTCCTAATTTAGATAATATCGTTTTAATTTCAGCATTATAATCCCAAGCTTCATAGCGATCCATATCTTCTTGCGCATTCATCATTTTTTGAAATTGCTGTTCACTTTGATCTTTAGCATAATCATTTACCGCTTGTTCATAATTTCTAATCACACTTAATGTTGTTGTATCTGAACTTAATACTGCTTGAAAGACTGTCATATCTCCATCCAAGTCTTGTTTTTGAGATGAATATCTAATACGGTATTGATTAGGATGATTAATATTAGCGGTAAAATCATCATCTATACCACCAATAACTTTTAACAAAGTACTTTTACCAGTACCATTGATTCCAACTAACCCAATTTTTTCATTTTCTGAAATCGATAAATTTAAATTATCAAATATAATTTTATCAGCATAAGATTTATTAAGTTGCTCTATTTTATATGATTCCATCTCCATCTTCCTTTACTAATAAAATGTCTACGTGCTTAAATCAGTTCTATATATTATACACCTTTTTAATATGAATTGAAATCGATGCACTTCCCATTATTTCAATATTCAAAAATTGTTTTACAATACTTTAAATTTAGGTTCTCTCCCAAATTGGACTAATACATCACTATCTTTAAATTAGTCATTTTTTATTTATCAGTATTGAAAAATAGAGAACCAAAAAAATCCGAATTGAGTTCTTCACTCAATTCGGATTTAATGAATATTTATTATTTCTTTTCGTTACCTTTTGGTCCAGTTTCATATTTGTATTTAGCTGGATTTACTTTTTTGAAATCAGGATTATCATAAAATCTGAATAAATCTCCATTTAAGACATTGTCACTCATTTCAAGATCTTTTTCGACTTGATTTTTATTCTTATCAAAGTCTTTAGGTTTAGTTGTTAATTGTTCATTATCTTTATTTGAATAAATCTTACCATTTACAAATTTATAATCTTTAGTAATAAAGTCACCATTTCTAAATGGAATAACTTGTTTGTGATCTTTAGAGAATAAATCCGTTCCAAACATGAGATAGTTTTTAGTGTCAATACCTACTAAATGTAATATTGTTGGCATAACATCAACTTGGCCAGCATATTCTTTATTAATACCACCAGATTTGCCTGGTATTTTAATCCAGAAACCAGTTCTATTTAAATCAGCAAATTTTGCTGGTGTAATTTTCTCACCTAATAATTTTTCCATCGCATTATTATGATTTTCAGATATACCATAGTGGTCACCGTAAATCATAATGACAGAGTCTTTATATAGACCTTTTTTCTTCAAGTCATTAACATATTCTTCCAACGCTTGGTCAAGGTAGTGTGCTGTTTGAATATATCCATCAACAGTAGAATCACCAGTATTAGGTTTTTCAATTGATGCATCTTTTTCATCTAAAGTGAATGGATAATGGTTTGTTAACGTAATTAAATGTGAATAGAATGGTTGCTTCATTTTCGCTTGATAATTCGCTGAATCTTTGAAGAACACTTTATCTTTCAAACCTAAATTTACTACGTTATCATCCGACATATCATAATAAGTAGCATCATAGAATTTATCAATACCAAAATGTTTATAAATTTGGTCTCTATTCCAGAATGTTTTGTAGTCACCATGCATTACATCAGATGTATAGCCTTGTTTTTGGTCTAAAATAGCTGGTAATGATTGATACGTATTGTCACCTTTTAATGAAAAAGCAGAACCTTGTGGTAAACCGTAAAGACTGTTATCCATAGTAAATTCTGAGTCAGAAGTTTTACCTTGTCCTGTTTGGTGGAAGAAATTAGGGAAATACGTAAAGTCTTGATTACCACTTGATAATTTATTTAAGAATGGCGTAACTTCTTTACCATTAACCTTTTTGTTGATTAAGAACGTTTGGAAACTCTCTAAGTGAATTTTAATGATATTTTTCTTCTTAGCCACACCATAATACTCTGGATTTGGTTGTGTATGTTTTTGTTTAGTGTAGTTAAGTACTTTAGTTAAATCATCTTCAGATGCTAATGCTTTTTGTTGATTATTTTGTATCGTTTTAACACCATCATATACAGTAAAGTTATATGGTCCTAGATATTTAACTAAATACTTATGGTCAAATGTACGTGTTAATAGTTCTGGTCTATCTGTCTCTGCAAATGCTAAATTCAAGAAGAATAAAGCAACAGCCGTTGCCATTACCACTGGTACAAATTTCTTACTGAACGCTCTAGTATCTAGCCATTTACTACGGAAAATAAGTACAAATAGATAAATTATAGTGTCTATGAAATAAACAAAGTCATACCATTTAAATGATGCACTTACTGCGCCTCCCATAGATTCAACATTCCCCACTTGATTTAGTGTACTGAATGTTAAAAAATCGGAGAAAAATCTAAAGTAAACAACGTTTGCATATAGTAGGAAAGTTAATAAGAACCCACCAACAAACATAAACCAAAATGCTTTTTTTCCTTTAAAAAATAAGAAGACACTTAATACAAGTGCTATTAAACTATATGGGTTCATTAACAAAATTAAATTTTGTACTAACCCTTTAACACCTAAAGAAAAATCAACATAATAAGAAAAATACGTCTTCAAAGTGATTGTAATAACTGTTAATATGAAGAACGCAAAAAGACTGATTTTCTTTTTTTGTGGACTCATAATTCTTTCCCCCGTTATGTTAATTATTAAATACGCTTAATCTAGTTATAATCTAACAAGATCGGATTTAACATCAACATGTTAATTATTAAAAATATAAATGCTCTAATATGTGACGTGTTCTGTTAGAACTTATAAAATAGTTTGTCATTGTTTAATTTATTGATATTATTTTGTAATCAAATTGTAATAATAAACATAGCTCAATTAATTAATATAGAGTAATTTTAGTCAAAATTCAAGTAAAAACACACTTTTCTATGTAAATAAATTAATATAATGACTAAATATTTTGGCATGCCTTCTTATTCAATCATACTTTAAAATGATTTTTAATACATCAATCGCAAGGCGTATATTAGTATATATTACTTATTTATTCATCTCTAATTGCATTCTATATTCAATGCCATGAAATAGTTGATTTAACCAATTACTATATTTAACTAAGTTCTTTTCAGCAGTTTCAATATCTATAAATTGAAACTTTAATCTAGCACCTTGGGGTTTTTGTGCTAATTTAGTTAAATGATAGCTAGCAATAGTACCAAGTTGTGGATAGCTACCTAAAGTATAATGATCATTCAATAAAATAATTGGCGTGCCATCTCTTTTTATTTGAATCGTTCCTTTTTTTACTGTTTGATATGGCGGCATATCATCATAAAAAGCTTTAATTTTTTCACCTTCAAGAATCATTCCCATACGATTAGCTTTACTCGTTACTTTGTAATCATATTTTGTAAAACGATTAATGGCATCTTCTTTAAAATCTTGAGTCCCTTTATTTTTAATGATATGGAATACATCCGACATATAATTAAATGATAATGCATAGCCATCGATACCCCAATCTGTCTTCTTAGTATCTGCTAAATTTTTAAATAGTTTATAATGACGTGACGTATAGTCTCGTTTTAATTCTATTTGATCACCATTTTGTAATTTTCTTCCATAAAAACCACCAATTTTTACGTTAAAATCCGTTGAGTAAGAACCTAACCAAGAACTAAGTTTGAATCCTCCACCTACAGCTAAATATACACGAGAAGTATAACTCGTCTCTTTAAAACGGAGTACATCACCTTCGTCTAATAAATATAATTTATAAGGTTGTATAGCCATATTTTCTGTATAGGCTTTGACATGTCCACCAGCTAAAGCAATCAATGTTGGTTCTGTAAAACGTATAGTTGGCATTTTATTCGTCATTTCAAGTGTAGCTTCGTGTTTATCATTAGCAACTAAACGATTAGCAATTTCATGAGCCAATGTATCTAAAGCACCACACGCTATAACGCCATCGTGTTCATAACCTTTTCTGCCAAAGTCTTGAAAGCTACTAAATAACCCACTATTTTCTATTATGATTGACATGATCAAACGCTCCCAATTCTATTTCATTTTCTTTAATTTGTTTAAATTTAACGTTATCTCCTAACTTCAGTAACGCGAAATCATCATTATTAGGATTGAATAATGTTAAAGGAGTAAAACCAATGACAAGCCAGTCATTATATGTATCTGTTGTCACAATGCCACACTTTTTCCCTTCAATAACAACTGATCCAGCCGGAATAAATTTTTTGCGATTACTCGTATGATTAACAAATAATTTTTTGTTCATACCTGTTAAATAAGGGAAGCCTGGTGAATAACCCATCATAGAAACAAAATATTGGCTATTGGTATGTAAGTTTATAAAAGTATCTAAAGACATGTTGTATTCTTTTAATAATTGTGTTAAATCAGGACCATAGGTACTGCCATAAATAACCGGTATTTCAATGTCGCTTTGGCTATTAAAGTCATGTTTAATATCTAAATGAATCGACTCTACTAATGCCTTCATATATAAGAATGGTGATTGTATATTATGATGTTTAATCATGTCTCTAGCATCATAGCAAATCATCATATCAGACTCTGTTGGTACAATTTCTGTAATAAACGGATAGTTTTGTTTAACTAAATAGTCACGTAATGTTAATAGATCTTCAGTTAAACTTTTAGAAACTTCTTTTTCTATGGCAATTACTATAGCTTGGTCTCCTTGGCTATATATTTTCATTATGTCACCTCATCATCATTTTCATTACGTTATAAAACTTAAGATACATATATTTGCTATTGTCTTGATACTTAGCGCTAATTATCAATAGTTATGAATGATAAAATAAATCCATAATTTTTATCATATATGGCATCATCGCTTGAATTAATAAATAAACAAAGACACAACAAACTATAGTAACTATTGTAGCTACAATTCGTGCTTGATATATATGTTGTTGATCCATCAAATGATTAACCATTCGTCGACTAAAATATGTCATTATAATAATTAATAACATAAACAATATTGTCATAATATACTCCCATGGGAGTAGGACAGAAATAATTGTTCCTAAACAAGTCATTTCGTGATCCCACTCTGGCAAGACTGACTAACATTATAAAATGTTGATTTATCAACATTTCATAATACAGACAGGTACTGCCAATCGCAAAATTTTCTTATTGAATCTTTTTTGTCTCATACTCTACTAGTTAGATATTTAATATTAATTTTAAATGTTAATACTGACCTCGGCAACCTCTCTTAAGCTATTAATAAGATATATGCGAACTGTGTCACTTTTTATTTTTTTAATTAAATCGTTTTTGAAGTAATTTTTCTCTTGTACTTGTTCATTATCGATTAATTGTTGTCGCATACATCCTTTTAAAAAGTCTTCTTCATAGATTGGTGTATACCACATACCATTCTCTTCTATAACTATATTACCAATATCAAATTCTAATATTTTCCCTTTATTATCATATAGTAATATTAAATCTGTCATATGCATATGTGCTAAATGCTTTCTATTAGTTGTCTTGTTTGTAACAATTTCCCTTGGTACATGCTGACTTGCCTTTTCAAATTGAGCTGTAAACATTTCCTTATATGCTACCGGTGCAGCTATATAATCAAACTCACCTTGTCTATTCAATGAAATTTTTAAACGATAAATTCCTTGTACATAGTTTACTTTTAATAATGATATCAAATTGTTCCAATCTTCAAGATTAAATGTAAAGCCTAATTGCTGACTTGACTGTTGTATACGTTGTGTATGATATTCCAATCTTGGAATATCCCCATGGTCTATTTTCATTGTTTCAAATAATTGCATTATAACATCTCCAAAAGCTTCGTTTTATCATAAAATTCTTGCACTTCATCCTCGGCTACAGAATTTATTGTGATACCTGCACCAACACCGTATATAGCTTGATTATTGCGATACTCAATCGTGCGAATTGGAATATTGAAAATCATCCTCGCATCTCGTGTAGGTAATAATAATCCTATTGTCCCACAGTATATCGATCTCACGGAAGTTTCTAATGAGCGAATGTATTTCATCGTATTTAATTTAGGTGCACCTGTAATCGAACCGCATGGAAATAGCGCAGTCAAAATATGATGTAATTGTTGATTGTTAAAAAGTTGGCCACACACCATCGAAGTCATTTGAAAAACTGTCTTATACTGTTCTATAAAAAATAATTTATATACTGCAATAGTTCCTTGTTTAGCAATTCTAGAAATATCGTTACGTAATAAATCAACAATCATGACATTCTCTGCTTGATCCTTCGTTGAATTTGCCAATGTTTTATAGTTCTTTTCATCTTCTTGAGCTGTTTTTCCTCTTGGCATAGTACCTTTCATTGGTTTACTTACTATCATGTTGCTTTGACTTTTAAAGTCTCCTTTTTGAAAAAATAACTCCGGAGAAATGGAAGCAACTTTAACTTCATCAGTGTCCATTAGTACTGTATAATTACCGTTACTTTCTTGTGTTAAATTATAATACAATTCAGAGATTGGATAAATGATACGATCAACTAATCTCGTCGTATAATTAACTTGATAAGTATTTCCTTCAACAATAGCTTGTTGAATCTGCTTAATATTATTCATCATAGTTAATTGTGACGTTTCAAAAGCAAATTGATGTTTAGGCTTACGTATGACTTTATGGCTATTATCACTTGGTTGCCATTCCACTTTGTCAAAGCTATAGGCTACAGCATATACTTCATCCTGCTGTAAATTATATGTGGCCATATTGGCATTAAAATGTTGAGCCGCTTCATAACTAAGATACATTGCAACATATCTTCCAAGTCGTTGTTGCTGTTCAGCAAAGTTTACAACTTCTGCAACCGATGCCAATGATTGAGCAACACATTTATTAACATATTCATGACATGTTAAATGATAAGTTTCATAGTCGTCTTCATTAATATAATAGCGGTAATTAAATATTATCGTCATCAGCGTGCTCTACCTCCTGCAAAAACAATTTAATCTGTTCATGTCCAAATTCACTAAGAATGGACTCTGGGTGATATTGCAAACCATATAATGGTAAATAATTATGAGCAATTCCCATAATCACATTATCTTTATTTCGGGCTGTAACAATGATATCTGGAGGCAATGTTTCAATATCAGCCATTAATGAATGATATCTCATAGCATTAAAGTCTTGTGGTAACCCTTGAAATAATCCATGATTATTATGTTGAATAGCTGTTGTTTCACCATGCACAGGATAATTATTACATATAACATCTCCACCAAAATATGTATATAAAATTTGAAACCCTAAACAGACACCTAGAATTGGGATATCATTAGCAAACATTGATAATACATCATACAAAATAGGATAATCTTCTGGCTTACCCGGTCCAGGTGAAATAACAATAGCACTTGGTATATGATGTTGTAGATAAGATAGTGATAGTTCATTAATTGATATGACTTCAATATTTTCTTTAGTTTGAGTAGCAAAATAGTCTATTAAATTATATGTAAATGAATCATTGTTATCTATAACTATAATCATTTTAAACTCCCACTTTGTTCATTATTTATTACCATTTTAATTAGTAATACTTAATATCATCATTAAGCAACCTTGATTTTCATAGATAGATAGTTTATTCTAATCAACGTAACTAAAATAATATTCAGAGGTTCCTAGCTGAAACCCTCTATAAAAAACTAGACATTGAAATTAAAAACTTTTGTTGGTACTACTATTATTTATATTATAGAAGTAAACCATTTCTTTCGTCTATCTTTTATGGAGATAGGCTTTTTTTATTGTACTAAAAGACATTTTAACGAAAACAAACTTTGATATTATAATTTATTCTAAAATTTATAGGAGCGATAACTATGACAGAAAGCGTATTGCAAAATGAAAAAGCACTCGTAGTATTTAGTGGCGGTCAAGATAGTACAACTTGCTTATTTTATGCTAAAAAACATTTTAAAGATGTCGAACTCGTAACGTTTAATTATGGACAAAGACACGATAGCGAAATTGAAGTTGCCAAACAAATAGCTGAAGAACAATGTTTAAAACACCATGTTTTAGATATGTCATTATTGTCTCAACTTACACCTAATGCTTTAACTAATCATGATATGGAAATCAGTAATAATGAAGATGGTATCCCTAATACTTTTGTCCCTGCCCGCAACTTATTATTCTTATCTTTCGCTGGAGCGTTAGCTTATCAAATTGATGCCAAACATATCATTACCGGTGTGTGTGAAACAGATTTTTCTGGTTACCCAGATTGTCGTGATAACTTTATTAAATCTATGAATGTTACTTTAAGTCTTGCTATGGACAGGGACTTTGTCATCCATACACCTCTTATGTGGCTAGACAAAGCTGCTACATGGGAACTTAGTGATGAATTAGGTGTCTTAGATTATATTCGTAACAACACGATTACTTGTTATAACGGTGTTATTGGTGATGGTTGTGGTAAATGCCCATCATGTCAGTTACGTCAACGTGGTTTAACACAATATCTAGAAAGAAAAGGAGCTAAATAATTATGCTACAACAAATTTATCCAAGTACTGATCACCCTTTTCAATTTGAACTTAATAAAGATTTTAATTTTTCTGCTGCTCATTTTATTCCTAGTCAAGATGCTGGCAAATGTATGCGTACTCATGGACATACTTATTTTGTAAACTTGACTATTGCTGGTGATGAATTAGATCATAATGGTTTTTTAGTTAATTTTAGTTATTTAAAAAAATTAATTCATGATCAATTTGACCATGATTTATTAAATCAATTACCTGCCTTTGAAGGTCAGACACCTTCTACTGAAGTAGTAGCACAAAAAATATATAGTATCGTACAAGAAGAATTAAATACTAGAGACAATCACCCACAATGTGTTCAAGTATATTTACGTGAAACACCAACAAGTTACGTTGTATTTAGACCAAAGGAGCGTAAACAATACCATGGCTAAAGTTCCAGTATTAGAAATATTCGGACCAACAATTCAAGGTGAAGGTCGTGTTATTGGGCGTAAAACCATGTTTGTCAGAACTGCAGGTTGTGATTATCGTTGTAGTTGGTGCGATTCAGCATTTACATGGGATGGCAGTGCAAAAGATGATATTCAATTGATGACTGCTGAAGAAATATATGATCAATTAGTCAAAGTTGGTGGAGATAGATTTAACCATGTAACTATTTCTGACGGCAACCCCGCTTTAATTAAAGGTATACAAGAATTGGTCGATTTATTTGACGCCAAAGGTATTGTTTCTGCTCTTGAAACGCAAGGTAGTAAATTTCAACCATGGATGACACAGATTGATGATTTAACGATTAGCCCTAAACCTCCAAGTTCTTCAATGACACCAGATTTAGCAAAATTAGACGAAGTTATTTCACAATGTGTCAAGTCATCATTAAATCTAAAAGTTGTTATTTTTGATGATAATGACTTTGATTTTGCCAAAATGATTCATCATCGTTATCCAGACATTCCTTTTTATCTTCAAGTAGGTAATCCCTATTTAGCTGATAACGTTGAAAACCATACAGCTAAATTATTACACAGATATGAACAATTAGTTGATATGGTCATCGATAGCAATGATATGAATGATGTTTATGTATTACCACAACTACATACATTATTGTGGAGTAATATGAAAGGTGTTTAACTCAGATACTAAGACAAAAAGCATTCTATACTTAATAAGATGATATCAATGGTAGTATCTGTTTAAATTGCGAATGGAACAGAAATATTTGATTTAAAACAAATTATTTCGTAGTACTACTTCATTATAAGTCTTATATAATGAATAAATAGATATATATTGATATAATTATTTATCAAAGTATAACGAATAGGAGTTAGACATGATCTCATATATTTTAATTAATATCGCTGTCGTCATACTTATAACTGGTTTAGATATATATCGACATCGACTGAAACATTTATCTTTAAGTGCTATGCTACTTGCAATAACTATTAATACAATAATAAATACATTTATATTAGATAAATTTAATTTTATTACTTTAACTACTATTAGCATGTTTATTATTTGGACATTGTTACAAATCTATATAGATAATAAAATATCTCGTGCACTAATAAGTGAACAAAAATTTATTGCCATCATATTAACTGTTGTTGTCAGTTTAACGCAACGTGTTACTGATTATTCAAGTACACAATCAATTTATATGTCTGTTCCATTTTTAGCACCAACCATCTTCTTAATCGGTTGTATATTTTTATTTGTAGCAACATTCCACAATGAATATAACCAATCAAACAAGAAACAATATCGCTTTCTAACTATTGGCTTGGTCATCATTAATATATCTTTTATTGTTATGATGATACTAACACCATATTGGTATTTATATTTAATTATTTATATGATTTTCATGTTATTTCTTTTTTGGCAAAAAATATTTAACTTCAATTAGTACACTAGTAAACAACGACTTCATTATTAATGATGATCGTTGTTTTTTATTGTTCATTTAATAATGTTCTCTATTTTTTAGGACTGATATATAAAAAGTGAATAAATTAAAATATAAATCATTTTGAAGCCGAGACTCCTGAGGTAGGGACCCAACACAGAGAAACTGTGAAACAGTTTCTACAAGAAATGCAAGTTGGGCAACAGTGCTAGTCGAAGACCGGGGCCCCAACAAAAAGAAACTAATCATTTAGTTTCAACGGACAATGCAAGTTGGGGAGGCTGAGACAGCACCCTAGGAAGGGACCCAACACAGAAAAACTGGTTATCCAGTTTTTTCATGCAATGCAAGTTGGGCATAGCGAGGCTTAAAAATAATTATGTATCAGTCCAATTTGTTAGAGAACCTTTTTTTATTGTTCATTTAATAATCAACACCATTTAACATTCATTTTATTACAAGATTATTGCTAAATTTTAACTTCATTTAATTGTAATTAAGAAATAGTTAATGGTATCTGAAACACCTTCATTTTAAAATTAACTTATAAAAAAATTTAGAAATGAGGAACTTAATATGAATACTAAATATTTCTTTGCAGCAGGAGCAATTGCAACCGTATTATCTTTATCAGCATGTGGTAATTCAAATAATGACAATCATTCTGACAACAAAACTAAAAATGAAGATACAAATATCAAAACAGATACATCAAAACATTTAACGGGTACTTTCTCATCTAAAAATGGAGAAAAAGTTGAAGGAAAAGCTGAAATTAAAGATGGTAAATTAATGTTAACAGATTACAAATCTTCAAAAGGTCCAGACTTACATGTCTATTTGACTAAAAATGGAGATATTAAAAATGGTAAAGAAATTTCAACTGTAGATTATGATAAAAAAACTCAAACTTTCGACTTAAAACATGTTGATTTGAATAAATACAACGAAGTTACGATTTACTGTAAAAAAGCACATGTTATTTTCGGTGGAGCTAAATTAAAATAATATATACAGTTATTAAGGTGTCTGATTACTGCATTGATTAGACACCTTAACTTACATCTAACAATTTAAGTTAACTAACAACATTATAAATAGAAAGTGTGTGAACATCATGAAAACATTACAACTTATTTTAATCTTTATCGTACGTCTAGTTTCAGGAATAATTATGTTACAACAAGGTTTTGAAAAATTAACTGGTAACTTTACTTTAAAAGGACTTGTACCTGTTATCAAAGATAATACTGATTCCCCAGTATGGTATAAATGGTTCTTTGAACATGTCGTTGCCCAATCCACTTCATTATTTGATTTAGTTATACCTTTAGGGGAATTAGCTATTGGATTAGGATTACTATTCGGTGTACTTTCTTATGCTGCTAGTTTCTTTGGTGCCTTTGTTATGCTAAATTATATTTTAGCAGATATGATTTTTACTTATCCTCTTCAACTTGCTTTATTTATTATATTATTAATGCATCAAAATACATTGAGACAACTTTCACTCCAATCCGTTATTCATTATATTAAGTCCTTTAAAAATAGAGGTGAAAACAAACATGACGCACATCCTTCTCGTAGATGATGAACAGGATATTGTTGATATATGCCAAACATATTTTGAATATGAAGGTTATCAAGTTACAACAACAACGAACGGACATGAAGCTATATCATTATTATCGCATGACATAGACATTATGATACTAGATATTATGATGCCCGAAATTAATGGCTATGATATTGTTAAAGAAATGAAACAACAACAATTAGATATACCTTTTATTTACTTAACTGCCAAAACTCAAGAACATGATACTATTTATGCTTTAACTTTAGGGGCTGATGATTATATTAAGAAACCATTCAGCCCTAGAGAACTCGTTCTACGTACCAATAATTTATTAAATCGTATTAAAAAGTACCAACATCACCCTATCGATCAATTAAACTTTGATGAACTTTCTCTCTGTAATTTAAGCAAAGTTATAACAATTAATGGTCATGATTTGACAATGCGTATTAAGGAATTTGAATTAATTTGGTACTTAGCATCAAGAGAAAATCAAGTCATTTCTAAATCTGAATTACTTGAGAAAGTTTGGGGATATGATTTTTATGAAGATGCCAATACTGTAAATGTGCATATTCATAGAATTAGAGAAGAATTAGAGAAAGAATCATTTACTTCTTATACGATAACTACTGTTTGGGGACTTGGATACAAATTTGAAAGGAGCAGTTAGTATGTTATCAATAAGAAGTCAAATTGTAATTAGTGTTATTAGCACTGTATTACTAACAACAATTATTTTAGCAATTGCTTATAAATTAATGTGGTTCAATGGTCATATGACTGTCACTTTAACATTAACAACCATTATTACAAGTTGCCTAACTTTATTAATATGCAGTGTTTTTATAAATCCTTTAATTCAAAAGATAAAGCATTTTAATATTAAAACTAAGCAGTTTGCTAATGGCAATGTCATAACTAATGATCACGATTTCACTTCACCAAAAGAAATTTATGAATTAAATCAGTCTTTTAACAAAATGGCCGATGAAATTACGCAACAAATGAATCAAATTAAATCTGAACAGCAAGAAAAAAATGAGTTAATTCAAAATTTAGCTCATGATTTAAAAACACCTTTAGCAAGTATTATTTCATATTCAGAAGGGTTAAGAGATGGTATCATTTCTAAAGATGACGAAATCAAAGAGTCATATGATATTTTAATTAAACAAGCTAATCGTTTATCCTCATTGTTTGATGCAATGACACATATCATTACTTTAAATACTGGTAAGACTTATCCCACAGAATTACTCCAATTAGACCAATTATTAGTATCAATTTTACAGCCTTATGAGCAACGTATAAGACAAGAAAATCGCACGTTAGAAGTCAATTTCTGTAGCAAAGTAGATGCATTTTATCAATATAGGATTCCTCTTGAGCGTATATTAACTAATTTACTAGATAATGCCATTAAGTTTTCTAGTATTGGTAGTCGCATTGACATCTCTATTAAAGACAATAAAGAATTACATACGATAGATATTGCTATTAAAGATGAAGGGATTGGTATATTACCTGAACTTCAACATCGCATATTTGAACGTACTTTTAGAGTTGAAAATTCTCGTAATATTGAAACTGGAGGTTCAGGATTAGGACTTTATATTGCACAGGAATTAGCTCAACAAATCCATGCGCAAATTACAGTCAACAGTGATATTGATAAAGGCACTACTATGATTGTTAGTTTAAAAAAATTGCACATGCATAGTTGAAAATCAAATAATAAAATGGGAGGGGGACAGAAATAATTATTTCAAAACAAATTATTTCGTAGGCCCACCCCGGCAAGACTGACTAGGTTTGTAAAATGTTGATATATTAGCATTTTACAAACCAGACAGTTACTGCCAAATACTTAATTTTAAGTGTAAAATGCTTTTTGTCCCAACCTCATTTATGATTCAATCTTTTATGCTTGTTACTCTGTATAACCTGCATTAGCTTTTTGTACATCACTTCTAGCTTTCCATTGCTCAAAGCTTTCATTTTCATCAGCATAATTCCAACCTGCACCACCGCCACCAGCACCTTTAGCTTTTTCCTCTGGTGACATATGCGTTAAATTATACTGCGCCTGCTTTGCGTTTAAATAATCTTGATATTCTTTATTCTTCATACTTTGAATAGCATATTCTGAATTAGTTAAGCCATTATGCTCTGATCTACTTTCTTCTTGTAAACGTTGATTCGCCTCAGCTTGTGTCTCAACATGATTATTTTGATTATTATTTATCTCGCTATTTTCATTTATCTCGCTATTTTCACTTATGTCGCTATTTTCTTTGTCATTCTTATGTATATTACTTGTCTTATTCTCCTTATTATCTTTATGTTCTTCATGATTATTAGTTGTTTTACTATCTTTATCATTACAACCCGTTAATATAATTGATGCACTAACTCCAGCTACTAATAAATGTTTAATTTTCATGCATGACCATCCTTTTATTTTTTATAATTATATTTTAACACAATATATTTTTTGAAGTTATATTAAATATGAATTATTGTATTTCAATATACTAAAAATTGTAATAAGTCAAATATTATCAACATTCATTATTATAAAAAGTGTCAATAGCGTCTTATCTATATCTTTCTTAATCACAAAAATTCCCTACAAAGACAAGTAAGTCATCTTTGTAGGGTTTACATAACTATTATTTTTCATCATAGTATCGCACATCAGGTTGTGTTAAATCGGTCGTCTGGATAATATATTTTGGTCGACGCTTAACTTCATAATAAATTCTACCTATATATTCTCCAACAATCCCTATTGAAATGAGTTGTATACCACCCAGTAGTAAAATAGCTGCTATAGTTGTGAAATAACCAGGAATATTTATGCCAGATATTAAAATATTAATAAATAGATAAATGATATATAAAATACTAATTGAAAAAATAAATAATCCTAGATATATCATCACTCGTAAAGGTTTATTATTAAAAGAAATTAATCCATCAATACCATAATTTAACAGTTTCGCAAAAGACCACTTTGATTCCCCTTGTTGTCTTTCAATATTTTGATACGTAAAAACTTTAGTATTATAACCAATCCATTCAAATAAACCTTTTGAAAAACGATTGTATTCATCTAATGACGCAATAGCTTTGACAGCTCTTTGACTTAATAATCTAAAATCACCAACACCATCGGCAAATTGTACTTCTTCAACAAAATTATTAACTAATTTGTAATAAGCTCTAGTCATCATTTTGCGACTCAAATTTTCACCATCACGATTTCTTTTGGCAATAACTTGATCATAACCTTCTTTAAAGCCTGTTATCATTTCTGGTATATATTCTGGTGGATGCTGTAAATCACAATCAATCATAACAACGGCATCATAATTTTGACTATGTTGAAAACCTGCTATCATAGCTGCTTCTTTACCAAAATTACGACTAAACGAAATATAATTGACATGCTTATCTTTTGCAGCTATCTCTTGTATCTGATCAATCGTCATATCCTTACTTCCATCATCAATAAATAATAAATTATAATGATAATTTTGTAATTCACTGTCTTTAGTCATGATTGTTGTCAGTTTCTTATATGTTGCTGCTAAAACTTCTTGTTCATTATAACAAGGTATGATGACCCTTATCTCCATTTGTGTCCATCCTTCTCACCTAATTACTTAGAATTAAGTGATATTTTATTAATGCTCTATAACAATAAGTACTTCATTTTTATTAGTCCACTTCAACTTATACAAATAATTATTTGTTTATGATTATTTTAAATCACCAATTTTAACTTCATCTGGGTCTTTACCTTGTCGTGCATTTTTATTTAAACTATCTATTTCAGCTACTTCAGTTATTTCTAAATTAAAATCAAACAAATTATAGTTTTCACGAATTCGTTCAGGTGTTTTAGATTTAGGAATAATAATTCTATTATGCGCTAAATGCCAGCGTAATACTATTTGAGCAGGCGTTTTTTGATATTTTTCAGCTAATTTAACTATAACAGGATCTTCTAGTAATCCTCTATTTCTCATTAATGGCATCCATGCTGTTACTTTAATGTCATGGTTATCGCAAAAATCTTGTACATCTTGTTGATTAAAATATGGATGTAATTCAATTTGATTAATCATGGGCTTAATGTTAGTATGGGCCATTAATTTTTCTAAATGATGTTGTTTAAAATTGCACACACCAATCGCTTTAATCTTACCTTGCTCGTAAAGTTCTTCCATCGCTTGATAACTTTCTATAAATAAACCGTCAGCTTCACAAGGCCAATGAATTAAAAATAGATCTAAATAATCTGTACCTAAATGTTCTAGTGATTTATTAAAGTATTCAAACGTCTTGTCATATCCTTGATAATCATTCCATAATTTAGTTGTGATAAATAAATCTTCACGTGCAATATCACTTTGCGATAACGCACGGCCTAATGATTGTTCATTGCCATAAAAATAAGCGGTATCAAAGGCACGATATCCAGCATCTAGTGCTGTTGTGACTACTTTTTCCATCTCATCGTCATCTATTTTATAAACACCTAAACCAACTGATGGCATTGGATAGCCATTATTCAAAATTTGGCTGTCATTTATCATTTATATTCGCTCCATTCATAAAAATATACTTATACATAACATACCCCAAAAACATCTACTAACTCAATTAAAAGTACAAAAATATATATCAATTTATAAAATATATGCAATTAGAAAATTCCTCACATTTAGCATCAACGCATTTGTTACAAACAAAATCGAGTAGGAGGATAACCATTATTTGATTATCCGTCCTCTCACACCACCGAGCGTACGGTTCCGTACTCGGCGGTTCAATATCTTGCGTAAGCCGTCTCTGCGAGTTGGGTTAATGGTTCTAACCCCCACTTGTAGAGACGTTTTGTTGTAAGTGCACGATGAACTTCATGCGTTGATGATAAGCGCCAGTATTTCTTTCTTGAATTGGCAATTTTCATTGCACTCTTATGGTCAAGTCCATACTTACGTAACATCTTATATTTGGTTTTTATTCTTTTCCATCTTTTGAGGATTAGTTGTCTAATGCGTCGGTTTAACCATGATTGTAACTTCGTTACAAAACCTGTAATAAATCCTTTACCAAAGTAATTTATCCACCCTCGTGTTACTTGATTAATTTCTGATATAATCTCTTTAAAGGTACCTGGTCTATTTCGTTTCGTTAGACGTCTTAAGGTGCGTTTTAAATTTCTTCTTGCTTCCATAGTCGGTCTGAAACGATAAGTGCCATTTACTTTGGTCATTAGACAACTCAAGAACTTTAAACGTGTGATAGAACCTACCTTGCTCTTTTCACTATTTACAATAAGTTTAAGGTCTTTTTCGATAAACTTTGTCACACTTTCCATGACACGTTGACCCGCTCGTTTTGTACGTACAAAGATGACGAAGTCATCTGCATAACGAACAAAGCGATGACCACGTTTCTCCAATTCATTATCTAATTCGTGAAGATAAATATTACAAAGTAACGGGGAAATAACACCACCTTGCGGTGCACCTATTTCTCTACTTCGATAATTACCATTGAGGTCGATTGCACCAACCTGTAGGCTTCTACGAATAAATTTAGAAATGGCTTTATCTTGAACATGTCGTTCAAATAGATACATTAATTTATCATGGTTCAACATATCAAAGCACTGTTTTAAATCACAATCAACTGCAACTAAGTAACCTTCTTCATAGTATGTTGCACATTCTTTAAGTGCAGTTCCTGTACTACGATTCGGTCTAAAGCCATGACTGTGTTTTGAGAAAGTACGGTCGATACTAGGTTCAATGACTTGTTTAATGGCTTGTTGGATAACTCTGTCTCTTGCGACAGGGATTCCAAGCACGCGCTTTTTCCCATTTGATTTAGGTATTTCAACCTTTCTTACTGCTTGTGGCTTATACGTGCCATCAAGCAGTTTTTGTTTAATTTGTGGAAAGTATTTTGCGAAATGTGATGTTAATTCACTTACTCGCATGCCATCGATGCCAGGTGCACCGTTGTTTTTCTTCACTTTCTTAATTGCTTTTTGTATATTATTCTCTCTTACAACAAGCTCCATCATAGATGGAGACTCACGATACATTTCTTTCATTTCACCTAAGATTTACTGTACGCACTCATATATCCTTTTTCGTTCCACTACTTATCTTTCTATGAGTTGCCAATCATTAATTGTATTCTGTACGTTGTAAATCTCTAACCTCCATTCTTTACTTTGTATGAATATTGTTCAGTCCTTCAGTATTTCTACCTACTATGACCTCTGCTGACTTCTCATCATTCGTTATTACTACGATTTTTTTATCGCTGATGAGACCTCCCCGGGTAAGAGTAACCACTTTCCACTCATTCCACTGCATCATTTACTATATAGAACTCGGGTAGTATCGGACTTTATCTTGTATTGCAGATTCATCCATTCCACATAGCCTTGTATGATATTTCTGTTCGTCAGTGCGAGTGTTTGCGTCCGACTTCCTTCAGATTCCATTTCACAATGGACACCCTTGTCTTTCGCTAACAGTTCCTACTACCAAGCCTGTAACGGACTTTCACCGTCTAGTAATTACCCATGCCGGGCGCACAATAAAAACAGCTTAAGATTTCATCAATCTCAAGCTGTGCATTTTACTCTTATTCAGATTTTTCGTCTACTTCATCATCTTCACCAATCGTCGGTCTTGTTGCATTAAATTCATAATTTAAGATTACCCAAACAATTTGATGATTATCAATTTCAGATACTACCCAACGATCATAGGTTGTGTTAACAAAATCATCTTTTTGTAGATTCGTATTACGTGACTGTAACCAGCCACCAATCGTATCAATATCATCTGAGTCTTCAAATTCAATGCCAAAGTCATCAGTTAAATCATCTAACAACACTCTGCCATTAATTTGGAATGTTTTATCATCAATCTTAACGATATCATTGACTTCATCATCATCAAATTCATCACGAATTTCACCAACAATTTCTTCTAGGATATCTTCCATTGTTAAAATACCAGCTGTACCACCATATTCATCAATAATTAAACTAATATGTACATGTTCACGTTGCATTCTAATTAATGCATCACTGATACGTGTAGTTTCAGAAATCATAGGCAATTCATGAATATAGTTTGCAATTTTAATAGGTTTCCCAGAAGCATACTCAGTTAAAAATTCTTTAACATTAATAAAACCTTTAATATGGTCTTTATCACCATCATCAGAAATTGGATAACGTGTAAACTGATGTTCTTTAATTGTTTCAAGTAATTCATCTACATTGAATGGTTCATTTAGCGTTACCATTTGTGTTCTAGGCACCATGATATCTTTGGCATGCCTTTCATCAAATGAAAAGATATTTTGCATATATGCCAATTCTGTTTGGTTAATTTCTCCACCATTATAACTATTATTAATAATAATTTTAATTTCTTCTTCTGACATAGCGTCATTTTGAGCATCTGGATCAACACCAAACATTCTTATAATAACACGAGCCGAACCATTCATTAACCAAATTAATGGTTTCATAATATTACCAAAATAAAATAATGGACGTGCATATAATAAGGCAATGCGTTCTGTATGTTGAATAGCTAATGATTTAGGTGCTAATTCACCTAAAACTACATGTAAATACGTCACAATAATAAATGCTACAGCAAATGAAATTGTTGTAATTAATGCACTAGGTAAATGCATTGCTTCAAATAAAGGACGTAAAAGTTTATTAAAAGTCGGTTCTCCTAACCAACCTAAACCTAAAGATGTTACTGTGATACCTAATTGACATGCTGAAAGATAATAATCTAAGTTTGCAATCATTGCTTTAACAATTTTAGCTGGCTTATTACCTTCATCTGCTAATTGCTCTATCCTTGTTGCTCTAATTTTTACTAATGCAAATTCTGATCCTACAAAGACAGTAGTTAA
Organism: Staphylococcus simiae; assembly: GCF_017357005.1. Classification (NCBI taxonomy): domain Bacteria; kingdom Bacillati; phylum Bacillota; class Bacilli; order Caryophanales; family Staphylococcaceae; genus Staphylococcus; species Staphylococcus simiae. The sequence continues at coordinate 679,031 of NZ_CP071589.1, read as the reverse complement.
TGCAATTAATAAAATAAATATAATCAAACTAATTATGGTCGAAGTCTCCAAGTTTGTTCCCTATATCTAGGGATTCACCTCCATATAATGTGTGTCACTGATGGGTAACACGTATTCTTTATTATCTACGTAGTTGCTGATAAGATTACATGCTATGGCCTTCCCATTGCGACACCTCCGAAAAAAAATGTATTGCTTCTATTTTAGCACAATATTTTATGCTTTTGTAAATAAATGATATACCTTTTATATTTCAATATATTATTTAATAAGGCTTATAGTTATGCTTTTTACCATTTTTTATGGTGGTTAAAACATCGATGTGATCATTTACGATAACTAAATCAGCATCTTTATTTTCTTTAATACTCCCTTTACTATCATCAAAATTTAAAGCAATAGCCTGATTTAAACTCGTTACACGCCATAACTCTTCTATAGAAGTTTCGGTATAGTTAAGTAAATTGTGCAAACCTTGATTCATTGTTAATATACTTCCCGCTAATGTTCCATCAGCTAATCTAGCTTCATTATCCTTAACAATAACATTTTGTCCACCAAGATCATAATCTCCATCAGGCATACCTTTTGCACGCATAGCATCAGTGATTAAATAAAAATGTTTATTGCCTTTTAATCGATAAGCAATTTTTACAGCTGCTGGATGAGCATGTATGCCATCTACAATTAATTCTGTATTAAGCTGTTCATTTAACCACGCTGCACCAAACACCCCTGGCTCTCTATGGAGGAATGGTGACGCAGCATTGTATAAATGGGTAATATGTTTCGCACCATTCATGGCCGCTTCATTTGTTTGATCAAAAGTTGCAATTGTATGACCGATTGAAAAAATAAATTCATCTTTCAAATCATTTAATGTCTGCAATGCACCTTCTACTTCCGGAGCAAAGGTAATAATTTTTATTAAACCATTAGCAGTTTGTTGGAAGTTGCGAATTTTCTCACTAGAAGGTCGCTGAACAAATTGTGGATGTTGTGCACCTACTTTATGTTCAGAAATAAACGGTCCTTCTAAATGTACACCGATGATTTCTGCGCAGTCATCATTACTTTGTTGTTGACTATAATTAGCAATATTACTTAAAGCTTTTGTAATGTTATCAGTTGATTGTGTCATAGTTGTTGCTAAGAATGACGTTGTACCTTCTGATAGCAATGACTGTGATAAATGTTGCAAACCTTCAAATGATGCATCCATGGCGTCTTCACCATAACCACCATGAATATGAATATCTATAAAACCAGGTAATATATGATGACCTTTGGCATCGATCATTTCGACATGCTGACGTTCATTAACATCAAGTTGTTGAACAAAATCCCCTTCCCCAACTTTCTTAATTTTGCCATCACAAATATGTATATAACCTTGTTCAATTTTCCCATGTTCTGTATAAACATTACCATTATAAATGATTGTTTGTGACACGTTATAACCTTCTTTACTCAATTTTTCCTTAAAGTCAGTCATTATTTTACTATATGTTTAATTATTCTCATATTAATATACTATAAAAAGTGGATAATCTAACAATTTATTATCTAAACTGTAACTGTTTTATATCAGTCAATTTGACTTTGATACCATTCGTTCTATAGTTATAACAACATCTCATAGCGAGATCAAAATCAATTGAAAGATGCGATAATTAGTCTATTGCTAATATTTATGGTTCTATCCCAAATTATACTAATACATAGAGAACTCTATTTATATCTACTAAATTTAATAACCTACCAAAGTAAACCAATATAAATCCTAAGGGCAAAATAAAAAACAGAAGTTGAAACGCTTAAGTCTCAACTTCCGTTATATCTTAATTACTCATCCATTGCTTCAGATGCTTCAATTTCAGTCTGTGTTACTTTTGGTTTTAAAATACCATACATTAACGCTGAAACAACCGTTCCAACTACTAATGCCAATAATGTTTGTAAAATGTGTGAGAAGTCAGTTCCTACAATTACAAAGATACCACCATGAGGTGCTGCAATTCTTGAACCTAAACCTAACGCAATTGCTCCACCAACACCTGAACCAACCATCATTGATGGAATGACACGTAATGGGTCAGCTGCTGCAAATGGAATAGCACCTTCTGTAATAAATGATAAGCCCATTACATAGTTTGGAATAATAGATCCTCGTTGTTCTTTAGTAAATTTACGTTTGAATATTAACATTGCTGTTGCAATGGCTAATGGCGGAATCATACCTCCGACCATAGCTGCTGTTATTGGTGCAGCATTTCCTTCAGTTAAGGCTGCTGTCGCAAAAACATATGCTGCTTTATTGAATGGACCACCCATATCAATCGCCATCATAGCACCAATAACTAAACCTAATAACATAATATTTGAACCTGATAAACTATTTAAGCCATTTAATAATAAATGATTGAGCCATGAAGCTGGTGGATTAAAGACATACACCATTAGTAATCCAGTTGCTGAAACTGTCAGTAAAGGATAGATAAGCGTAGGTTTCAATCCTTCTAATGATTGAGGTAAGTTACGAACTAATGCTTTAACACCTTGAGTTAAATAACCTGCTAAGAAACCTGCGATAATACCACCAATAAATCCTGAACCACCAGAAATTGCTAACATACCACCAACAAGACCAGCTGCAAATCCTGGTTTATCAGCAATACTACGCGCAATGAATCCAGCTAAGATAGGAATAATTAATGCAAAGGCACTCTTATTACCAATGTTCCACAATTGTTCTGCAAAGGCATTATACTCAGAACTCTTTGGATCAAATGAGTTAGCACCGAATAAGAATACTATTGCCATAATAATACCACCTGAGATTACAAGCGGTAACATATTAGAAACACCATTCATCAAGTGCTTATAAAATGCTTTTCCTGGACTTAATTTTTCGTTATTGTTATCTGAAGCAGCTTTATGATTACCATCACGAGCTACAAATGGTTTACGACTTGTATCTAAAGCCATATTGATTAATTCTTCTGGACGTTTAATACCGTCTGCTACAGGTACTTCAACAACGTTTTTACCATCAAAACGATCAGTATTAACATGAACATCTGCTGCAACAATAATACCTGTTGCACGTTCTATGTCTTGTTCTGTTAAATGATTTTTTATACCACCAGAACCATTTGTTTCTACTTTAATTTTTACGCCCATTTTTTCAGCTTGTTTTTTCAAAGCATCTCTAGCCATATAAGTATGAGCAATACCAGTAGGACATGCTGTAACAGCTAGTACATAAGGTTCGCTAGAATCTTTCACTTCATTATTCTGTGTATCAACAGCTGTAGCTTGTTGCTCTTGCTCTTCTTCTTTAGTAGCTTCATCATCAGCAGCATCTATAATTTGTAATACTTCTTCAGGTGTCGTTGCATTTAATAATTTATGACGGACATTTTCATCCATTAAAATACCTGATAATTTTGCTAGTGCATCTAAATGTGTTTGAGCGCCACCTTCTGGAGCTGCAATCATAAAGAATAAATGTGCTGGTTGCATATCTAAACTTTGATAATCTACACCTTGTTTTGATTTACCAAATGCGATTGCTGGAGATTTAACCGCAGCAACTTTAGCGTGAGGAATCGCAATGCCCTCACCAATACCAGTTGTACTTTGAGATTCACGGTTATGAATAGCTTCTTTAAATACTTTTACATCACTAAGTTTACCTGCTTTATCTAATTGATTAACTAATTCATCAATGACACCGTTTTTATCTGTGGCAGTTAAATCCATCGCAATTGTGTCTTTTGTCAGTAATTCAGTAATTCTCATTGAGTTCACTCCCCATCAAGTACAGAAATTGTAACTTGAGATTTTATTTTTTCTATATCATCTCTTGTGGCTAAGTCATCATTAAATGCGGTAGCAGTTCCACATGCAACTGCTTGTTGAAACGCTTGTTCAATAGATAAACCTTGTGATAACCCAGCAACCATTCCTGCTACAGTGCTATCACCAGAACCTACTGTATTAATAACGTTACCTTTTGGATTAACAGCTTTGATACTTTGCTTACTATCAATATAAATAGCACCATCTCCACCTAATGAAACGATGACAGATTTTGCACCCTGTTGTAAAATTTGTCGACCATATTTAACAACATCAAAATCGCTCGTGATTGTGGTGTTAAACATAACTTCTAATTCATCTTTATTAGGCTTGATAAACAATGGTTGATATGGCAATACAGTTTCTACTAATTCTTTTTCTGCATCAACTACCAATTGTGCACCAGTTTGTTGCGTAATTTTTGCAATTTGCGCATATGCATCACTAGGAATACTTGAAGGCACACTTCCGGCTACAATGACTACATCCGCTTCAGTTGTATTGCTAATCTGATTTAGTAAATCTTCAAATTGTTTTGTAGTAACATTAGGTCCCGGTGCGTTAATTTCTGTTTCTTGTCCTGTTTTTAATTTAACGTTAATACGAGTATCTTCATCCACTTCAATGAATTGTGCTTGAATATTACTGTTAATTAGTGTTTGAGAAATAAATTTCCCAGGAAAACCACCAGCAAAACCTAAAACAGTAGAATCTACATCTAAAGTTTTCAATACGCGAGAAACGTTAATCCCTTTACCACCTGCGAATTTATAAGTCTGTTTCGCTCTGTTTAATCCATCAATTTTAAAATCATCAGTAAACATGATGTAATCAATAGAAGGATTAAACGTTACTGTGTAGATCATATGAACCTCCTATAAAACTGTATTTATGAAGAAACTCTGCTGAGTCTTTGTTGTTCAATGCTTTATCTGAAGTGATGATTACTGTCTGATCATTAATAGAGACACGTGCAAAAAATACTTTATTAAACTTTGAATGGTCAATTAATATAAATGATTGATTTGCTAATTGAATCGCAGTTTGTTTCACTAATGCCTCTTGTTCATCAGGTGTTGTTAAACCAAAGCTCATATCTAAACCATTCATTCCTAAAAATGCTTTATCAAAACGATATCGTCGTAACGTTTCTACTGCACTAGAACCAACTGTTGCTAAAGTGTTGTCTTTAATTTGACCGCCTAACATTAATGTTTTAATACCTTGTTGTAATAAAACCTGTACATGGGTTAAGCCATTAGTAACTGCAATGACATTTTTTGCTTTGATATGTTTAATCATCTCTAAGGTTGTAGAACCGGCATCAATAAAAATACAATCATTGTCTTTAACTTGTTGAGCTGCAATTTTAGCTATGCTTTCTTTTTCTTCTAAATTAGTAGCCATTTTATCTGTCAAATTTGCTTCAACCATTCTATTTGATGTTAGCATTGCTCCACCATGAACTCGTTGCAATTTACCTTGTTCTTGAAGTTTAGATAAATCTCTTCTGATTGTAGAAGCACTACATCCTGTTCTATCAATGAGTTCTTGTAGCGTTAAAAAGTCTTTTTGACCTAATTGTTCTAGGATTAAGTCGTGTCTTTTTTCAGTTATTATCATCATCACCTCATCTCACTCTGTATTATAGTGTTTACGCTTTCACAAATCAATCAAAAGTTACCAAAAACTATCAAAAACAATCAAAATGTGACAGTAATTTTACAATGATCAAATAACAATTGCACTTTTAAAATTAAATTTCAATTATAAATCAATAGATATTTTCTATTTTTATATGCAGCTATTAATCAATTGCAGTCTATAATGATGTACATTTGCAAACTATAATCATATTCAGTGTCATTTTGATCGAACTATACCAATATTTTTCTGTCTTATAACCAAAATAAAAAAGTGTAAGATTTTCATCCTACACTTTCCAATTAAATCTAATAACATACAAAATATCTACTATTCATGAATAACATTTGCTACTGTCGCATTAGTAATTTGAATTAAATCATTAACACCTATAATGATTTGCATACCTCTTTGTCCACCACTAACATTTACTTTATCTATGTTTTCAATCGATTTATCCAATACAGTTGGGAATAAATGTTTCATTCCAATTGGTGAACACCCACCGCGCACATATCCTGTCACAGCTTTTAAATCGTCTAATGGCATTAAATGTAATTTCTTTTCATTGACTACATGAGCCGCTTCTTTCATATCTAAGTTTTTATTAACTGGTATTACAAAGACAAAATGGTCATGTTCTTGATTTTCTAATACAAGTGTTTTATACACTTCAGTTTCATTGGCATTGACAAGTTTAGCAATTTCTTCACCGCTAATATGGTGTTCAGGTACTTCAAACGTGTTAACTTGATAATTGATTTTGGCTCTATCTAACATACGCATTGCATTTGTCTTTTTATGCTTCGCCATTTTATCACCTCCACTAGTTATTAAGTCATCATTATTTTAGCACTACTAACAATATTTAATAAACACTTCGCTTGATAGAACTAAAAAGGCCAATAAGTAATTTAAACTTATCAACCTTTTTATACACTATTTACTTTGTAATATGCCCTGATGCGTTACTTTAATTGCTTTATTGTCTGCTTTATTCCCATTTGAATAGATATAATTAGATGCCTTGTCAGTATATTTAACATCCTTCAAATAAAATGTATCATTAACATGCCTCTTCACATAATTCGTCGCAATAACATGGCATTCTTGCTCTGCGAATTCTTTATTATTATCCATTATATCCACTTTATTATGTTGTTTATTAGTTTTATCAATTTCTGAAGCTTTAGCAGTTTTCATGTCGAATAAATTAAAATTTTCTTTCCCAGTTGAATGGGATAACGCATTAAATTTTGAAAATGTATTAATTGTTTGATGTACTTTTGCTAAGGCATCTTGGTTAGTTGCTAGAAAAAGTAACATAATTAAACATATCGTTAATAGCACTGCTACTATACTTAAAAAAATATTTTTAAAAGTCATCCCCTTACCCACATTTCTTAATTAATTTTCTCTATCTTAACATAGTTTTACTATTAAAAAGATATGTGGATTACAATTTAAAATGAATGTAATATTTGTAATGTTATTATTACTAATTATATTTATTTGTTACAAAATTTTATCAACTTGTCTTAATTGTCTTGATTAAAATTTACTGTTGAATACAAAGAGAGAGAACAGAAATAAATTATTTCGTCCCCTCGCTATGACTGACTATAACTGTTTGAAATTTATTTTTTTTAATATGTTACATCACAAACATGACTGATAAGTAATTAACTTTAAATATATTCATTTTAATATAACTACTTCTTTTTTATATAACCTCTATATTATTAATTATTTTGTTGTTTTTTCATGCTCATACGATGTCTTTTTTCTATTAATACAATAACAATACCCGCTAATGATACACCGATAGCCATATATAATGGTGCTTCTATATGAACATCAAATAAGGCACCAGCAATCAGAGGCCCAATGAAGTTTCCCATACTGGTAAACGTCGAGTTTAATCCTCCAGCGAAACCTTGTCGATCACCTGCTATATTAGAAAAATAGTTCGTAATGGCTGGTCTAATCATATCGAAACCAATAAAGACAATAAAACTAATTATCATAATTGACCAATAACTATGAGCGATAACTAATAAACCAAGTACAATGGCTGAATATAATAATGACCAGGCAATAAAGTTTAATTCTGATAAATATTTCATAAACTTATCAAAGAAGTAAATTTGGAATAATGCACCAAATACACCACCACCTGTAATGGCAATAGATATATCTTTAGGTGAATAATCAGCTTTATATGAAGTATAAAGTGAAAATAGTGTCTCAAATGCCGATAAGCCAAAAGCCAATACTAAAGTTAAAATAACAGGTGTAATGAACACTTTCCAATTTATTTTAGTTAACAACTGTGGTTCAATACGTTGAAATCCTGTTGTTGTAGCTTTTTTAGGATTTGTAATTAAGATTACTGACATGATAAATGCAATTACGCCTAATGCTCCTGCGAAATAGAAAGGCAAGCGATGAGAGACCTCTGCCATGAATCCACCGATGCCTGGTCCTAAGATAAATCCTGAATTAATAATTGCTGACATATAACCAAAATTTTTAGCCTTTTTATCTGCTGGAGATATATCTGCAATTAATCCTGTTACACCAGGCATGACCATTCCTGCACTCATGCCACCAATAATTCTTGATAGTATAAGGATTGAAAAACTATGTCCGACAGCAAACATAAACTCTGATGCTGAAAAACATACTAATCCTAAGCATATAATTAATTTTTTTCCTAATTTATCTGCGAGAGTACCTCCAAAAGGCGAAATAATCATTTGCGATAAGGCAAACGCTGCTACAAGCAGACCTAAATCGCTACCTTTTAATCCTAAATCCTCAAGATATACTGGTAATACTGGGACAACTAAGCCAATACCTAAAAAGATAAGAAAAATATTAAAATATAATGTGAATAGTTGCTTATTCATTTGCCCACCTCTTTTGTTAATCACTTCTATCTCGATGATATATTATTATTATTTTTATATTACTAAAAGTTTCTATATTGTATTATAACTTAACTCTTTTTGACAATAATAAATTCAACTTTATTATCTATTCGTAACTTTATATGTATAATTAAGATAACATATTATCTTTTTAGGAGGTATTTTCATGAAAACACAAGTGTCTCAAAATGTTATTTTATTAGTTTTAGAGCAAGGCGAAGATATCGTTTCAGCTGTCACTAACATTGCCGAAGACCATAACAAAAAATTTGGAACTGTTAGCGGTATTGGTGCTTGTGACGATGTCACATTAAATTTCTATAATTTAACAACACAACAATATGAAGAAAAACATATTCATCAACCATTAGAATTAACAAGCTTATTAGGTAACATTTCACGAATTGATGATAAAGCTTTTGCGCATTTACATGCTACATTTGGTGATGCTCAATATCAAACTTATAGCGGCCACCTTGCTAAAGCAATCGTATCGGCTACTGCTGAAATTGTCATTACATTAACTGATATGGATATCAATCGTGAATTTAATGATCATATCGGTTTGAATTTACTCAGTCCAAAGTCGTAATTTATTTTAGTTGATTACCTTATTAAGACAAGTTATTATATATGCTTAACAAATCCATTCAGATAACATGGTTTGTTAAGCATTTTATAATGTTATGACATGCTTTGTTAACTAGATTATTGTCATTTATATTGTAATTGCTTAACACAATTGATAGAAAGTAGTGTTATTCACATGCAACCTCGATACATAGCTAGAATATATTTCTTAATACTCTTTAGTATTTCTCTTTTTGAAAATACAGTATTTAATTTTATGACGTTAAATTTATTCCTAGCCTATATTCCTTTTGAATTAAGTTTGCTACTCAAACTTTTCAAACCAACTAAAAAATATGAATGGCCATTATATATTATTTTTTGTGCTATATTTGTATTGATTTTGCCTAATACATTTTATATGGTGACAGATTTAATACATTTAAATCAGTTCCATTTTAATTTTTATGCTGGTCTCAATATTTTAGAATGGACATATTTTACATATCTATTGTTAGGTGTCTTTTTAGCGATATATATTATGATATTAATTTATGTTGAGATTTTAACTTTAACATCAAAATTATGGTTTAATCGACTTAATGTTTTGATATTAATGTTTTTAAATGGTTTTGGAATATATATTGGTCGTTTTTTACGTCTTCATTCAGTTTACATTTTTAATGAGCCATTAAAAATTTCTCAAGATATGTTGCTAGCATTAACCCCTAAAGCCTTTATTTTTGTATTGTTTATGGTGCTCATGCAAAGTGCTCTATTACTTTTAGTTAAAGGAGTTAGGTTAGCAAAATGACATTCAATTTAATCGTCTTATTATTATTAACTATAGTCTTTCAACTCATTATCGGTCACTTATGGCATGCTATGGGATATAGTTATAAACATAGTATTTTATTAACATTGCTACCATTCGGTCTAGGCGTCTTTATTAGACAAACATTTTATTATGAACGACATTTTCCGAATTGGGACTTACCGTTAAATATGAAAATACGCTTAAAATATATTTATATTATCACTTTCTGTGAATTTTTAAGCCTCTATTTTTGTTTATTTATTTTAAAATAACTGTCACAATATTATTTAAAAATATCTTGGTCATAAGCCCTCAAATAAAGAGCACAGAGATGATTTAATAATCGCCTTTGTGCTTTTTTATTTTATACTACATATTAAAATACAATTCTCAAAACTTAATGCTTTCATTCAAGTATAATCATTTGTGCAATTGCAAAACCATATATACAGTTATTTTAGCTGTTTAAACGTTTCTAAGACATATTGTCGTTGCACATTGTGATTTACAATTTGCTCTGGATAGTCTACTCCTATCGTAACACCTTGTTTACTAATATTTTGATAATATTTATGAGTATCATGTAAATACTTAGCATCAATAGCGGTTAATTGTGGCAAATATTGTTTAATGTAATATGCATGTTTATCAAAACGTTCACTTTGCCTAATAGGACTAAACATCCTAAAATATGGCACAGCATCTGTTCCTGTTGATGCCGACCACTGCCATCCATGAATATTAGATGCAGCATCATAATCTATTAAGTATTTACGAAACTCATCTTCACCGAGTGTCCAATCTATAAATAAATCTTTAGTTAAAAATTGAGACACCACCATTCTCATCCGATTATGCATAAATCCAGTTTGTCTTAACTCTGCCATTGCAGCATCAATAATTGGAAAGCCTGTTTGTCCTTGACGCCATTTGTCAAAATGTAATTGATTATCAGACCATTCAATTTGTCGATATTTTTCTTTAAAAGCTTGATTAGATGTTTCAGGGTAAGCAGTCATTAAAATATAATAAAACTCTCTAAACATTAATTCTCTGATAAAAGCTTCAAAATTTTCTTCACTATTATCATACATCTGTAATAAATCGTTAAATATTTCGTTAATATCTAACACTCCGTATGCTAATGCGATACTTAATTGGCTCGTTTGAAGTTGTGGCAAATAATCGCGACCGCTCGTATAACTGTTAATATTATTTTTCAGAAATTGTTGCCATTTATCTTGTTCATGTTGCTGTGTGGTACCTTCATTTTTATATATTGAGCTATAGTCTCCAGTAGCTGAAATAACTATAGATTGCAACTCTTTTAAATCATAATGATATAAGTTTTGTATCCTTAAAAAAGGTCTCCATTGTTTATAAAAACTTGTAAACACTTGATAATAATTATGTTGTTTATTTTTAGTTCTACTTGGTTTGAAATAATGATGACCTTTAATTAAAGTTACTTTAATCTGTGCTTGTTGGTACTTATGTCGCTGATGTAGGATGTCATAGGTTTCATGATGATAGGACATAATATCACCAGCAATAACGACTTCTGTAATCTGATGTTGCTGACAAAATGTTATAACATCATCATATTCCATCACAAAAGGACTCAACTTTAATTTTGTTAAATCATCATAAAATCGTTGTAATGTCCCAAAATAAAATTGCTTTTTTAACGTTGAAGCATCTGATAAATCTTCTGTAGGTATAATAAAATAACATTCATTAATATCTTCTTGTTGTTGAAATATATATTCAAAAAGCGGATTATCTTTGGTTCTAAACATTCTATTTAATATCACGCCAACTGCCAAATTTTTAACCACCATTCTTAAAATTTCATTTTATTAGATGACGTTGACTAAAAACTATTTACGATAAACTTAGCGTTATACAGTACCATTAACTATAATTATCAAAAATTAACTACTAAATTAATCCTAACCATTGCCAATAAGTCAAACTAAAGATAATGATTAATATATACCCTACAACCGTTAATGGTATTCCTGTTTTTAAAAAATCCTTAACAGTAAATGTATCTGTGCCATAAGCTAGCATATTTTGTGGCGCACTTACTGGTAATAAGAAACCAAAGCTAATAACAAATTGTTGAATTAAGACGAAACCAATTGCTTGGTCTCCTAAGTTTAGTGTCGATGTTAATGAGATAAAAACTGGAATAAGGGCAGAAGATAAACTAGTGGCACTTGCAAACCCTAAATGAATTAAGATATTAAAAATAGTAATAAGGGCAATGGTAGCAATAAGTGGCATGGATTTTAAGCCCATGAGACCAAATGTTTGATCACTTAACCACTGTGCAGCACCAGTTTTCAATAAAACATTACCTAATGATATACCTACACCAAAGACAATAATTGTGCCCCATGGTATTTTATGTTCTACACCTTTCCACGTGATCACTCCTATCTTTGGCATTAACATGAGGCCTAAAGCAATGATTGTAATAGACGCTGAATCAATTGGATGAAGGACTTTTTCAGTAGACCAAAAAATTAATAATAATATTGAAATAGCGATTAAACGCCATTCTCTAGGACTTACTGGTCCCAATGCTGCTAATTCATCTTTAATTAATTGTTTTCCACCTTTGATCTCATCTAATTCTGGTGGCATGACTTTAATCATAATGAAATAGAGTGCTACTGACATCAAGACTGACCATGGTGCAGCATATAAAAACCATTCTCCCCATGAGACATCAAAACCTAATTGCTGATTAATAAAATTTGTTGCTACTAAGTTTTGTGCTGCCGCTGTTTTAATACCGATATTCCAAATTGATACTGCCTGAACTGCCGTGATAATTAATAATGAAGCAAGTTTACTATCTTTTGAAACTTTAAATGCTGCAATCATTCCTAATAATATAGGTACAACTGCACCTGCTCTTGCTGTTGCTGAAGGTACAAAAAAGGCTAACACAATAGATACCAATATAGCACCTATAACAATATTACGCGTCTTGTTTCCAACTACTGATAAAACTAGTAAGGCTAATCGTTTATGCAAATTAGTTTCTTGCATGGCAGCTGCTAAAAATAATGCAGCTGCAACGAGTGCAACAGCTGATGAAGAAAAGCCACTAAAAGCTTGTGCTAATGCATTAGTCGTTCCTAATATGTCATTACCTTTTAAAATAGCATCTCCTGCTTTTGGATTACCTAATTTTTCAGCTAAGTTCTGAACCGGACTGAATCCTAGTAACAAAATCATCAGACCTAAAATCAATGTCGCAGAAATAGGATAGGAAACCGCTTCAGTAACCCACATAATAACTGCAAATGCTAGAATTGCTAATGCTGCTTTAGCCATAATCGGTAAACTTGCAGGTGTTGGTATGATTAATATTGTAATGAGAACGACAAAGCTAACTACTATCCATAAAGGTTTATATGTCTTTTTGTTAGTTCCTTGCTTTCTATTTTGAACTTTAGTATTTTTTTCATCTCTCTTATCCATATATGTCTCCCCTTTGTAGATTATTTCACCTTTATTATATCAATGTTAAAGATAATTATATTAATAAAAAAGTACAATACACACAATTTTCAAAATTTTTACTATTTTATAAATAAAAATGAATAAAAAAAGAGTGGAACAGACATAAGTGTTGCAAAACATCTATGTCTGTTCCACCACGTCGGCAAGCCTGACTATAATTATAAAATGTTTAATTTTCAATATTTTATAATCTAGACAGTTACAGCCAATCATGCCATTTTTAGTTTAAAATCTATTTTGTCTCAGGCTTATTACAAACAACATCAATAACTTCTCACCTTACATGTGATTAATAGCAAAAACATAAATTAAAAAGAAAAATGCAGCGCCACTAATAATTGAGAGTATTAACATTAATATTAGTGTACGTTTAAAATGTTTAATAAATGCCATGAATAACATGACTAAATTATACGCAAAAAACAATCCAAATAATGTCATCATTATTTTTAAATCTGTATAAAAAATGTTCAATACTAAGATAATAATCGCAAATACGACGTACGGAATAATGACAAATTTACGTTCAAAGCGTAGTTGTTCAAATCTTTTATCCTGTTGTTCCATAGGTAACTCCTTTTAGCTTGTTTAATATTAAGGGATATCGTGGCCTAATGCAGCTGTATAAATATCAAACCATTCTTGATCAGTAATTGTTACAGATAATCCTTCAATAGCTTGATCTATTCGATCTAATTTACTCGTACCTAATATAGGCATAATATCATGTGGAAATTTGTCGAACCAAGAAATAATTACAGCATTAGGTGAAACACCATACCTATTAGCTATCTGTTTAATCACTGTCAAAATTCTTTGCCCTTTGTCATCAAAAGAATCGAATAATTTCCCACCAGCATATGGACTCCAAGCCATTACTTTAACTTGCTGTTGGTACATAGCTGTAATCATATCATTATTAATATTATCTACATAATAAGGGGATAATTCTAATTGATTGACACTAATATGCAATTTTTCTTTCGTCAGTTGATTACTCAATAATTGATATTGTTGCTCATTAAAATTTGATATGCCAAAGGATTTAATTTTACCATCATTTACTAATGTAACAATTGCTTCTGTAATCTCCACTGGATCCATCAATGGTGAAGGTCGATGAATCAATAAATTATCTACATGATCAACATTCAGATTCTTTAGTGACTGCTCGACTGATGCAATAATATGTTTTTTACTTAAATCATATCTATGGGCATCTGTAAATATATATTTATTTGATGGCAAGATAATTCCACATTTAGTAACTAATTGTATATCTTCTTTTAATTTAGGTGATAAAGCTAGTGCTTTCCCAAATATTATTTCACATTCGTAATCACCATAAATATCGGCATGATCCATTGTTGTTATGCCACGTTCAACTAATTGATTGATAAATCTATTCAACTGTTGGTGTGTCATATTCCATTGATTGGCACGCCAAAAGCCTTGTATTAATTTAGAAAATGTTACATGTTGATTAATAGGTATTCGTTCCATAATATAACCCCATTCCAATAGACAGCTTTATAATAGTTAATAATTAAGTAAATTGTAACATATCTAATTGATTACGAAGTTGATTAACATCAATATCTTCGCCAATAATGACTATAGTTAACGGTAAATTACCAGAAACAATACCATATTCAGGCAGACCATAAGCATATTGAAATTCATAAATATCTGTTGTTGCGTCTTTGAACCTAACGTATCCTTTTAATCTAAGTACATTATCAGGTAATTTTAGAATAAATTGATAAAATAATTGCCTTTCAATTGGACCTGTAAAGGTATATTTCAAACTTGTTATACTATGATGATGAATATGTTGATGCGTCATGTCTATTCTGTCATTATTGCTTGTTAATTGATCAAAATTTATATCTCCATAAGTTACTTCAAACCTAATAGCACCAGGGTTTATGTCCTGTAATTCAGATAAGATGATTTCCAACGCATCTTCGTCTACCAAATCAATTTTATTAATAACAATTGCGTCACTTAATTTAAGCTGTTCTTCCATTAACATTACAGTATTGTCACTATATTGACTTCTACCTAAAAATCGTTTAGCATCAAGTACACCAATAACGTATGGTTTTTCGCAATAATTTACTATAAGTGGATCTTGACAAGCAACCATTATTTCTAATGGATGCGCTATTCCTGTTGCCTCAATAATAATATGTTCTACTTTTTCTGATTTAATGAGTGCTTGCATTTCATTAACCAAGTCTTGTTTTAAATCACAACAAACACAACCATTTATTAGTGAACGAACTTCTATATCATCTGCAATATGGTTACTGTCAATGTCAAAACTACCAAATTCATTCATGATAATATTAACTTTCTCATCATTTTTTAATAATTCATGAATATACTGTGTCAGTAAAGTAGTTTTTCCACTACCTAAAAATCCATTAATTATTGTTATTTTTATTTTTTCGTTTTTAATTTTTTTCATATTATATTCTCTTTTCTATTACAGTTATTTTTAAAAAAGATAACATATATATTATATTATCTTTTTGCTTGATTTAATCAAAAATATCTTCTAAAATTTAAACATACTTTAATTTTAGCATGGCATTGTTTCGTTGTAAGTTGTGAATTTCTTAACAATTTTATGAACTACAATGATTACCCATCCGAAATTATATTACGGATAGTATGTCTGGAGGAGAACTTTAATGTCTGATCAACATAATTTAAAAGAACAGCTATGCTTTAGTTTGTATAATGCTCAAAGACAAGTTAATCGCTACTACTCTAACAAAGTCTTTAAGAAATACAATCTAACATATCCACAATTTTTAGTTTTGACTATTTTATGGGATGAATCACCTGTAAATGTCAAAAAAGTCGTAACTGAATTAGCACTTGATACTGGTACAGTATCACCCTTATTAAAAAGAATGGAACAAGTTGATTTAATCAAACGTGAACGTTCCGAAGTCGATCAACGTGAAGTATTTATTCACTTGACTGATAAAAGTGAAAGTATAAGACCAGAATTAAGCAATGCATCTGAGAAAGTCGCTACAGCTTCATCATTATCACAAGATGAAGTAAAAGAACTTAACCGTTTATTAGGTAAAGTTATATATGCATTTGATGAATCAAAAGAAAAGTAAAAAACTTATGTCATGACAATTAAAGTAATGTTTAGAATTTATTGTTTATAGAATGATGGTTAATATTCAATTGAATGATAATTAATAAAAAGCTTGGCGAGTGCTAATTATTCGCCAAGCTTTTTATTATGAGTTGAATTGAACCATACGCCATAATTCACCTTGTTGTGCAAGTAAATCTTGATAACTTCCCTGTTCGATAATTTTACCATCTAGCATGACTACGATCGTATCGAATATAGGTAATAAATTTAAATCATGAGTAGCTACAATTAAAGTTTCTGCATTAGCTTCAATTAATTGCATAGCTTGTTCGCTATTTTTTGTGTCTAAAGCAGTTGTTGGTTCATCAAGTATCCAAATATGTTTGTCTTTATTTAACAATAGTCTCGCTAATGATAATCTTTGAATTTCTCCTCCTGATAATGTCGAACCGTTATAGTCTAACTGTCGATCTAAAGAAATATGATCTAGCCCTAATCGTTCAAATACCTCTTTGATCTCGTCATCATTGCTCAATGTTAATAAATTGGCTTTCACGGTATCATCGAATAATTGTTGCTGTTGTAATAAACCATTTATTACTCGATATTTTTCTTCATCTTTAATATCATTTATCTCTTGATTATAGAGTTTCAATGTTCCGTTATCATAGTGATACAAACCTGCTAGCAATTGTAATAAAGTGCTTTTCCCTGAACCAGAAGGTCCTATCACTGCTACTTTTTGTCCTTTATCAATCGTTAAAGAAACATTCTCTAATACATAATTTTCTTGATTCCAATATTTAAAATACAAGTTCTCTATGACATAGGCGGATGCTACTGAATTATGTGTCAATAATACTT
This sequence comes from Staphylococcus simiae, assembly GCF_017357005.1. Lineage (NCBI taxonomy): Bacteria > Bacillati > Bacillota > Bacilli > Caryophanales > Staphylococcaceae > Staphylococcus > Staphylococcus simiae. The sequence continues at coordinate 661,672 of NZ_CP071589.1, read as the reverse complement.
GATTACCACTTGTCTCTGAGGTGGTAAACACATTGTTAATATCACTTAATGCTTGATCCGTATCTGCTTTATAGTATGCGACATTAGTCATTGGAACTGCTTGTTCAAATAATGTTAATATCATTAGAACGATACTTGTTAAATAGACAACATCTAATTTTCCATTAGTTATTTGTATATAACCTAAAAACAAACTAGTAAATATTGATAACATCGCTATAATATTTAACATCAAATCATAACGCGTTAAAAAACGTTGCTCTCTATATTGTGCTTTTGTATAATCTAACAATTCCTCATTAGTGAGTTGCTGAAAGTGCCCTACTTGTTTAAAGCGATGTAATTCTTCATAACCTTCTTTATAATCATAAAATCTATTTAAAAATTGGCTTTGTTTAGTAGCAACTTGTGCTTTTAAAATACGTGCTTTGTTAGCACTAAGCCATGGCACAATAAGTAATGTTATCACCATACTACATAAAATTAAAATAGCATGTGCTGTTGAAATAAAATACATTGACACCATTGTTATTAAAGCTGTTAAACCAATGACAATTGGTGGATAATACACTCTCAAATAAATATTTTGTAACGCTTCAACACTGCTCACCATACGTGAAATTAAATCAGTAGAACTAAATTGACGATAAACGTTAGGTACAACGTTGACCAATTTATCAAAAAATTGAACCCTTATATCCCTAAGCATAGTAAAAGTAGCTTTATGAGATAACAGTCGCTCTATATACTTAAAAATTGCTCTCATAAATCCAAACAATTTAACTGATACAACTAATATCATCAGGGCATATAAAGGTGCACCATAAGCACTTTTAGTTACCATATAGCCACTTAAGAAGAACATTGCTAAAGCCACTAAACTACCACAAACACCAACAATAATCGCTAATATTAAATCTTTATCACTGCGAAATTGTAATCGTGATTTCATTCATGTTCCTCCCTCGACTGTAATTTAACTGAAACGTCTTCATCATCCGCTTTTATTTCACCTTGTTCCAAATATAATCTTCTTGATAAGTTACTTATAGTACTATCTCTGTGAGCAATAACAATCATTGTAGTATCTTTAAAATATTTGAATAACAGTTGCTGTATAATCTGTTCTGTAGCAATATCTAAACCTGTTGAAGGTTCATCAAATATTACTAATTGTGGTTTACTTATCAGTAGCCGACATAGTTCAATACGTCTCATTTGTCCTCCTGATAACATTTCTCCACCTTCGCCAATTATGGTATTGATGCCATGAGATAACGTTTGTATTTTATTTAATAAACCAACTTCTGCTAAGACTCGCTCAACAACCTGATCTTCTATTTGACGAAACATTGTTATATTATCTTTTATAGATGCACGAAAAATATGAGGATGTTGACTTAATGTACCAATAGTCAATTCATGTTGAAAACTTATTCGACCATTGGTTGGTTGTAATCTTCCTGTTAACAGTTGTATAAGTGTCGTTTTTCCTGCACCGCTGGGTCCTACTACTGCGATATGGTCCCCTTTGTACACTGCCAAGTTAATATGCTTTAACACATTATGATGAGATTCATAGGCAAAGCTTACATTTTTAAAAGAGATGATTGCTTGTTGTTGTGGATTCATAATAGTCTGTGATTGCTCTAGTTGCTGTTGTTGAGCAATATATTCAAAGACTACATCACTCGAACCTTCACTTTGTTTACCAGTATGAAATGCTTGACCTAAATCTTTAATCGCATTATAAAATTCCGGCGCTAAAATAATAGCAATTGCAGCAGTTCTAAAATCAATTGTTTTAAAAACTACAAGACTTAACGTAGCTTCTAAAGCAACTAAACCAATACCTAACATACTAATAAATTCCAACATTAAGCCAGATAAAAAAGCACTTCGTAAAATTTTCATAGTAATATCACGAAATTTAGTACTATCTTCATAAATATTGTGCTCAGTTTGTTCAGTTCTATTAAATAGTTTTAAGGTTATTAACCCTTTAGCAACATTCAAAAATCTCTGACTAAACTGATTAAGATAAGTCATTTGATCTTTTGAGTCATCTCTTGTTTTCAGACCAAAAATAATATAAAACAACGGTATAAATGGTGCAGTTACTATCATGATTATTGCCGTATTTAAATGTATAAATAACATGGTTACTATAATAATAAACGGCACCATCATCGATTTAAAAACTTGTGGTAAATAACTACGATAAAACGGGCCCATACCATCAATATTTTCAGTCAACATTGCCATTTGTTCACCAATTGGATACTTATTATGTATTGATATCATTTGTTTTCTCAAAAGTAATTTAACTTTATAAGCTAGTTTATCTCCTATGCGTTGATTAAGATGTTGAATTACTGCACGCAAAATAAGTACGATAACAATAATACATAATATATGCATTAGACCATCATAATGGCGATTTAACATTGCAGATAAAAAATCAGCAATCAATATATTTTGACTGATCACTGTAATGCCTAAACAAATACTCATAATAAACATCAAAATTGGATATATTTTATATTTTAAAGCTAAAGCTGTTAATTTTTTCACAATTATATCACCTACGCCTATTATAAAAGTTTTTTTGAAAAATCATATTAAAAAGCTCATAAATTTAGGAAATGAGGTTGAAAGCATCCTATAATTAATATGCTGCAAATGGCAGGAACTGTCTGTATTATAAAATGTTAATAAATCAACGTTTTGAAAGCCTAATCAGTCTTGCCAAGGTGGAACTACGACATAAATTTTATAAATAATTTATGTCTATCCCACTCCCGTATCAGTCTTGAGTCTAGTATTTATTTTAAAACTAGCATGACATTATTTTTATATGCTATCATAAAATGGTATTTTTAAAATTACAAACAAATAATATGACTATGAAAGTAGGTACATTATGTTCATTATTGAGTTAATTAAAGGAATCATTTTAGGCGTCGTTGAAGGTTTAACCGAGTTTGCTCCTGTATCCTCAACTGGCCATATGATTCTAGTTGATGATATGTGGTTAAAATCATCACAATTTTTAGGAACTCAGTCAGCATTTACATTTAAAATTGTTATTCAATTAGGTTCTGTTTTTGCTGCAGCATGGGTTTTTCGTGAACGTTTCTTAGAAATATTGCATATAGGTAAACATAAACATGTTGAAGATATCTCTCAACAACCTAAACGTTCTAAACCTAAACGTTTAAATTTATTACATGTCTTAGTGGGTATGATTCCTGCAGGTATTTTAGGTTTATTATTCGATGATTTTATTGAAGAGCATTTATTTAGTGTACCAACAGTAATGGTAGGTTTATTAATTGGTGCTATCTATATGATTATCGCCGATAAATATTCAGCGACGGTCAAACACCAACAAACTGTCGATCAAATTAACTATTTCCAAGCATTTGTTATTGGTATCTCTCAAGCAGTAGCAATGTGGCCTGGCTTCAGTCGTTCTGGTTCAACTATTTCAACTGGTGTCTTAATGAAATTAAATCACAAAGCAGCATCAGATTTTACATTTATCATGGCTGTCCCAATTATGCTTGCTGCAAGCGGTCTATCACTATTAAAACACTTTAGAGATATACAACTTGTGGATATTCCATTTTATATCGTTGGGTTTTTAGCAGCATTTACAGTTGGCTTAATTGCCATTAAAACTTTCTTACACTTAATTAACAAAATTAAATTAGTACCTTTTGCAATTTATAGAATTATCTTAGTTATCATTATTGCAATCCTATACTTCGGCTTTGGTATTGGTAAACACATTTAATTACTTATTAAATGTGCTTATAACAAAATTGATATCATGTCATATACAAAAACAATCAGCTCAACTTATGATTCAACAATCAAAATTGAGTTGATTGTTTTTTTGTCGTTTATCAAACATCATTAATAAGCTTGTATTTTGGTTCTCTCCCAAATTGGACTGATATATAATTTTTTTAAGCCTCGCTTTCCGAGGGTGCTGTCTCAGCCTGTAGTCTTCGACTAGCACTGCTCCCTCAGGAGTCTCGGCTTCAAAATAATTTGCGTTTTAAAATATTGTTTTTTTATTTATCAGTCCTAAAAAACAGAGAACCTGTATTTTACGCATCACTTATTATTACGCTAATCGTTTAATTTAATGTATCATTGGGTATGTATATATAATAATTAACATTTGGAGGAAACATTTATGAACAAGAGAAAAGTCGTTAAATTTATGATTAATGTGTTACCACTAGTATTAGTACCATTAGTTATAGAACGTAAACGCATTAAAGAACACCCCGATGTTCAAAAAGTTACAAATAGCGCTTCAAAAGTTGCTTCAAAAACATCTTCAGTTATTTCAAATACAGCTTCAGATGTTAAAGAATATGTTGGAGATAAAAAACAAGACTTTGATAATAAACGTGAATTGAAAAAATTTGCTAAAGAACATGATCCAGCTTATATCGAGAAAAAAGGCGAAAAATTAGCTAAAGAAAATCGTAAAGAAGCTGATAAACTAGACAAAAAGCTTCAAAAGAACATTGAAAAACGTCATAAAGAAGAGCAAAAACAACGTGAAGAAAACGAGAAACAACGTATTAAAGATATGAAAAAAACACAAAAATACGAAGAAAAAGTTGGTTTAACACCTGGTACATTAGACGATAAAACAGAGAAAAAAGGTGAAAAATTAGCAGAACAAAATCGTAAAGAAATAGATAAAATGAGCAAGAAATTGCAAAAAAATATCGAAAAGCGTCATAAAGAAGAACAAAAACAACAACAAGATGCTGAAAAAGCTCGCATCAAAGAAATGAAAAAATATAAAGATTATGTGGCTAAAAGTATTGTAAAACAAAATAAAAATGATCATAGCGAGGCATAATAAAATTTGACTCAAATTATCATTGATGGAGATGCTTGTCCTGTTGTTGATTCTATTGTAGATTTAACAACAGAGACAGGCATTTTTGTAACTATTATAAGAAGTTTTAGCCACTTTTCAAATCAACAATACCCTGAGCACGTATCAATTGTTTATGTTGATGATGGACCAGATGCTGTAGATTATAAAATTGTTAAGTAATCTAAGCCAGAAGATATTATTATAACGCAAGACTATGGCTTAGCGAGCCTATTAATCGATAAAGTTACTATAGTCATGCATCATAATGGCAAAGTTTATAACCATCAAAACATTCAACAACTACTGGATAAACGACATTTAAATGCTCAAATTAGAAAACAAGGTGGCCGTCATAAAGGCCCATCTCGCTTTACGAAAGCTGATCGCAAACAATTCGAACAATCATTATTAAATATACTATCTACAACAAAAGGAGTTTAATTAAAATGAAAAGAATAGCTGTTTATTGTGGTGCAAGTAAAGGTAATGACCCATCATATGTTAAAGAAGCTTACGAACTGGGAAAATATATGGCTGAACAAGGTTATGAATTAGTGTTTGGTGCTGGTTCTATAGGTATAATGGGTGCAATACAAGATGGCGTACTAGATCATGGTGGTACTGCCATTGGTGTCATGCCAAAAATGCTAGATGAAAGAGAAATTACAAGTCAAAAATTAACTCAACTTATACTTGTGGATTCTATGCATGCACGTAAAGATAAAATGACAGAATTAGCAGATGCTTTCATTATGGCCCCTGGTGGAGCTGGATCATTAGAAGAATTCTTCGAAATGTATAGTTGGGCTCAAATTGGTATTCATGAAAAACCAATTGCAGTATTTAACTTAAATGGCTTTTTCAACCCCTTACAATCACTGATTAATCATATGATTGATGAAGGCTTTATAGATTCTAAATATAAAAATTTAGCACCATTATGTGACACAAAAGAAGAATTAATGGATACATTATTAAACTATCAACCATTAGGTACACGTACTTACGATTAGCTTTAGTTAAAGTATATACTGTGAAATTTTGATACTTTACGAAATTTTTTAACTATATTTATTTTTAATTAAGTGAGTAACAACAAAAATGTTGAACAAAATCTTTTATGCTTAATATGATGTGCTTGGCAATAACTATTCAGATTATAAAGTATTATTTTATAATCGTAGTCAGCCACGCTAAGTTGAGGATAACTGCCATCATACATTCCACATTAATGAATAAGATGGCTATCTTCGAAGTAATTATAAAAAATTAAAGGTTAACAACTCCTATGTTG